>JBIKND010000204.1:0-6250 GCA_044358905.1 Pirellulales bacterium | reverse complement strand
CGAGGCAACCGATAGCGAGCTTGGGCCCGATGACATCATCGTGCGCTACCGGGGCGACGAGGTGATCGGGCTGACCATCCTCCACGCCAGCCGCCGCGCCCGCGTGAACGGGGACTAGAAATTCCCCTCAGATCGAAACATGAGCGGCTTGTCACCTGAAAACGAACAGTTTCTCGTCCGGGCCATCTCCAGCGGCCTGTATCACGATCGAACCGAAGCCCTCGACGATGCGGTCAGCCTGCTGCGGCGTCGCGCAAAGCTCATCGAGGACGTGAACCACGGCATCGAGCAGATCAGTCGTGGCGAAACCGTGCCATTCGATCTCAGCGAGATAAAAGCAGCGATCCAGCGTAATCTTGACGAGTAAAAGGGGACGCGGCTCTTTTCAAACACGTAGAAGGCCATCGACGAGGTGAACCAATGGCAAAAGGCGACCTATATCTGAAAGTTGTCGCGTGGTCGGATGAAGACAAGTGCTTCATCGGCACCTGTCCGCAGTTGATGTACGGCGGATCCTATGGTGACGACGCCCAGCAGGTGTTCGCCGAGCTTTGCGAACTCGTTGAAGAGGCGATCGCGACATTGGAGGAAGCAGGCAAGCCGTTGCCGCAACCGGTGTCACTACAAGAACTCGAAAACGTGTTGCAGCGGAGTGCGTGAGGGCTGATCACGAATGCGGCAAGGCTTCGTTCTGCCTTTTCCCAACTCCCTCGACCATCGATAGCATGCCGTTATGAGCGCCATCAGCCTTTGAGAGCTTGCCGACGATCCCTTTCCTGGCGCCAATCCACCAGGCGGCCCCATTCGACCGGTTGTGGCTGCTCAGGCGATCCAACACGGACTTACGATCGCGACTGTTGATCCCGACATAGCCGCGTACTCGGTGACACTGCTTCCAACAGCCTGACGGCTCCGGACGTGGTGGGAACACCATCCGCTCGAGCGCGAACGAGACGAGGCCGCGCGGAGCACGGGCGGCCTACCACAGCGAGGGGGCAACCTCGGCCCCGGCGGCATTGACAGATAAATGTACGTGCGTACACTTTTTGGCGTCGTTCCCAAATCCGATGCTCTCCCGCCTTGCCGCGACCCGGAATAGCCTATAGGCTATAAATACTCATGTGGCCGGTTGCGACAACCGATGTCTTCGATGAGTGGTTTGAGGCTCTAGGCGACGAGGAACGGGCAGAGATCGAGGCCAAGGTCAACTTGCTGGAGCTCTTCGGCCCGGCACTTGGCAGGCCGCATGCCGATACGCTGAACGAGTCGAGGTACCGAAACATGAAGGAGTTGAGGGCTAACACGGCCGATCACACGCTGCGGATTGCGTTTGCCTTCGACCCGTCGAGAGCGGCGATCCTTCTGGTTGGCGGAGACAAACGCGGCCGATCGCAGCGGCCGTTCTACCGGCAGTTGATAGCCAAGGCAGACATGCTGTACGCCGAACATCTCGACAAGCTGAAGACGACGGCAAAGAAACGCGGAGGCAAGTGACGTGGCGAAATCGTTTCGGGAACTCGTGGCACGAACGGGCACCGCCAAGACGCGGCGGATCGCGGCGCGGCGCACCCGGGAACTGCTTGCGGAGATGGTGCTCAGCGAGATCCGCGAGGCTCTCGGCAAGACCCAGAGCCAGATGGCAAAGGCCGCCGGCATGAAACAGCCGAGCTGGGCCAAGCTCGAAGGACAATCCGACATGATGATTTCGACGCTCCACAAGGTGATGAACGCCATGGGCGGCGAACTTGAAATCACCGTGCGGTTCCCACAAGGCCGAGTGCGGCTGAAGCAATTCGGCCTCCCGCCGGTCGCGGCGAAGTGAACCCATCAAGAACCTTTCGAATAGGTTCCAGAATGACCCCTCAGAAGCCCACGCGAGGGCGACATCGCCTGGCTCACAATCAAGGGCAAGGTCTTCCAGCTCGTTGATGCGGATTAAGGCACGTGAACATGGCAACGGCGGGTCAACGAATCGTGAAGGTGTCGTGCACGCAAGACTCCGTTTGCGCCGCACTGGCCGACGGCCGCACGATCTGCGCTCCACTTGCATGGTTTCCCCGGCTCTTGCACGCCACGCCCGAACAACTGAGTCGCTTCCAGATCGCCGGAGCGGGATACGGAATCCACTGGCCGGAAATCGACGAAGACGTGAGTGTCGAGGGCCTGCTTCGCGGAGCTCCGGCGTCGAGGCGTTCGTCCATCAGCCCGCCGCCGCTGCGAGCGCCCCGTACACGCGGCGCATTTCGCCCTTCGTGAACCGCGGTGCCAGGAGCCGCATGACGGCGGCCTTGTCGGCAGGGAATGAGAGGCCCTGGGCGCGGATCGCCCGGTAGGCGTCGAGCACTCGCTCGCGGAAGGCGAGTTCTGCACGGACCGCCGCGATGCAGGCCTCGACATGCGGCCGGAAGGCATCCACGTCGTCCGGCTCATACTCCTCGAGCAACAGCGGCCGCACCGTCTCGAAGGAGAGCACGTCCACCGTCTCGAGAACATTCCAGCAGGTGGCAAGCACGGCCTGCTTGTTGATGCCGGTCGCCCAATGAATCTCCTCGATGCTCTCGGGCTTGCATTTCCAGAGGCTAACCCGGCCCGAGGGCTCGGTAACGCACCAGACGGCCCCCTCCGTGCCGGAGAGCTGCTCATCCGAAAGCCGCACGTTGCGGGCCTCCAATTCCACGCGCAGATTCTGGAAGCAGCCCACGGGATCCTCTCCGGCCAAGAGTTCCGCTATGAGCGGCGCCGCCGGCACGTCGCCCAGCTCGAGCTCAAAAGGGGCGATCAATCGGGCGGTCGCCGGCTCCACGCCAAAGAGCACGGCCATAGCCAGCGGCTCGTCGTAGGCGATGAGGTGCGGGTTGCGGCCGCCATACAGCTCGAAGGAGATGCTGCAATCGTTCCGTGTGGGGAGGTCTGCAACTTCCGGATGTCGTGCGAGCAACTCCCGCCACATGTCGAGAAACCCGCCAAAGGTGCCGTTGCGGAGCACCGGGTGCAGCCGCAGCTTGAACGTCGTCCTCACGACCCCTGCGGCGTCGCGGTAGCGATAGGCGAGCACGTTCGTGCCGTCGAGTTTCTCGTAGACGTGCGCGCGGGCGATCGGCGGAAATCGAAACCGCCCGTCGCGGTCGAACGGATACCGAAGTTTGGGCGTGGCATGGATCAGCTGCGGGCAGGGCTCGTCCGCCACCCGCGTGATCACGATCGCTCCATAGCGGTGGTCGGTCTTCTGGCAGAGAAACCCCTCGAGCGGCAGCCCATCGTGAAACGGGTCGGCGACGGCGAACGGCTGCAGCAGGCCCGCCTGCACGCCCAGTAGTGCCGCTGCCTGGTCGATCGTCATCCCTGCCAATGACATCATGGATGGCAGACTACCAGCCAGAGGGGGCCCCGGAAAAAGTGCTGCGCCCCCTTGTGAGGGCTACACTCGCAACGCATGGACACGATCCGCCTCCTGCTCTTCACGACGCTCTGGACCGCCATCTGGGCGGCGCCGCTGCCCAAGCTCTCCAGCCGCGTGGAACTCTTCGCCGGGCTGATTCCGTTTGCGGCCTTCGGCCTGCGGGTGTTCGGGGCCTGCTTCATCGGCGTGCCCGCTGACGATCGCGTACGGATGGCCGTCGCGCCGCTCGTCGACTGGATCAACGGCGTCTCGGGCGTGGTGCCGTTTCAGTGGGTGCTCGACGTCACGGTCGCAATCGGGCTCGTGTGGCTCGCCTCGATCGGCAACATCTCGCGACGCTGGCGGCTGGCCACGATCTGGGTCATGCCGGCCGTGGCCCTCGCGAGCCTTATGCTCCAAAAGCGTTAGCCAACCCGGGCCGGCTCGATGTGGATGAAGGCGTCGGCGATGCGGAGGGGTGAGCTGCGGAGCACGCTCCGCACCCGGCCGCCGATGTCGTGCCCCTCCTGCACCGTGGCCCGCCCGTCCACCTCCACGTGCAGCTCCACGAAATACCGGGTGCCGCTCTTGCGAATCCGGCACTTGTCGAGAGCCCGCACGCCCTCGACGCCCGCGGCCAGCTCCCGGACCTTCGCCTCGAAGTCTTTGGCCGGTGCCGCGTCGAGCAGCTCCCGCACCGCCATCCGCAGCAGGTTCACTCCGCTCAACACGATCACGCCGCAGGCGATCAGGGCGGCCCAGTCGTCGGCCGGCTCGTAGCCCGGCCCGCCGATCAGGCCCACCGTGATCCCGACGAAGGCCGCGATCGAGGTGAGGGCGTCGGCCCAGTGGTGCCAGGCATCGGCCTGCACCGACGTGCTCTCGGCCTCGGCGCCGATGTCGCCCATCCAGCGGGCGAGGATCATCTTCGTGGCGATGACCAGCACGAGCACCAGCAGCGTGGACCAGTGCGGCAGGTGGTGCGGCGTGAGGATCTCGCGGACGCTCTGGATGGCGATCATCGCCGCCGCCGCGAGGAGAGCGAGCGAGGCCACGATGCCCGAAAGGGCCTCCGCCTTGCCGTAGCCGTAGGGATGCCGCTCGTCAGCCGGCGCCACGCTTACCCGTAGCCCACCCCACACGACCAGCGACGTCACGATGTCGGCCGTGCTCTCGATGCCATCGGCGATCAGGGCATACGAGTTGCCGAAGAAGCCCGCGAGGATCTTGATCGAGGCGAGGGCCGCATTGACCGCCACGCTCACCAGCGGCACGGAGGTCAGCGACGGCGGCTCATCGGGCGAGGAACCCGGCACCACCGGCCCGTTGAGTCTCGTCATGCCTGGGTGCCCTGCCGAACGCGAAGCCTTGCGAGATCCGTTTGAAAACAATGCCTGGAGACCGCTGCGATTGCAACCCGCGACTTGCCTGGAATCGTCGGCGGGCCATAGCCTCACCACATGACCGAAACCAGGGAGAGGCCGAGGGCCGTAGTGATGCAGACCATCCGTGTCGGAGTTTTCCTCACCACCGCGATCACCATCGCGCTCAACGCCGGTGCGGCCGGCGCCGCGGAGCCCGCCCGCTTCGAGGCCTTGAGCAGCCTTCCCTTCGTGGAAAACCGGCCCACGAAGGAAACGGCGGAAGCGTTGCGCGACGAGCTGCTGTTTCAGCGGGCGACGCAGGCCTATCTCTGGGCCCTGCCGCTGATCAACACGCTCGGCATGAAGGTCGGCTCGGAGAAGACCTTCGGCGCCGGCTACCACGTCTTGCCGGTCTGGAAGAAGCGTCTCGACGCCAAGACCCTGGTGACGACCCCCAACTCCGACGTCATCTACGCCATGGGCTACGTCGACCTCGGCAAAGACGGCCCGCTGGTGTTCGAGGCTCCGCCCGGCCTGCAGGGGATCCTGATGGATGCCTGGCAGCGGCCGATCCCGGTCGATGGCGGCACGTTCTTTGGCGACGTCGGCCTGCCGGGCCCCGACGCCGGCAAGGGCGGCACGTTTCTGCTGGTGCCGCCCGGCTACGAGGGCGCGGTGCCGGAGGGGTGTTTCGTGTACCGGTCGCCGACGAACAACGTGTTCGTGTTCCTGCGGGCGTTCTACCAAGACCCGAAGAACCTTTCGCCCGCCGTCGCGCTCATCGAAGAGTCGCGGATCTATCCGCTCAACGGCAAGGAAACCGCCAGGCCGATGCAGTTTCCCGATGCGTCGGGGGTGCCGGTCAACATGCTGCCCATCAGCGACGGGACAGCCTTCGATGAACTAAAAAAACTGGTGGACAGCGAGGGCGGCACCCTGGCCGACCCGGATTCGCTCGGCCTGCTGGCATCGATCGGCATCGCCAAGGGTCAGCCCTTCGCGCCCGATGCCAAGACGCGGGCGATTCTCGATCACGCCGCGAAGACGGCCTACAAGATGAGCCGCGTGATCGGCTTCGAGGAGGCGAGCGCCGGTCGCTCCCTGCGAATTTATCCCGACCGCCGGTGGGTCAACCCGATGGCCGACGCGACCCCGGAGAACCTGGCGGGGCCCTTCGACCTCGGCTGGCGGAGGGTGGCGGGGGGCTATCTCGATCTCGACGCCCGGATCTGGTTTTTCACCAACTATTATTCGGTCAGCCCCGGCATGCTGTCGCAGACCCCCGGCCGGGGTGCCAAATACATGATCGCCTTCGTGGACAGCCAGGGCGCGAACCTTTCGGGCGGCAGCCGCTACCGCCTCCGTCTGCCGCGTGACATCCCGGCCGCCAACTTCTGGTCGGTGACGCTCTACGAGGCCGAAAACGGTTCGGGACTCGCCAACGGGCAGCCGTTTCCGTCGCTCGGCTCGCGCGACGCGCCGGTGCAAAACGCCGACGGCAGCACGG
>JBIKND010000203.1:0-6295 GCA_044358905.1 Pirellulales bacterium | reverse complement strand
GGCGAGGCAGCCGAGCACCGCTCCGTCCCGCCAGGTGAGCCGATCCGCGCGGCCGTGGAACCGCACGTGATCGAGCAGGGCGCCCGTGGGGCAGGCGTGGCGGCAGTAGGCCATCGGCACCAGCGCGCTGCCGATCAGACTGACGACGAAGATCGCCAGGGTCGCGATGCCCGCGACGGCGGGAAGGTAGGCATCGAAGGGCTCGAGGTCCACGAGCGCCAGCGGCAGGTGGAGGATCGCCGTCAGCATGCAGAGCACGAGCAGCAGCCAGGGCAGGGGGGCGACCAAGGGCCGCAGCCACGCCGGCACACTCCGCCGCGGGCGGGCGAACCGCACGAGCAACTGCTGGGCCGCGCCGTGGGGGCAAAGGTGGGAGCAGTAGACGTTCCGCCGGGTCGCGACCGGCAGCACGAGCGACACGGCCGTGAGCACGAGCAACACGGCCGCCCCCCGCGGCACGCCGGCCTGGGCCCAGCCCCAGAGCTGCGCCTGCGAGAGCAGGGCCCCGGCCCCGAATCCGAGGTACGCGAGCACCACGACCGGCAACGCGAGCCGGCCGAACCACCCGCCGCGAAGCCGCGTGAAGGCCGCGACGACGCCGGCGGCGATCACGGCGATCGCGCCCCACTGCGGAGCATCGATACCACGGAGCGCCGCGCCGGCCCGGGCGACGAGATCGCGGGACGCGTGCCGCTCCCCGCGACTGCGGGCCGCCACCACGATCCCCTCGGCCACCGCCTGGCTCGTCATCGTGGCGCCGCTCACGCCCTCGATGCCGTGGGCCGCGGGATCGAGCCCCGCCACCTCCTCCAACGTCATGCCGCGATAGACGCCGCGAAACGCCTCGTCGTCGCGGACGTAGCCGACGTAAGGCTCGTTGTCGTAGGTCGCGAGCACGGCGACGCCGGCGACGCGGCCCGCCGCATCGAAGCCGACGAGCGCGTCGGTCGGCCCCTGGTAGCCGATCACGCGGTCGGCGGCGGGGCTCGTCCGCAACGCCCAACCCAGCGGCGTGCCGTCGGCCGCCTGCACGCGGATCACCGCCGGGTCGCCCGGGTCGGCCGCGATCGCGCTCGCCCCGGGAAAGATGCGCCGCAGATCGGCGAGCGTGGGTGCGGCCAGGAAGCGGCCCGGGGCGCCGGCCCCGCCGAGCCGCCGGGCGAGGGCCTCGGCGATCGCCAGGCTCGTGAGCGTGGCCCCGGCGACGGCGTCGGCCTTTCCCGCCGGTGCGGCGGCGATCGCATCGAGCGACGTGCCGACGAACGACCGCAGGAACCGCGGATCTCGCTCCACCGCCCGCACATGATCGCGCGTGTCGCGGCTGGAGAGCACCTCCACGCCGGCGATCCGTCGCTCGGCATCGGCCACGACGAGCAGATCGGTCGGTCCCGAGAACCCGATCGCCGCGTCGCCCGCCGGGCTCGTCCGCAGCACGGTGCCGACGCGGTCACCAGCGGCGTCGAGCAGGTCGAGCCCGCCGGCTACCGCCGCCGAGTCGCCGCCGTAGGCGGCGGCCGCGGGCAGGTGTCGCCGCACCCGCTCGAGCGGGATCTCGTGAAGATCGACGGCTGCCTGCCGGTCGAGAAACCTGGCGTGACCGTCGTGCACGAGCCACACGACCGCCGCAAGGGCAGCCAGCCGCAGGGCGTGCACGGCGACGGCCCGCAGCCGCCGTGAGGGGGCGGACATGGAACTCGATGACGCGCTGGGCATCAAAAACGCTCGCCGGAGCCGCGGGCCTGGAACCACCGATGGCCAGTGTGACCGGCGACCGCGGGATTCTTCAACCCGTCCGCCAGTCGCGGGCCGGCCGGGAGCGGAGCGCGTTGGCCTCGGCGTCGTTCACGAACGTTTCGGTCGCCGGGTCGATCGTGAGCTTGCGGCCCAGAATCCACGAGAACGCCGCCGCGTGGCAGGCGACGTGCGACCGCCGCATGACCGCAGGGTTGCAGATCGTCGGCTTCCGCGTGCGGACGCAGTCGAAGAAGTTGCGGGCGTGCAACGCGGCGTCGATCCCGCGCACCCGCTTGGCCGCGGCCGGCACGTCGCCCCGCAGCCCCTCGGGCTTGACCTCGATCCCGTCGTCGCCCACCTCCACCGAGCCCGCCTCGCCCTCGAACCGCACCGGGCACAGACCGAGCTTCGTGTTCCAGCCCGGGCCGCGGTCGCCAAAGGGATCCTTCACGAAGTCGAGCACGGCCGTGACGCCGTTGGCATAGCGGCAGGCGATCCCCGTCGGCCCGGCCTCATACTCCACCGGCAGCGTACCCTCGGCCTCGTTGGCCCACTGGCAGAGGTCGATCGTGTGCACACCCCAGTCGAGGAGCCGCGCCCCCGAGTCGAAGTCAAACAGCCCACGCCACTTGCCGGCCACGTACTGGGCGTTGTACGGCCGCCACGGCGCCGGCCCGAGCCACAGGTTCCAGTCGCACTCGTCGCGCGGCGGCGTCTGCTCGGCCGGCAGCCAGGCGTTGTCGAGCCTGGGCTCGTAGACCGAGGCGTGGAGCGTGCGGAGCTTGCCGAGGGCGCCTTCGTGGGCGAGCTTCACGGCGTATTGCACGAGCGGCGTGCTGCGCCGCTGCGTTCCAGCCTGGAAGATCCGTCCGGTGCGGGTGAACGCCTCGTCGATCTCCTGGCAGTCGCGGATCGTGAGCCCGCACGGCTTCTCGCAATACACGTCCTTCCCGGCCTCGGCGGCGAGGATGGCGGCCGGAGCATGCCAGCGGTCGCCCGTGGCCACGATCACCGTGTCGATGTCCTTACGGGCGAGGAGTTCCCGAAAGTCGCGGTGCAACCCGCAGTCGGCGTTGCCATAGTGCTTGTCCACGAGCGCCTTGCCCTTGTCGCGACGGCTGGCCTGCACGTCGGCGATCGCCAGGCAACGCACGTCGGCCAGTCCGAGCATCGACGTGAGCACGTAGGTGCACCGCGGCCCGATGCCGATGACGCCGAGCGTGATCCGCTCGCTGGGGGGCACGGCCCCGTCGAGGCCGAGCGCCCGGGCGGGGACGATCGTGGGAAACGCCGCGGCCGCGGCTCCTGTCGCGAGGCAAGCGAGCGCCCCGCGCCGTGTCGTGCGGATGGGCGGTGCGGCGGCGGGTACCGCGACGGCCGGCTCCTGCCGAATGGGATGGTCGTGCTGCTGGCTCACGGTGCGGTCTCCTTTGCCGGGGCCTTCGCCTGCAGGTCGCGAATCACGATGTTGCGGTAGCGGATCGTGCCCACCATGCCGCCGTGGATCTGCAAGGCGATCATCCCGCGGCGGTTGACGGCCGGGTCGGCTTCGGTGTAGTCCACCGTCTCGACGCCGTTGACCGCGATCCGGATCCGCGGCCCCTCGCAGCGGACCGCGCACGTGTGCCAGCCGTCCCGCGACCGGGCGAGGGCCTCCTGCTGCACACGCTCGGGCGGCGTGACGAGAAACGTTTTGCGGCGACTCTCGTCATACAGAGCCCCGGTGATCCCGGGGCCGATGTCGGCCTGATAGCCGATCACCTCATGGTGGTCGGGAATCCGCCGCGAGCGAAACTGCACGCCGGCGTTCGGCTTCTCCACGCCGTCGATCCGGTATTCGTACTGCAATTCGAAGTCCTCGAACTCGCGGTTCGTGGCCAGGAACTCGTTCCGCGGCACGGTCGCCCGCGCATCGCCGGCGACGATCGCGCCGTCTTCAATTCGCCACAGCCGCTCCGTGTCGCCGTTCCAGCCGGCGAACGACCGACCGTCGAAGAGCGGGATGCCATCCGGTAGAGAGTCGGCCCGGCCGGACATCGGCAGCACCGCGACCGCGCATGCGGCCCAGGCAAACAGTCGGGGGCAATGTCGGAACAAGGGTGCTACTCCGCGGGGTCTTTGGCACCCTTTAGTCTCCGGACAGAAAGCCGTCGGAACACCGGCCGAAAGACCGGTACCGTGATGAGGTCCGGCGGCCTAGCCTGCCGGCAGCGGAGAGGGCTAGGCCTTGTGTCGACGAGGCAGTGAATGAGGGGGTTTTCGGCAGGGCGAGCGGGACGGCATCCTGGCAATCGGGTCAACGTCTTGATTGCCGCCGGCTCGGTGCGGTCATCGGCAGCGGCGGCATCGTCACGCATGTGAAGCCGCTGGTTCATCCTCGCTTCGCCCATCCCGACACGTCTGGCCTCTCGTTCGAGATTCCCCGCCCCGTGTGGGTGCAGACTGGCAGTCTGCACGCCGGCGTCACACCATAGATTGCCAATCTACCGCTCCAAACGGAGCGGCTCACTCGACCAGGATGAGCGCGAAGTCGTGCTTCCGGATCGTCAGTTCGAAGACGCCGGGGGCGACGCGGGTGAGCCGGCCGGACGGATCCTGGCCATCGAGTTCGGCTTCGAGATCGGCCGCCACTTTGTCCGCACCGCGGGCCTTTTTCTTCTGCGGTGCCCGGGCCTTGGCCACCCGTTCGAGGTCGGTGGCCGCGGCTGTCTCCGGCAGGCCGAGGGCCGCGAGGTCGAGTTTCAACCGTACCGTGTAGACCGGCCGCTCGGCCACCGGCGGCTCGATCGCGGCATTGCCGCGCTTCGCGACTCCGGCGTCGTAGTCTTCGACCGAGGTCGGTGCCTCCGCGGCAGACTTCGCGTCGGCCGCAGGCCGCTCTCCCGGCGGCGGCTCCTGGCCGTAGTTGCCGATCGCCAGCAGCGCTTTTCCGTTCCGAGCGAGCACGAGGCCGCGGATCCGGGCGCCGGTCGCCTCCAAAGGATGCCCATCCTCCCAGTAGCGAAACACCGTGCAGTCGGGCAGCCCGTAGCCGAACTCGTCGAGCGTGGCCTGGGCGAAGGCCGCGTCGGGCCCGCCGTCTTTCTGGCGGATCTCGTGCGGCAGGCAGACGGCCAGCCCGGTCCGCATCTGCCAGGCGATCGCCTCCTTGCCCTTGGCGTGGAAGCGGTCGATGGCCACCGGCACGTTGCCCGCCTGCAGGCCCGTGCTCTGCACGAGCACGAGCGCGGCATCGCGGTCGATGCCCAGCCGGTCCTGGATATCCACGCCCGCCTGCTTCCCCAGATCGCGCCATTCCCAGTCGAGGTTCACCGCCCCGAAGGAGAGCACGGGCACGACGTTGGCGTTGGTCATGTGAATCCACGACAGCGGCCGCTTGCCGAGCGTGTGCATCATCACGGCGGTCCGCTTCACGAGGCTGCGGAAGCCGCTCAGGTTCACGCCGGGCTTGAGCCGTCCCTCGTCGTCCACGTAGGCCGGGCCACCCGCCTCGGCCGGCACCCAGCTGGCCTTCACGAAGAAGTTGTCCCAGTAGGGGCCGTCGGCGAATGTCTCGACCATCTTCCGCAGCCACCACACCTGATGGTCCACGTTGCTGGCCACGGGCTCGCAGCCATACCAAACCGGCGCGAACTTCTCCCGCCGGGTGCGGTCGGGGCCCGGCTTCCAGCCGGGGGCAGCCACATCCACGGAAGACCACTCGTCGAGGTAGGTCGTGGCGAAGGCGGAATCGAGCGAACTGCCGCCGCGGGGATTGAGATAGGGGAAGATGTATTTGAACGACGTGGTGCCACCCTTATTCGGCGGCACGAAGCTCACCGTTTCCAGGCCCCACTTGTAGGTATTGAATGACTCGGCGAGCGCCGGGTGCCGCCGCTTCCAGTGCTCGAGGAAGTCCTTGTCCAGCTTTCCTTTATCGCGGTTGGCCGCCATCGCCTCCCAGAAGGAGACGTCTTCGTTGGCGGGAAAGATGTCGGTGACGAGCTGCGCCGCACCCCAGCCGATGTTCACGCCCATCATCGTGCCCAGGACGTCGTGCCGCCGGCCGTGCTTCGGATTCGTGAACCACCACCGCCGCCAGGAGACCGGCTCCGTGGGCATCGGCTTGGCCGGCGTGGCCTGGAGTGCGAAGCGGATCGTCCGCGGCCGCGTCAGCCGGTGCGGCCGGGCGACGAGGTTCAGCCGCAGGTTCACCGTCTCGCCGTCGCGGTCGATCTCGAAGGCCGGCACGTTTGGATCGGAGATCCAGTCGCGGTCGTTGTCGGCCGCGAAGCAGATGCCCCGCTCCGGTCCGCCGACGAATACGTAAGGCACGAATGTGCCCAGCATCTTGCCCCCCGGGAGGTTGGCCGAGTCCCACACCTTGCCCGTGCCGGCGGGCACGCGGCCGGCGTAGTGGTGCCGCAGAAGCGTCGTCACCGGATGGAGGAGCCAGGCCTCGGAGGCCTTGAGCGGGATCACAAGCTGCACCCGGTCGATCTCGGCGGCGGTGGGGGCGAGCGCGAGCGTGAACTCCGTGTAGCCGTCGTAGTCGTAGGCAAAGTCGGTCGTGCCCCCGAGG
>JBIKND010000202.1:0-6320 GCA_044358905.1 Pirellulales bacterium | reverse complement strand
CCGAAATCGATTTCCCATACCTCTCGGCGGTCAGAGACCGCCGCTACAGGGTTCCCGAAATCGATTTCCCATACCTCGCGGCGGTCAGAGACCGCCGCTACAGGATGACGCCGGCGAGGTCGTAGCCGGCCGACGCCACGATCTCCACGGGAATGATCCGGCCCGTGAGCGGCTGGGCGGCCGACGTGCCGGGGGCCGTGACGTACACCACGCAGTCGATGTCGGGGGCGTCGCACTTCGTGCGGCCGATCCACACGTCTTCCCGCTCCGCGCTCTGCCGGTCCACGATCACGTCGAGGATCCGCCCCACCTGCCGCCGCGCGTGGTCGTGGGCGATCGCCTGCTGCGTGAGCATCAGTTCGTCCCGCCGCGCCGCCTTCTCCTCTTCGGGAAGGTGCCCGTCGAGCCGGGCCGCCGGCGTATCGGGCTCGAGCGAGTAGGTGAACACGCCGACCCGCTCGAACCGCCACCGCCTGGCGAACTCGACCATCTCGGCGAACTGCTCCCGCGTCTCGCCCGGGAAGCCGGTGATGAAGGTCGTCCGCAGCACGAGATCCGGGATCCGGGCCCGCAGCTTCTCGAGCAGTTCCTCCGTGGCCGCGCGGTTCACCCGCCGCTGCATCCGCTTGAGCACGGGATCGCTGGCGTGCTGCAGCGGCATGTCGAGATAGGGGATGATCTTCCGGCTCGTGGCGATCTTCTCGATCAGCCGGTCGGTGAAGTGGATCGGATAGAGATACATGAGCCGGATCCACTCGATGCCATCCACGGCCTCGAGCGCGTCGAGCAGCTCGACCAGCCGCGGCTCGCCGTAGAGGTCCATGCCGTAGTAGGTCGTGTCCTGGGCGACGATCACCAGCTCCTTGACGCCGTCGGCCGCCAGTTCGCGGGCCTCGCGGACGACCTCTTCCAGCGGCTTGGTGGCGTGCTTGCCGCGCATCTTCGGGATCGCGCAGAACGTGCACGTCCGGTCGCAGCCCTCCGAGATCTTCAGGTAGGCCATGTGCCGTGGCGTGACCCGCATCCGGCCCGAGTCGTCGAGAGCCCGAGCCGGTGCCGGCCTGAACACGCTCCGCTGCTCCCCGAGGCCGCCGATCAGCCGCTCGGCCGCCTTGGCGATCTCGTCCCGCGAGAACACGCCGATCACGGCGTCCACGCCCGGCAGTTCGTCGAGCAGGCCCTCCTTCTGCCGTTCCGCCAGGCAGCCGGCCACGATCACGCCGCGCGTGGCCCCGGCCTTCTTGAGGTCGAGCATCTCGTTGATCGCGGCATACGACTCCGCCCGCGACGCGTCGATGAAGGCGCAGGTGTTGACGACCACGAGGTCGGAGCCGGCCGGCTCGCCGACGAGCTGCCAGCCGTCCTCCCGGAGCAAGCCCAGCATCCGCTCGCTGTCCACGAGGTTCTTGGGACAGCCGAGGCTCACCATGGCGAACGTGCCGCGGCAGGTCGCCGGGTCCACCGGCTGGACGGCCGGCATCACGGCGGCCCCGGCCCCGCAGGCCTCCCCCGCGGCATCGACGATCGGCAGGCGGTGCATCAGGCCCGCTCCGCGATGATCTTGTCGAGCTCGTACCGCAGCTTCGGCAGGATCTCGTCGTACGGGAAGGCCCCGAGCTCGGCACTGCGGCGTTTGAGATTCACGTGCGTCGGCCCGCACCACAGCCCGAGGTCGGCGTCGTCGGTCTCGCCCGGGCCGTTCACGCGGCAGCCCATCACGGCGATCGTGATCGCGTGGTCCTGGGCGTAGGCCGTCATCTCCTTGACCTGCTTGGCCAATTCGATGAACGCCTCGTTTTCCACCCGCGAGCAGCTCGGGCAGGAGATGATGTTCAGCGAGGCGAGCCCGTAGTCGACGACGCTCCGCACCCGGCCGGCGGCGATGTCGGCGAGGATGGCGTTGGCCGCGGCGATCTCCTGCGGCTTGTCGGCATTGGGCACGGTGAGCGACACGCGGACCGTGTCGCCGATCCCGCGCGAGATCAGCTGCTCGAAGGCGATCCGCGTCTTGATGATCCCGTCGGGGGGCATGCCGGCCTCGGTGACGCCGAGGTGGATCGGCACGTCGGGCCGCACCTCGGCGAACCGGCGGTTCACGTCGATCACCTTTCGCGGGTCGGAATCCTTGAGCGACACGGCATACCGCGTGAAGCCGATCGAGTCGAGCAGCTCGCAGTGTTCGAAAGCGCTGGCGAGCATCGGGCCGATCGAGTCGTCGGCCGCGAACTGCTCCTTCTTGGCCGGATCGACGCTGCCGCAGTTCACGCCCACCCGCATGGCGCAGTCGTTCACCGCCGCCACCTCGGCGATGAACTTCACCTTGTCCTGCCAGGGCTTGGTGGGCTCGTGATGGTAGAGGTGGCCGGGGTTGTAGCGGAGCTTGTCGACGTGCGGGGCGACGTCCAGGGCCAGGCGGTAGTTTTCCTGGAGGTCGATGGCGAGGTTGGCCGGGGTGCCGGCGCGGATGGCCGGCAGGGCGGCGGCGTCCTTCTTCGAGTCCACGGCGATCCGCACCACCCCGGCGCCGGCGGCGTGCAGGGCGTTGGCCTGCTCGAGCGTGGCGGCCACGTCCTGGGTGTGGGTGGCGGTCATGCTCTGCGCGGCGATCGGGTGCCCCGCCCCGATCGTGATCCGGCCGATTCGCACCGCCCGCGTCGGATTTCGCTTCACCTCGACCACGCTCGCTCCTTTCGTCACATTACCCGCTCAAACGATAGCAGACCGGCGGCGGCCGGCGATACGCCCATGAAGTACGACCCCGTCCTCCATATCGTCCTCCACGAGCCGGAAATCCCGCCCAATGCCGGGAACGTCGGCCGGACGTGCGTGGCCCTCGCGGCCAAGATGTGGCTGGTGCGGCCGCTGGGCTTCAAGCTCGACGACTACTACCTGCGGCGGGCCGGCCTCGACTACTGGGAAGAGCTCGAGTGGGAGGTGGCCGACTCCTGGGCCGAACTGCAGCCGCGGCTCGACGCGGCCGGTGCCGGCACCCGGTGGCTGTTTTCCGCGCGGGCCACGCGGTCCTACACGGGCGTCGCCTACCGCCGCGGCGACGTGCTCGTCTTCGGCGCCGAATCCAAGGGGCTGCCGCGCGACCTCACCGCGGCCCACACCGACACGCTGCTCACGATTCCCTCGCGGCCCCAGGTCCGCAGCCTCAACCTCTCCAACTGCGCCGCGATCGTGGCCTACGAGGCGCTGCGGCAATGGGCCGTGTGACCGCCGCGCGGCGTCAGTGCGGCCCGCCGTACAGCGGCAGGTGGCGATAGTAGACCTCGAGCATCCACGTGCAGAAGCAGGTGGCGTAGAGCCGCCCCGCGATGTGGCCCCACTTGTCGAGGGCCGGGTCCCACGACCCAGCTTCGCGGCCCCCCTTCACCTGGCGGGCCGGCAGCTCCTCGCGGAGCTTCGCGTTCCAGCGGTCCCAGGCCGGGCCTCCCAGGTGGTGGGCGACCTGCGTGACGTAGTACCAGGCGTAGAGGTCCTTGTCGTTCTCGAAGTCGAAGAGATTGCCGCCCACGAGCCGTTCCAGGCCCTCGACGAGCCGCAGGTCATCGCGCTTCCAGCCGAGGTACTGCCGGCAGAGCAGGCCTTCGGCCGAGATCGCGGGCGTGACCTGCACCGGCGGCACCTCGGGCGAGTCGCGGCGGTAGCCGTAGCGCACGCCCCCCTGCACCGCCACGTCGTCGAGGAAGCGTTCGATCGACTGGAACGTCTTCGCCGGCACCTCGATGCCGGCCATCTCGGCGCTCTTGAGCGCCATCATGAACCAGCCGGTCACCGACATGTCGCCGTTCTCGCCGGGTCCGTACCGCCAGCCGCCGTTTGGGCCCTGGGCCTGGATCGCGTAGCTCACCGCCCGCCGGGCCGGCATCTCGAAGGCCTCGTCCTTCGTCATTCCGTAAAGCTCGCACAGCGCGATCGTCGCCTGGGCATGCGAGTAGAGACTGTGGTGATGGGGCACCGGATTGACGTCGAAGTTGCCCTCGGGCAGCTGCTGGGCCACGAGCGCCTTCCAGCCGCGGGCCACGGCCGCTCGATGCCGCCCCTGCTTCGGCGTGTTGCCCGCCCCCTGCAGCGCCAGCAGCGCCATCGCCGTGGCCGCCAGCCGGTTCTCCTGCGAGCCGGCATCCATGTAGGGGCCCTGCAGACTCCACAGCCCATCGCGGCCCTGCTGCCGGATCAGCCACTCGAGCGCCCGCGCGACGGCCGCCTCGGTGGCGTCGCTGCCGCCGAACTGCTGGACGAGCGCCTGCCGCTGCCCTTCCTCGCGACCGTTGAGCAGCGTGCCGATGACGGGCGCCGACGATTCGCCCACGGCCGCCCCCGGCGCGTCGGCGACCTCGGCCTTCGGCGGCGGCGCGGCCACCGGGTCTTCGACCGGCGGCTTCTCCGTCTTGGCCTCCTCCATCTCCGGCTCCTTCACCGGCTCGGGAGTCGGCGGGATCTCGACGCCCTTGTCCTCCTCCTCGATGATCGAGGAGGCGAACGACAGGTCGATCACGGGCCGCGGCGGCTTGTCGTAACGGATGTAGGCCACCGCCAGTGCGAGGAGCACGACGACGTGCAGCGAGATGCTCACCGTGAGCGGCGGGCTGCGGCGCACGAACTCGTCGAACCGGGCCCGCAGCGAACGCCAGGAAAGCGGATCGGCGTCGTACGCGGTGTCGATCGACTCGACGGGCCGCTGGTCGATGAGCACGGGGCCGCCGAGCGCGTCGGGCGTTGCGTCGGCCGCGCGGTCCCAGGGCAAGCCACCCACCAGCGTCTTGTGGCCCGGCACGCCGGGCACCGGTGGTGGTGCCACGGGCCATCCGGAAGGCGGCGGTGGCGGGTGCGGATTCATCGGCCGGCCGGCGGAAAGTGACGATTCTGTCGAGCGCAGCGGGCGGCGCTTTCTTTCGCGATCGTCTCCGTCTATTATTCCGAAGTTGTCATCGGCCGGATACGCCGATGACGGCCGACAAAAACACCCATGACGCGGGGTGGAGCAGCCCGGTAGCTCGCGAGGCTCATAACCTCGAGGTCGTAGGTTCGAATCCTACCCCCGCCATTCCACGCCCGCACTGCCCTCCGTGGCCAGTGCGGGCTGTTTTTTGCGCGGCACCCTGCCGCGTTCACGGCTGCAGGGCCATTCATGGCCCGGGCTTGCTTTCTGGCTCGCCCGTCAGGCGGGCGGCTTCACCGCTCTGACCTCTGCGTCAGCCAAGAGCTTGAAGGCGGGCGACGTCAGCCAGATCCTGCGGACGGCCTGTCGCCAGCTTGTTCGCCACGAGATGCCGCAGCGAAAGCATGTTGAAGGCGATGCCACTGACGATGCACGGCACCTTCTCCGCCCAGGCATCATCGAACTCGACGCTGTCGATCGTGGTCAAGAAATCGATCCGGTTCGGAGGTAGGCCTATTTGGTAGACGACGTCGGGTTGCGTGAAGGACTCCGGCGAGACGCGGCTCCTCGGGGCACCGAACCGTTCCAGGGCCCGCCAGAGACGGGCGGCGTTATCGGCGGTCGGACGTACCCACAAGTCGATGTCGCCGGTCGCCCGAGGGATTCCGTGGCCGGCGACCGCGTATGCCCCGACCACGAGAAACTCAACGTTTTCTGCGCCCAAGGCTTTCAACATCTCGGCGAAGTCGCGATTCATCACACGGCTTTCCGCTAAAGGCCCAGGCGGTGACCGTGATCGGCCACACCAACTCGATCCGTTCAGCCGCAGTCATGGCCGCATAGACATCGGGCTCCCTGTCGCCCCGCCTGCCGATCCACTCAACGGCTTCCGCCCGAGCAGGCATGTCGCTTGGGGTATCCTGACCGTTCAATGTGTGCGTCGGGGAAGCCATCGACCGCGATTATACCCGGCCTGAATCGTCAGGTTTCTCGATTTTCCGCGGGTCAATCGTGCCAACGCTGCCGTTGGACCAGGTTCCGCTCGTCACGGTGACCGTGCCGCTGATCACGTTGCCGCTGATCACGGCGCCGCCGCTGACATCGAGCACGCCGGTGCCGCTTTCCCCGCAGGCGACGCGCCGATAGCAGTGAGCACGGCACAGGGGACGTCAACTCCGCCGTGGCGGATGGACTACAACCACAGGCGGCCGCATGGCGGCCTGAAGTGGCTGACCCCGGCGGCGTTCGTCGCCAGGCTGGACGATACGGCCTCCGGGGCGGTCCCGGCGGCGTCGCGTGGTGTGTGTCGAGTAGGCCCGGGGGCTTTCGCCCCCAGGCCTCTCACAGAACCGGACTTGTGGGTCACACATCCGGCTCTTTGGGTTTCAGTCTCACAGGTCGAACAACAGCGTTTGACCAGAGGCCAGTTTCG
>JBIKND010000201.1:0-6347 GCA_044358905.1 Pirellulales bacterium | reverse complement strand
TGATTCGGTGCAAAAACCCCGTGATAGCGATGCCGGTGCTTCCGCGGCGGGGGCACGAGATCGGCGAGCCGGTCCAGGAACTCAAACGGCGAGAGCTCGACGACGCCATTGGCCCCCGGCCGCGTGGAGCGCGATCCGGCCGCTTGAGTCGACTGAAAAGTCCCAGGGAGAGATCGAGGCGGCGGTGTGCGACGCCGTGTCGCGTTTTCAGCAGGAATACATGGGCCGCGGGCCGCGCCATGTGCACACGCATCTCGTCGAGAACCGGCTGTTCGTCCACCTTCAGGGCGTGCTCACGGCGGCGGAGCAGCGGCTGATCGAGGGGCGCGGCAACGGCGATGGGCGGGGGATCGAGCTGCTCAAGCAGTTGCGCAGTCAGCTGGTGCAGGCCGGACAGGCGCTGCTGGAGACGCTGGTGCGCGAGGCGGCCGGTTCGGCGCCGATCAGCGTCCACCACGACATCAGTCCGGCCACTGGCGAGGAGGTGCTCGTCCTGACGCTCGCGGCCCGCCCCCCGTGCCGCGAGCGGCGTGGCCGGTGACGGCCTCACGGGCCTGGGTTCAGGCCGCAGGCCGGTTGGGTCGCTCGCCCGGGCACCGACCGCGAGCGACGCGCGGGCCGCCAGTGGCGTGGTCGGGCGCCTGGGCTTCCGCCGGCGTGTCAGGAGCGATAGGGAATGCGGATTCGCGGGTCGCTGGGATCGAAGTCCCGCGCATTCCGCGTGACAAGAATGCAACCTTCCTTGTCGGCCGTGGCCAGCACGATCGCATCCGGAATCTTCAATCGCAGCAGTCTGCGGAGTTCGACGGCCCTCCGCGCTATCGCTGCGGAAAGCTCGATCCGCCGCATGGATTCAAAGAGCGTCTCGGCCGCGAAACGCTCCGCATCCGTATCGGCGCCGATCATCACCTCCATCCAAGAGACGACCGAGTAGCAGGGGTCGTCGTAACGATCGATCTCGGCGGCCGCCGCGGCGAGCCCTTGCAAAAAATCGATCAGCACGTCGCTGTCGATGACCGCTTTCATCGCTCCCATTCATCCCGGAGCCGGCGGACCATCGCCGCAGGGTCGCGTTTGTCGCGGCTCCAGGCGCCAAACGCCCGCGCTCGATCGGGCCGCTGTTCCTCGGCGAGCAATCGCGCGACGGCCCGCCTCACCGCTTCGGCACGGGAGATACCCTTGGCGGCACAGAGAGCGGCGAGCGACTTCACCTGGTCATCGGTGAGATCCACGATTGTTCTCATGATGACGTTATCATACATCAAGCCAGAAGCCCGTCAACGGCATTCGGCGGACCGTGCCCTTGAGAGCCGGCTATTTTGCCGGTTCCGTTGCACTTCCATACCCGGATACCGGTCGGTCCCGCCTTCGTCAGGCCAGGATCGCGGTCACCGGCTTCCCCTCGGCGATCTTGATCGGCCGCCCCATCTCGGAGAGGTTTTCCGAGTCGGGCTTCACCCCCACCGCCGCGGCGACCGTGGCCAAGAGGTCGCCGACCTCGATCCGGCCGTCTTCGACTGTGCGACCGTCGCCGCTCGTGCGACCGTGCACGGCGCCCCCCTGGATGCCGCCACCGGCCAGGACGGCCGACCAGGCGTCGGTGAAGTGCTCGCGGCCCGTCGTGCCAGCCGTGATCGCGGGCGTCCGGCCGAACTCGCCCATCCAGAGGATCGTCGTCGATTCGAGCAGGCCGCGCTGTTTGAGATCGGCCAGCAGCGTCGCGAAGCCGGCGTCGAGCTTGGCCGAGAGGTTCTGCACCTGGTTGAAATTGTCCTGGTGCGTGTCCCAGACGAGATTGTTCCCGTCGCTGCTCATGGCCACCTCGACGAAGGCCACGCCCCGCTCCACGAGCCGCCGGGCGAGCAGGCAGCCCTGGCCGAAGGAGCCCCGGCCGTAGGCCTGCCGCAGGGCGTCGGGCTCCTGCGAGAGGTCGAAGGCCTCGAGGGCCCGCTCGGAGCCGGTCATGAAGCGGATCGCCCGCTCGTAGACGGTGCGGTGGGCGGCGGCCGCCGCCGCGTGCGGATGCTCCTCGAGAAAGCGGTTCTCGAGGCCGCGCCAGAGTTCGAGCCGCGTCTGCTGGCGGGCGAGGTACGTGGGCCGCGGCTGGGCGTCGTCCACCGTCAGCGTGGCATAGCCGTCGGTCGGCGTCGGCTGCTGGTTGACGTAGTTCGCCTGGGCGCCCACCGTGAGCGGCGCATGGGCCGCCCCGAGGAACCCGGGCGAGCCGACGTTGTAGGGCACGAACGGGTTCACGCTCACGAAGCTCGGCAGGTCGCTCTCGCCGCGGGCCAAGGCCTTCGAGAGCGCGGAGCCCACCGTGGGATAGCGGATCGGCCCCATCGGCAAGTGACCGGTGTGCATGAGTTCCGTGGCCCGCTGGTGGTCCCCCTCCTTCGTGCTCAAGCCGCGGAGGATGGCGAGCGACCCGGCGTGCTTCGCCAGTTGCGGCAGGTGCTCGCTGAACCGCATCCCGGGCACGGCCGTGGCGATCTCCTTGAACGGGCCGCCGTTGGCATGGCCGGGCTTCATGTCGAAGGTGTCGATCTGGCTCGGGCCGCCGGTCATCCAGAGGAGGATGCAGTGCCGCCGCCGCGCCGGGTCGGCGGCGAGATCGGCGGCGAAGGCGGGCAGGAAGCGGCTCACCGAGCAGCCGGCCGCCGACAGGGCGAGCGTGCGGAGGGCCTGACGGCGGGAGAAGCGCGAGGACGACGGCATGGCATGGCTCCGGGAGGGCCGGGGAGGGACGGGTCAGGGGCTGAAGGCGAACTCGGCGGAGTTGACGAGCGCCCAGTGGATATCGACGAAGGCGAGGCGGCGGCCGGCCGCGTCGGTCTCGCGGCCGAGCACCTCCAGGCAGTGGTCCAGCTCGGCGGCGGCCGGCGGCCGCGCCAGCGTGGCCAAGAACAGCGCCTCGACCCGCTCGGCGTCGGTCCGCGCCGCGAGCATCGCCTCGTCGTAGACCGCCCGCATGGGGTCGAAGAGCTGGCCGTTCATCATCGTGATCGCCTGCGGGATGCCGGCGGTGTATTCCCGCTCCTGCCCCGGCGCCGTGCGGAACTTCGCCACGAACTGCTCGGCGGTGAGGCCGCCCGCGTTGTTGAACTGCCGCATCTCGGGGCCCAGCCGCCGGGCCCGGAAGGTCGTGGCGAGCGAGTTGTAGAGCTGCACGGCGTTGAGCGGCTCCAGCGGCATCGCCGCGAACAGCCGCCCCTCGCCGCCGGCCAGGCCGTAGGCCCGCGTCCGCGTGATCGCGCGGAGGACGTCGCGATGGTTCCAGCCGCCCGCCGCGAAGAAGTCGGCCAGTTCGTCGAGCACGCCCGCGTGGGCCGGCTGGTTGTGGTCGCCGAGATCGTCCACGGGATTGACGATCCCGGCCCCGAAGAGCATGCCCCACAGCCGGTTCACCGCGGCCCGACTGAACCAGCGATTGGCCGGCGACACGAGCCAGGCAGCGACTTCCTGGCGGCCGTTCGTGGATCCCGCTCCGGCCGCGGCCCCTTCCGCTGCGGGCGCGTCGCCGGGGGCGGCCAGCACCCGCGGCGCGACCGCGGCGCCGGTCTTGGGATGCTTGACGTCGCCGAAGAACGCGGCGAAGCCCCAGAAATCGTCCTGCGTCCAGACGTCGGTGGGATGCTTGTGGCACTCGGCGCACTGGATCTGCGTGCCGAGGAACGTCCGCGACACCGCCGCCGCCAGTTCCGTCGGCTTGCGATCGAGCGCCTGCTGGAGGGCGGCCTCGCCCCCGCTTTTCGTGGCCGCGGAGAGGACGATGTCGCGTGCGATGCGGTCGTAGCCCGCGCCGGCCGCGAACTTGCCGGCGAGCCAGGGCTCGAGCGGCGTCGAACCGGCCACGTCCGGCAGCAGGGCGGCGTGCCAGACCGCCGCCATGTATTCCGCATGCTCGCGGGAGGCGAGGAGCCGCTCGACGAGTTGCCGCCGGCGATCGGGCGCCGTGTCGGCAAGAAACGCGCGGGCCTCCGCGGCCCGCGGAATCCGCCCGACGAGGTCGAGCGACACCCGCCTGAGAAAGCGGGCGTCGGACGCGGCCGCTGCGGGCTCGATCCCCTGAGCGGCCCACGCCTCCGCAAGCAGGGTATCGATCCGCGCGGCCAGGGCGTCGATGCGGGCCTCATCGGCCGCCGCGAGCAGCTTCGCGCCGCCTGCGATCGGGGGCGTCGGCACCGCGGCCGCCGGCTCACCCCCCTTCATCTTCTCGCCGGTCATTTTTTCATCGGTCATCTTCTCGCCGGTCATCTTCTCATCGGCCGGCGGCTTCTTGTCGGCCTTCATGGCTTCCGGCAGCTGCGGGCCGTCGGCGGCGACCGTGGCGGACAGGGGCGTTCCGAGCAGGAGAACCGCGAGCACTGCAACGCGGCGGGAGCGGCTCATGAGAGACCCTCCTGGCGGGTGGGGAGACCGAGGCGGGAGAAGACAGTTTACCGCTTCTGGAATCGCTCGGGAATCACGAAATCCTCGGTCGGGCTACCGTCGGGCTCGGGGATCAGTTCCAGCGTCTCGATCAGGGGGATGTCGATGTCGTCTTTCTCGATCAGGGCCGAGAGCGTCTTGGGGGAGATCTTTTTGAGGTTCGGGAGCGAGAGCGGACCCTTTCGCGCGGCCAAGGCCTTGGCGATGGCGACGGAGTCGGGGGATTCGAAGGCGGTGACTGCGCCCAGCGTGCAGGATGGTTCTGCGAGCTTGCTGACCAGCCGCGCCACCGCGGGAGTCAGCACGATCGTCGAGCCGACGTTGTGCGGGATGAAAGAAGCCCAAATCTTCTCGCCCTTGAAGACCACCAGCGCCTGTGCGGTGTCCTCGTCGAGCTTCGCCAGGCTCGAGAGGTGCAGCTGCCGGGCTTTCGATCCGGCGAGTGCCTTGGCGGTGGCGGCGTCGAGTTCGGCCACCCGGGAAAGCGACAGCAGTTCCCCGTCGAACGCCGCGAGCGCCGCGGCGGCTGCGGGGTTCAACGCGGTGACCCCGTCGAGTTGGAGCACCCCATTGTGACGGCCGAGCACGGCAGCGGTTTCCGGGGTGAGCCGCTCGAGGGCCGGAAGCGAGAGAACGTCGCCCTCGAAGGCGATTGTGTGCGTAAACTCAACCGACATCGATATGGTGACCGTGCGGCCGTCGGCATTCAATTCGGTCCTCGGCTTGAAACGCAGCAACGTTATGCTGCGTGTGTCAGGTCGCCGATGCGTGCAAATCAGACGCTCGGCCTGCTCGGGCGTCAGGTTCCGGAGCAGCTCCGGGGCCAGGAGGTCATCGGTGGCGGTGCCATCGGGCTCGGGGATCAGTACCAGCTCCTGGGCGTGCGGGAGTGAGACTTTCTCGTTCTTGATCAGCGCCGCGCGGGTCTTGGGGGAGATTTTCTTGAGGTTTCGGAGCGAGAGGCGGCCCTTTCGTTTGGCGAGGGCTTGGGCGACGGCCAAGGAATCAGGACCTTCCAGGGCGGTGATGGCTCGCAGTTCGCCGTCCCACTTCTCGATTGCCGCGAGCGCCTTGGCGGTGGCCTCGTCGAGTTCCGTCAGGCCACTGAGGATCAGTTGTCCGCCCTTAAAAGCGGCGAGCGCCTCGGCCGCGTCGGCGTCGAGCCTGGTAAGGCCGTCGAGAGCGAGGGCTTTGCCCTGGAACTCCGCGAGCGCCTTGGCGGTGGCGGCGTCGAGGGTGGTCAGAGCGTTGAGCACCAGAACGCCCTTGGAGTCCGCCAGCGCCCGGGCGGAGCCAGCGTCGAGCCTGGTGAGACCATTGAGCAACAGCGGGCCCTTGCCGTATCCGGCCAACGCCCCTGCCACATCGGCCTCCAGCTTTGTGAGGCCGTTCAACGGCAGGCAATCGGGCAACGGGACGTCGTGCATGCCCCACCACCTGATCTTCACCACCAGACCCGGAAATGTCTCCGCCAACGTCTTCGCCTGCTCCACCGTGAGGTTCGCGATCGTGTTCGTGTCCTTGGGCAACTCGGCGGCGGCTGCCGGCCGAGCGCCCGAGACTGGCGGCTTGTCCTCGGCTTCGGCCGCGGGGCCGACGATCGCGGCCACCGTCGCGAGCGTCACGAACACACCGCCGATCACGGCCGCCCGCACCGTTCGCACCGGGCGGCGGTCGCGGTCGTCCGCGAGGATCGAGCGGACGCGGCCTTCGATCGTGTGCCGGCGGCCCATCGCCACGGCGAGGCCCGGCTCGGGGAGGCCGTGAGGCAGACGGGCCGTCACGGCGACCAACTCCTCGGCGTAGTCCTCGGCGGCGGCGCCGGCAGCCAGCACGCGATCATCGCAGGCGGCCTCCTGCTCGACCCGCAGGCAGCGCACGCCCCACCACGCGAGCGGATGGAACCAGTAGAGGCTGCG
>JBIKND010000047.1:0-21961 GCA_044358905.1 Pirellulales bacterium | reverse complement strand
TTCGTCCGGAAGACGATGCGGGCCGTGCACCCGGACTGCGAGCGAACGTGCCGCACCAAACGAAGCAACGCCTGCGGCGCCCCGCTGCGGGTCGCCTCGTGGGAGACGGCGATCACGTGCAGCAGGGCGGGATCGGAGGGCAGCCAATCTCGCGGCACGACGGCTTGCCGTCCGCCACCCCAGAGGGTCCGTCGGTGGGACCGCCCGCTGCGCAGGGCAAGTTGCAGCGACCGCACCGGGCCGGCGAGCATGGGTAGCCCGGCGATGGAATCGGCGATCTGGCGACCGATTTTCACGGGGCCTCCCCGTCCGTGGTCTGGCGACTCCGGGATCCGTCCCGGTGAACACCCGGCAGTGTGACATGGAGCGCAGGCCGTTCGGAAGTTCAATTTTGCCGTCATTGCCGCGGCCGCAGGACGCCCGGCCGGTTGCGAACGCCCCGGCGGCCCGCCTATCCTGCGGCGGCGATTGCGTCGCGCGACGGCCGCAGGGAGCAGGCTTTGAACGAATACGTCGAACCGTTGGGTATGCGGGTCTTGATCCGCAAGGACGAGAGCCGCCACAAGACGAGGGGCGGCATCGTGCTCCCCGATCAGGCCGAGATTCCCACGATCACAGGCCGCGTCGTCGAGGTCAGCATCCAGGTCGAGCGGGATGCCGACTTTCCCATCGAGAAGTACGACAAGGTGCTGTTCCACCCGAAGAACTCGATCCCGGTCGACTTCGAGCAGAACAACCTCCTCTATGTCGTCCCGATCGAGGACGTCGTCGCCGTTTTCCGCCGGCATGACGAACCGCGGCCCCGGCGCCGCGGGCAGACTGGCCCCGAGGCCGATCCGCCGGCGCCCGAGACCGGCTGACACCGGTTCCCTTCCTTGCCGTTCAGGCAGCCCATGCCCCCCACCCGCTCCTCGTCGACCTCCACCGGCACGCTCCGCATCGGCGACCAGTGGAACGCGATCACGATCATCGCCCACTCGCAGACGCACCCACTCAAGGCGATCTGCGAACTGACCGAGAACGCGATCGACGCCGGCGGCCGCCAGGTCCGCATCATCCGCCGTCGGCAGCGCGGCAGCGTGTTCCTCGAAGTCGAGGACGACGGCCGGGGTGTGGCCCCCGACGAACACGGCGACCCCGACTTCGAGCGGATCGCGACCCACCTCTGCGACTCGATGAAGCGGCACCTCGACCCCCGCGGTCGCAAGGGCATCCACGGCGAGTTCGGCATCGGCCTGCTGTCGTTCTGGGCGTTGGGCGATGAACTGCGGATGATCTCCGCCGCCTCGGGAGGCCGGCCGGCCGAACTGCACCTCGTGCGCGGGGAGCGGGAGTACGCCATTCGGCCCGTCCGTGGCCGGATCGTGGTCGAAGGGACGCGGATCGTGGTCGGGCCGCTGCTCGAATCGACCCGCAAACTCGTCACGGGCGAGAAGATCGCCCGCTACCTGTCGGCCGAACTCCGCGACCGCATCCGTTCGACGGGAGCGCGGATCCTCGTTTCCGATCGCGTGGCCCGCCGCGAGATCACGGTCACGCCCCGCGAGTTCACCGGCGAACGGCTCGACCTCCCCCGCCGCTACGCCACGCCGCTCGGTGACGTGCAGGTGGAGATCTACGTGCGGGCCGAGGGCGAGTCGGGCGACGGGGGCGTCGGCCTGTGCAAGGACGGCACCCGCGTGCTCAAGGAGATCGCCGAACTGCTGCCGTTCCAGCACGCCCCGTGGACCGACCGGCGGCTCGAAGGGCTCGTCGACTTCGAGCCCCTCACCCTCGCGCCCGGCACCCGCAGCGGGGTCGTGCCCGACGCGGCCTTCGAGGCCCTGGTCGCGGCGGCCGGTGCAATCGAGGCCGACCTGACCGCGGCGCTCGATGCCCGGGAGCAGGCGGAGACCGAACGAGCCAGCCGGCAGCTCCTCAGGCAGGTGCACAAGGCGTTCGTGTCGGCGCTGGCGGAACTTCCCGCCGAGGAATACGTCTACTTCGACATCCCGAAGCCGGGAGGCGAGGGGGATGGCGCACCGGGCGAGCCGCTATCCGCCGCCGGGGACAAGGCCGGTGGCGACGCCAAGGACCAGCCTGCCGACCAGCCCCAGCTCTTTCCGCCCGAGCCTGGACCGTTGCACGCCGTGCGGATCGCGCCCCGGCATCCGCGTCGCCCACCCGGCGGCACGGCACGGCTCACGGCCCGGGCCCGTGACGCGGCGGGCGTCCCGATCATCACCGGCATCTCGTACGCCTGGCATCTCGTCTCCGGCGAGGCCACGCTCACGGCGGACACCGCCGCCTGCACGGTCACAGGGAGCGAAGCGGGCGTGGCAACCGTGGCCGTGACGGCCGTGCAGGACGCCACGGAAGTGACCGACCAGATCGAGGTCCGGTTCGCGGAGGGAGCCGGCGACGAGGACGGCCCCTCCCAGCGCGGCCTGCCGTCCTACCGGCTGGAGGCCGAGCACGGCCAACCCTGGCGATCGCGGTACGACCAGCGCCATAACGAGATCGTGATTAACTCCGCGCACCGCGACTTCCTGGCCAGCCGCGTATCGCCGGCCAAGCACCGCCGCTACATCGGCAAGCTCTACGCCAAGGAGGTGGTGCTCAGCAACTTTCCGCACGAGAGCCCCGCCCAGGCCCTCGAGCGGCTCGTCGAGATCACGCTCCGGACCGAAGACTCGCTCTGATACGGGCGTGCGTCCGTGGCAAAGCGGATTCCGCAGAGTGCCACTCTGCGGCTCCACCCAGGAACGATGGAGGTGCAGACTGGCAGTTTGCACACCGTTGCAGCGCGGATTCCGCAGAGTGCCACTCTGCGGCTCCACCCAGGAACGATGGAGGTGCAGACTGGCAGTCTGCACACCGTAGCAGCGCGGATTCCGCAGAGTGCCACTCTGCGGCTCCACCCAGGAACGATGGAGGTGCAGACTGGCAGTCTGCACACCGTAGCAGCGCGGATTCCGCAGAGTGCCACTCTGCGGCTCCAAGGGATCGCTTGCTGGGGCATCCGGCGAATCGCCATCTTCGGACCCACCGACGACTCTGGATGCTTTCGGCGGAGCCAGTCGGGAGCCCGCGCAGAAGCCGGTGAACTTTGTCTCCGCCGCAAGAACATCCATCCCCATGGAGCCGGATGTTGACAAAGTCCGCCGGCGCCGAGCAGGTTCCCGCTGGTTCCGAAGCCGGACCGCTTCAAGGACACGACGTTCGCGGGCCGATCGCTCGGACCACCACCCGCCTTGCCCAATTCGCCAGCCCTGCCGTACCGGCGCTCAGGTCGCCCCGTTCCGCTCATGCCACCTGACCGGCACGGCCGATACGACCGGCAGGGACCGCCGCGCAACTCGTGCGCCTGCGGCCGCCCCGGTCGGAACCCCCCCATGGCCACCGTCCCCTCCACCACCGTCCCGCCATCTGGCGCCACCGGCTGGTTCGCCGACCGGATCGCGAACCTCGGTGCATTCGCGATGGCGAGCATCGCCGGCGTGGGCGACGTCTGCCTGTTCGCCCTGCGGACGGTGGGCTGGATCTTCGCCCGGCGACAGCGGCGCGACGTGCTGATCCCCAACTTCTACCAAATCGGCGTGATGTCGCTGCCGGTGGTCGCCCTCACCGGCTTGTTCATCGGCATGGTGCTCGCGGTGCAAAGCTTCGCCCAGTTCAAGGCCCTGGGCCTGGAAACGCGGCTCGGCTCGGTGATCAACCTGTCGCTCGTCCGGGAACTCGGGCCCGTGCTCGCGGCCACCATGCTCGCCGGCCGCGTCGGCAGCGCGATGGCGGCCGAACTGGGCACGATGCGGGTCACCGAACAGATCGACGCGCTGGAGAGCATGGGTGCCAACCCCATCTACTACCTCGTCGTGCCCCGGTTCCTCGGCTGCCTCGTGCTCATCCCGTCGCTGACCGTGATGGCCGACTTCATGGGCGTGCTCGGCGGCTACCTCTACTCGCACGTGCTCCTCGGCATCGACTACCACCACTACTGGGAGAACTCCCGCGAGTACGTCGATGCCTTCGACTTTCTGATGGGCATCTTCAAGAGCCTGTTCTTCGGGGCGGCCATCGCCCTGGTGAGCTGCCATCACGGCTTCCACTGCGACCACGGAGCCGAGGGCGTGGGCCGCGCCGCCACCAACGCCTTCGTCCATTCCTTCGTGCTGATCCTCGTCCTCGACCTGTTCCTGGGGATCTGGCTGAACAACGTCCACGACTTCTTCCGCCCCGAGGGGCCGCGCCGGCTCCTCTGAATCGCGACCATGCCCGCCACAGCGACCGTCCGCACCGCCGCCCCCGATGCCGCCGATCCGCCGGTCCTGCGGATCGACGCGCTCGGCGTCCGCTTCGGCCGGCACGAGGTGCTGCGCGACATCTCGCTCGACCTGACTGCCGGCGAGACGCTCGTGATCCTGGGAGAAAGCGGCTGCGGCAAGACCGTGCTCCTGAAGACGATGATCGGGCTCGTGCGGCCAACCGCGGGCGAAGTGATGTTCGAGGGCCGATCGCTCGCGCGGATGAACGACCGCGAACTGGCACACCTGCGGACCCGCTACGGGTTCGTCTTCCAGGGCGCGGCCCTGTTCGACAGCTACACGGTCGCCGACAACATCGCCTTCCCGCTCCGGGAACACACGCGGATTCCCGAACCGCAGATCCGAGAGATCGTCACGACGCTGGTGGACGAGGTGGGCCTGCCCCGGAGCGTGCTCCCCAAGAAGCCGGTGCAGATCTCCGGCGGCATGCGGAAGCGGGCCGGCCTGGCCCGGGCCCTGGCGCTCGATCCCCAGCTGATTCTCTACGACGAGCCCACGACCGGCCTCGACCCGATCATGAGCGACGTCATCAACGAGCTGATCCTCAAGGCCCGGGCCCGACCGCGGGTCTCGAGCGTCGTCGTCACGCACGACATGCACACCGCCCGCAAGGTGGCCGACCGGATCGTCATGCTCTATCCCCTGTTTCGCCTCAAGTCGGGAGAGCCGCAGATCGTGTTCGAGGGCACGCCGGCCGAGCTCGACGCCTGCCGCGACCCGCGGATTCGCCAGTTCGTCGAGGGCCGGGCCGGCGGCCGGCTCACCGAACTGCAGGAGGAACAGGGCCTCGCCGAGAGACCTGACGAGGAGGAAGACCTGTCATGAACGACCGCGTGATGCAGTTCCGAGTGGGCGTGGTGGTGCTGGCGACGGCGATCATCGCCGGCATCCTCGTCGTCCTGTTCGGCGACCTGCCGTCGCTGGTCCAGGCGACGTACCCGCTGAAGATGAGCTTCGCCGACGCCCGCGGCATCGCCACCGGCACGCCGGTCCGCAAGAACGGCATCCTCGTCGGCCGCGTGGCCAGTGTCGAGCTCGACGAGCGCGGGGGCGTCAGCGTGCGGGCCGACATCGACTCCTACGTGCCGATCTACAAGGACGAGCAGCCGCGGATCGTCAGCACCTTGCTCGGCGACGCGGAGATCCAGCTCGTGCCCGGCACGATCCGCCCGCCCCGCCAGCGGCTCGGCAAGGACGAGATGCTCGTGGGCGCCGTGTCCCGCGACCCGTTCGAGGTGTTCGCCACGCTCGAGCCGAAGATGGGGTCCGCACTCGATTCCTTGGCCGAGGCCAGCGCCGCGGTCACGAAGCTCTCCAGCAACCTCGACAAACTGCTACTGGGCGAGGACGACAAGTTCGAGCAGATGGTCCGGAAGACCGAAGCGGCCCTCGACTCGTTCAGCCTGGCGATGGCCAACATCAACGACGTGATGGGCGACCCGAACGCCCGGGCGAAGCTGAAGGAGACCCTCAACGGGCTGCCCGACGTGATCGCCGACCTGCGCACGACCGTCAAGGGCATCGGCACGACCGTCGACACCGCGGACCGCAACCTGCGGAACCTCGAGGGCCTCACCAAGCCGCTCGGCGAGCGGGGCGAGGGCATGGTCGCCCAGGTCAACCAGACCATCGGCCGCCTCGACGAGGTGCTGCAGCAGGCGGCCTTCTTCACCAAGGCGCTCAACGAGTCGCAGGGCACGCTCGGCAAGCTCGTCCGCGACCCCAAGGTCTACGACGATCTCGCGCAGGCGGCCGCCAACGTCAACGGCCTGACCAAGGAGCTGCGGCCGATCGTCAACGACGTCCGCGTGTTCGCCGACAAGATCGCCCGCCATCCCGAGCAACTCGGCGTCCGCGGCGCCCTCGACCGCCGGCCCGGGCTGAAATAGCCGCCACATGGCTCTCCTACGGCTCACACTTGATCCTCGCGCGTTCCCGCAAAAAGCCCCGGGCGGAAGCCCGGGGACACCGGGTTTTTGGGCGCGACCGTTCTGCATAGAGGGCGGGACGTCGCGGAACGCGGAGTCCCCCGGCTTCCGCCGGGGGCTTCCATCGACATGACGCACGTGCCGTGCCGAGCAGCACTGCCCGGATGACCGCAGCGAACGTCCGGCGACGGGGCGTGGGCATCCCCGAACCACCACTCCTATGGGTCAGGCGGAATCCGAATCACACCCCCGCCGGGAGCGAGATCTCCGAGTCGAGCAGGCGCAGGTACTCGGCGATCAGGTCGCCGTAGCGGGCCTTCACGTCGGCGGCGAGGTGCCTGTAGCCGGCCACCCGGCCCCGGCACTTCGTCGCGCCGCAGCGGCACGGGCCGCCGAGGTGGGCGACCTCGTATTCGAAGGTGTCGTAGTCGACCGTGATCTCCTCGCCCGCGGCGATCGGCCGCAGCGCCCGCAACTCGATCTGCTTCGCGCCCGAGCGGATGACGACGCCGCAGTTGGGCTCGCAGGAGTGATTCACGAGCACCGCCACACCGTCGGGCACGATATGGGTGTTGACGTCCACCTGGATCGTGTGGGCCGACCGCTGCTCGGCCTGCTCGCCCCAGGTGCGGATGATCGTTTCACCCGCCGCGATCGCCCGCACGGCCGCCACGCCGAGTCCCAGCTTGCCGCTCTTCACCGCCACCGGCTCGCCCGGCCGCGGCGCCCGCTCGCCGAGGCCGTGCGCCGCCGGACCGGCGATCTCGTCGAACGTCAGATCGCGAAGCCGGCTGCCATACCGCTCGGAGAGCCAGGGAATCGTCTGCTCGATGGTGTCGGGCTGAAGGAGCACCAGGTCGCCCCGTGCAGCCGCATCCAGCACGGTCGCCGCGGCCTCGGCCCACGTGCCGCCGGCCTCGATCGTCACCGGCCGATCCACGGGCATCGACTCGCGGATGCCCTGCGAGAGCAGCCGCGTGATGTCGCCGGGCTGGCGGCCGCGGATGTAGGCGTCTTCGTAGATCACGACACGATCGAACGTCTGGCCGAGAAGCCGACCCTGGGCGAGCAAGTCCTCGTCGCGCCGGTCGCCGGCCGCCGAGTAGACCGCGATCCGCCGCTCGTGCGGCAGCTTCTTCATCGACTGGCAGATCTGCTCCAGCGACGGCACATTGTGGCCGTAATCGACCACGATGGCGGCGCCTTCGAGTTCGAGGAGGTTGAAACGCCCCGGAGATCCGGCCGAACCGCTCGAAAAACTCTCCAGCCCGAGCCGCACCAGTTCCAGCGGCACGCCCAGCCGCCAGGCCGCGGCGGCACTGGCCAGCACGTTCTCCACCTGGAAGGCCACGAGGCCGCGGTGCACCAGCGGCACGCGGTCGAGATGGGCCAGCCGCGTCTCGCGCGGCCCGTCGCAGAGGACGATCCAGCCGTCCCGCAGCGTGGCGGCCAATCCGCCCTGCGCCAGATGCTCGACGATCACGGGGTTCGCGGGGTCGAGGCCGAAGTACACGACCTGCCCCTTGCACCACTTCTTCATGTCCACGACGAGGGGATCGGCGGCGTTGAGCACGGCGGCCCCGCTGGGCCGGACGGCGGCGACGATCGCCCCCTTGACCCAAGCGATCTGCTCGGGCGTGTCGATCTCGCCGATGCCGAGGTGGTCGCCGGAGGCGATGTTCGTCACCACGGCCACGTCGCATTTGTCGAAGCCACAGCCCTCCCGAAGGATTCCGCCGCGGGCCGTCTCCAGCACCGCCGTCGTCACGGACGGATTGGCAAGCACCCGCCGGGCGCTCTTCGGACCGCTGCAGTCGCCGGTATCGATGAGCCGGCCGCCGATCCACACCCCCTCGGTGCAGGTCATGCCCACCGTGCCCCCGCCCATACCGGAGAGGTGGGAGATCAGCCGCACGACCGTCGTCTTGCCATTGGTGCCGGTGACGGCAGCGGTCGGAATCCGGCCGTCATCGCCGGGGACGAAGAGCGTGTCGACGATGGCGCCCCCCACGTCCCGAGGCGTGCCGACCGTGGGCTCCAGGTGCATGCGCAGCCCGGGCGCCGCGTTGACCTCGATGACGACACCCCGCTGCGTCTCCAGCGGCTGCGTGATGTCGGCGGTGACGATGTCGATGCCGGCGACGTCGAGGCCGATGATCCGCGCCGCCTCGATGGCGCGGGCCGCCACCTCCGGATGGACCGCCTCCGTGATGTCTTCGGACGTGCCGCCGGTGCTCAAGTTGGCGTTCTGACGCAGCAGCACGACCCGCCCGCACTCCGGCACGCTGTCCGGCGCGAGCCCCTGCTCGGCGAGCACGCCCAGCGCCACCTCGTCGATCACGACGGGGCTCAAGGCGCCGGCATGGTCGGAGCAGCGGCGTGGATCCTCGTTGACCTGCTCGACCAGTTGACGGACGGTCGCCCTGCCATCGCCGGTCACCTGCGGCGGATGCCGCCGCGCGGCCGCCACCATCTTGCCGCCGACCACGAGCACCCGGTAGTCGCCGCCGCTGACGTACCGCTCCACCACCACCTCGCGTTCACCGGCGTGGGCGAGCTCCCAGGCCTGCTCGACCTCCTCACGCGACGAGAGGTTGACCGAGACGCCGCGGCCCTGATTGCCGTAACGGGGCTTCACGACCACCGGCAGACCGATCTCTTCGGCGACGCTCCACGCCTCGGCCGCATCGGCCACCGGGCGTCCCTCGGGCACCGGCACGCCGGCTTCGGACAGCAGCGCGCGGGTCAGATCCTTGTCCTGGGCGATGGTTTCGGCGACGGCCCCGGTCTGGTCGGTCTCGGCCGCCAGGATGCGGCGTTGCTTCGCCCCCTGGCCGAGCCGCACGAGGGATCCGGCGGTGAGCCGGCGGGACGGAATCCCACGAGCCGCGGCCGCCTCGACGATCGACCGCGTGCTGGGGCCGAGCTGCACCTCCAGCAGCACGCCGTGCAGGCGCTTGATCTCCGCGGCGACGTCGAAGGCCGTGCCCTCGATCGCCGCCATGACCAGCCGATGGGCCGCATGGAGGCACTCGATCGCGAACGCCTCCTCCTTGTATTCGATCACCACCTTGTAGACGCCGCGTGTATTGGCCTCGCGGGCGCGGCCGTAACCCACCGGCGTGCCGGCGAGGGTCTGCAGCTCGAGCGTCACGTGCTCCAGAACGTGCCCCATCCATGTCCCCGTGCGCAGCCGCTCGAAGAACCCGCCCCGTTCACCGATCGAGCAGCGGTGCTCGATCATGCTCGGCAGCCAGGCCATGATCCGCTCGTTGAAGCCGGGGATCGTGTGCGACGGGAAGTCCTCGAGCCGGCCGAGATCGACCCAGGCTTCGAGGCAGGGAAACGAGGCCCACTGGTTGGGGCCGCGGAGGACCTTGAGCGACGTGATCTCCATGATTTGGATCGGTGTTCTTCTTTAGACCGGTCGCAGACGCTTGCGCGGGTCTGGTCGTGTGCGCCTCTTCCAGCCGCGGGACGATCCGACGGTGGGTGCTGGAACGGAGGTCGCACGATTCACAACGGGACTGCCGGGGCGCGTCGCCTGGGCAATCCTGTCCGCCGGGGCGGACGGCCGCATCAACCCGGGATGACGGGCAGTCGTCAGGGTGGCGGCTGGCAGTCGGGAGCCGCTGGCGAGATGCCGACCGCGAGGCTGATGCCGGCGATCGGACCGAAGGACGACGGGAGGGAAAAAACTGCTACCGACAACCGACCGGCCGAAGTGGCCATGGGAGGCATGAGTTCCTACACCGCGAGGCCGGATTGCACCGCCGCACGCCACACGGACGCGCGTTCGCTTGCGGTACCCGTTCCTCGCGGCACCTTGATCCCGACTGCGTCCGTGGTCGCTCGTCGCGAATCCACAAACGCCCCGCCCCGTTGGCCCACCGCGATCAAACGCGGTGGACGTCGCAGGACGATTGGAAAAGTTTACGCCCCCGGAGACCGGTTGCGAATCTTTTTCCATAACGACTGACCGGAAGCACTCCGCGTGCCGGAACCGCCGAAAATCCTCCCCGTTCTTCAGTCGGGCTAAAAAGCCCGCTCGCGGCGCACAACCGCGGGCCGTGATCATGGAAGCAGGGGGCACATCGCGGTGCCCGGCCGTAGCAGGGAGGGAATTAGGCTGGAAATTTTGCAAGGCGGAGCCGACTGGCCCCCAGGGTCCGGGCCGCTGCCCGACACGAATCGCTAACTTAGGTATGTTCGGAGGGCGAAGCAAGTTTCTTGCGGAAACGCCCGGCCGCCCGTGTGGCCAGGCCGCAATGACGTTTTTTGTCGCATTTTCGGCACCTACGACGCCCTCATGACCGGCACCTCCCCTGCCCGATCGGGCACCGCCCCGTCCGCCCTCCCCTGGCGGTCGGGCGTCGCCCTGGCCGACGGCGAGACCATCCTCGCCGCCTGCCGTTTCGACCTCGATGGCCGGCTTCATTTCACGGATGGATGGATCGTGCTCACCGACCGGCGGGTGATCGCCGACGAACCGGCCTCGGCCGACGGCGTCGGGACGAGCGGGCCGCGATCATGGCCGCTGGACGGCGACGCTCACCTCGACGTCCGCCTGCGGGCCGCGGTGGGCCGGATCGAACTGTCGCGGCAAGGACGCGTCGTGGCCCGCTGGCTGTTCACGCCGGCCCGCGCGAAAGGCGTGCATGCCCTCGAGGACGCCTTCGATGCGCGGTCGGCGCTCCTCCGCGACCGTGAAGCGGCGGCCGGCGGCCGGCCCGCCCGCGGCGCCCGCAAGGCCGAACCGCCCCCGGCCGCCGAGGAGCCGAAGCCTGCCGTCTCGGGTCGTGGCGACGACGATTTCCCACCGCCGACCGCGGGCACCGCCTCCTGGCGGGCGCTCATCCGCGTGATCTCGTTCGCCCGGCCGCACGCCGGGATGGCGATCCTCGGCGGCGTGCTCTCGCTGGCCAGCACCACCGCGGCCCTCGTGCCTCCCTACCTGACGATGCCGCTGGTCGACCAGGTGCTGATTCCCAAACAGAACGGCGCCGACGTGCCGTTCAGCCAGGTCTGGTGGTATCTCGGCGGCCTGACGTTCGCCGCGGTCGCCGCCTGGCTGCTCTCCTGGGCGCAGACCTGGACGCTCGCCTGGGTGAGCGAACGGATCGCCGCCGGCCTGCGGACCCGCACCTACGCCCACATGCAGTCGCTCTCGCTCGACTTTTTCCAGAGCAAGCGGACGGGCGACCTGATGTCGCGGGTCGGCAGCGACACCGACAAGATCAACATCTTCCTGTCGGTCAACCTCATCGAGTTCGCCTCGAACGTCATGCTCCTGGTGCTGACGGCCGCGGTGCTGGTGTGGCTCAACCCCACGCTGGCCCTGCTCACGCTCGTGCCATTTCCGTTCGTGGTGTGGCTCGTGTACGCCGTCCGCGAGCGCCTGCGGCGCGGCTTCTCCCGGGCCAGCGTCGCCTGGGGCGACATGACGAGCGTGCTGGCCGACACGATCCCGGGCATCCGCGTCGTCAAGGCCTTCGCCCAAGAGTCGCGGGAGATCGACCGCTTCGTCACCGCGAACGACCGCGTGCTCGACGCGAACGACCGCGTCAACGTGATCTGGTCGTTCTGCGGCCCGTTGTTCGCGCTGTTCAGCGAGGTCGGACTGCTCGTGGTCTGGGCGGCGGGGGCGTGGCTGGTGTTCGGCGGCGCGGTCACGGTCGGCGGCCTGACGGCGTTCCTCGCCTACATCGCCCGGTTCTACGGCCGCGTGGAGTCGATGATCCGCATGGTGCCGGCCACGCAGCGGGCCGCCGCCAGCGCCCAGCGGATCTTCGAGATCCTCGACTGCCGGCCGACCGTGGCGGAAGCCCCGCGGCCCGTGCGGCCGGGGCCGATCGCCGGCCGGATCGAGGTCGTGAACGTCCACTTCCGCTACGGCGCCCGCGAGGTGCTCCACGGCGTGAACCTCACGATCGAGCCCGGCGAAATGATCGGCCTGGTGGGCACGAGCGGTTCCGGGAAGTCCACGCTGGCGAACCTCATCTGCCGCTTCTACGACCCGTCGAGCGGCTCGATCCGCGTGGACGGCGTGGACCTCCGCGAGATGGCGATCGCCGATTACCGCCGCAACCTCGGCTGCGTGCTGCAGGAGCCGTTCCTGTTCTTCGGCACGATCGCCGAAAACATTGCCTACGGCCGGCCCGACGCGGCGCGGGAGCGGATCGTGGAAGCGGCCCGCGCGGCCGGCGCCCACGACTTCATCCTCTCCCAGCCCCTGGCCTACGACACGCGGGTCGGCGAGCGGGGCGGATCGCTGTCCGGGGGCGAGCGGCAGCGGCTCTCGATCGCCCGGGCCCTGCTCGTGGACCCGCGGATTCTCGTGCTCGACGAGGCCACGTCCGCCGTGGACGTGGAGACGGAGGCGATCATCCAAGCGGCGATCGACCGGCTCGTCGTCGGCCGCACGACGATCGCCATCGCCCACCGGCTCTCGACGCTCCGCCGCGCCAACCGGCTCGTGGTGCTCGACGCCGGCCGGATCGTCGAAATCGGCACCCACGACGAACTGCTCGCCGCCGACGGCGCCTACGCGCGGCTGTACCGCGCGCAGCTCAAGGCGACCGAGGAAGCCGCGGCCGCATCGGCCTGAACCACGAGGCAGCCCATCCATGACGCACGACGCATCCTCTCCTGACGCGACCCGCGGCGAGTCTCCCGCCGGCTGGATTCTCGAACGGCACGCGCATGGCCGGCTCGTGTTCGTCGCCGCCGACGGCACGCGCCACGACGACGTGGACGTGCTGCGGGCCTTTCCGGTGTCGGCGGCCCAGGGTCCGGTCGCGATCATCGGCGCCGATGGCGGAGAGCTCGCCTGGATCGACGCCTTGGCCGCCGTCGCGGAGCCGCTGCGAACGATCCTCGAGCGGGAACTCGCGGAGCGGGAGTTCCTGCCCGTCATCGAGCGGATCGAGGCGATCGCCGACAGCGAACCCGCCGAGTGGACGGTGACGACGGACCGCGGACCGCACCGCTTCAAGGTCGCCCATGCGGACGACGTGGTGCGGCAGCCCGATGGCGCGGTGTTCATCACCGACACCGACGGCGTGCGGTATCTCGCGCCCCGGTTCGACACCCTCGACGCCGAAAGCCGGCGGCTCCTCGACAGCGTCGAGTGAGGGCCGCAGACCGCCCCGCTTGCGCAGGCCACGGCGCCGCGACCGGCCGCCCTTCCCCGGCCCCGTAAGATGGACCGGTTGCACGGCTCATGCGGGAAGCGCGGGCATTTTTCCGGTCAAAAATCGGGATTTTTCCTCAACGAACCGCTTGTGGCCCGCGTAGACCGGATTAGTCTCGAAGGGTCTTTTTCAGGAGAGAACTCATGACCCGGTTCGGCGTCTTCTCGCGTTCGAGCACCCTGCGGCGGATCCAGGCCTGCGCCTCCGCCATCCTCATCGTCGCCCCGCAGTCGCTGGCCCTTCAGGCCCCGATGCTGCGAACCGCGCGTGCCGAATGCGGCTGCGGTCAGGCCCCCGTGGCCGTTCCCACCCAGACCTACCGGCTCGACTACCAGACCGTCTACGACGATCGCCAAGTCACCGCCACCAAGGTGTCGTATGAGACCGTCTACGACACGAAGACCTACACCGTGCAGAAGCCGGTCTGGGAGACGCAGACCCAGGAGCGGCGCTACACCGTGCAGCGGCCCGTCTGGGAGACGCAGACCCGCGAGGAGCGGTACACGGTCATGAAGCCCGTCTACGAGACCGTGGTCGAGGACCGCAGCTACGACGTCACCCGCGACGTCGTCGAGACGGCCACCCGCGACGAGCAGTACACGGTCATGAAGCCGGTCTACGAGACGGTCATGCAGCAGCAGGTGCAGACTGTCCGCAAGCCGGTCTACGAGACGAGCGAGCGGGAGCAGGCCTACACCGTCACCGAGCCGGTCACGCAAATGCGCACGACCTACTCCGTCGGCAGCCAGGCCGTCGACACCGTGACGCCGGTCGTCACCCCAGGCTCCACGGGCCTCGGCTGGGCGCCGGGCGGCTGGGCCGTCGATCCGTACACCGGCCTCGCCGTCTGGCAACGCGGCGGCTACCAGTGGGTGATGACCCCGGGCGCGGTCGTGAACCAGGTCAACCGCGTCTACCAGCCGACCTACACGCCGGTGCAGGTGCCCGAGACGACCTACGTCAATCGTGTCGTCACGCAGAAGGTGCCCGTGCAGACCGTCCGCTACGTCGACGAGCAGGTGGTCACGCAGGTGCCGGTGCAGGCGATGAAGATGGTGGCGGAGACGGCCGTCCGCCAGGTGCCGGTGCAGACGGTCCGCAAGGTGGTCGAACGCGTCGAGAACAAGGTCCCGGTGCAGGTCATGAAGATGGTGCCGGAGGAGCAGGTTCGGCAGGTCGCCTTCCAGGTGTGCAAGTTCGTCACCGAGGAGAAGGTGGAGCCGGTCCAGGTGCAGGTGATGAAGTACGTCGCCGAGGAGCGCACCATGCAGGTGCCGCGGGTCGTCGAAAAGAAGACGCCTTACACCTACACCGTGCGTTCGCCGCGGGTCGTCGTCACCAAGGTGCCGCTCGATCCGTGCGGCAACCCGATCCCGGCGGCACCGGCAGCCCCGGCGGCTGCCGCCAAGCCCGTCCCCGCTCCGGCCACCGTCGCTCCGGCAGCCGCCTTCTCGGCGGCCGATGCCAGCCCGATGAAGACCTTCAGCAGCGAGCGTCCGGCCGCCGAACCGAAGGCCGCCGAAGGCTGGGGCTCTTCCAACCTGCGGCACGTCGACCCGAATGCGACGACCGCCCCTGCCGGCAGCTACACCGCGGAGAAGCCCGCGGCCGATGCGGTCGCGCCCGAGATGCGGAAGATCGAGTCGATTCCGGCACCGGTCGCCAAGGAGCCGGCGGCCACGGCCGCTCCCGCGCAGGAGCCGACGGTCGCTCCGACCGGCCCGAGTGTCTACCCGCCGCCGCCGGCGAGCGACACGCGGGACGTGCCGGCCGCCAAGACGTCCGGCCGTCCGTGGACGAGCGGCGCGGCGTCCGGCCACACGACCTGATCCGGCTCGGCGCCGATCGCGCTGCTGCCATAGGCTGACGGCGTTCGGGCATCCCGCCCGACCAGTCATTCCTCGGAGGCCGATGCCGTGTCTAAGTCCCGTCTGTGCGCCATTCTCGCCGCCGCCCTGACGCTGGCCGCGGTCGTGCCGGGCACCGCTGCCGAGCCGCTGCGGGCGTTGATCGTGGACGGCCAAAACAACCACCGCGACTGGCCGCAGACCAGCCGGATGATGAAGCGGTATCTGGAGGACACGGGGCTGTTTCGCGTCGACACCAAGACGCACGCCCCCCAGGGTGAAGATCCGGAGTTCCAGCCGGCCTTCGCCGACTACGCGGTCGTGGTCAGTAACTTCGGCCACGGAGCCGCCCCCTGGCCGGCGGCGACCCGCACCGCGCTCGAGGAGTTCGTCCGCGGCGGCGGCGGCCTCGTCGTCGTCCATGCGGCGGACAACTCGTTTCCCGATTGGCCCGCCTGGAACGAGATGATCGGCCTCGGCGGCTGGGGCGGCCGGAACGAAAAAAGCGGGCCTTATGTCTACTTCGACGACGCCGGGAAACTCGTCCGCGACGAACAGCCCGGGCCTGGCGGCAGTCACGGGCCGCAGACGGAGTTCCCCGTGGTGACCCGCGACGATGCGCACCCCATCACCAAGGGCATGCCGGCGCGGTGGATGCACGCCAAGGACGAACTCTACGACAGCCTCCGCGGACCGGCCGTGAACATGAAGGTGCTGGCCACGGCCCACTCCGCGAAGACGAACCGGCACGAGCCGATGATCATGACGATCGACTTCGGCAAGGGCCGGGTGTTCCACACGCCGATGGGTCACGCGACCTACTCGCAGGAGTGTGTGGGCTTCATCACGACCTTCCAGCGCGGCACCGAGTGGGCCGCGACGGGCAAGGTCACGCTCCCGCTCCCGGACGACTTTCCGCGGGACGAGATTCGCAGTCGAAAATTCCCCGAGTGATCCACGGTCGATTGGCAGCGGCCGACGCGCGGAGTACATTCCCGCGATCTGCTTCGCCTCTCGGACCGCCACACTCATGGCCGGCAAGGTCACGGACGACCGCTTCCTTCAGCCGCCGGACGAGCTTGCGGAGGCCGCGCCGGCCGAAGACCTCGCCGCGCCACCGGGAGTCCATCGGCTCCACTCCGCCGCGATGCTGGCCGACCTGCTCGCCGTGCCGGCCGCGGCCGTACGGCACTGGGTGCGCGGCGGCCTGCTCCAGCCGGTCCGGCGTTCCGGATCGCTCGAGTGGTTCGACTTCCCGCAGCTCGTGGTGGGCCGCCACCTCGCCCGGCTGCTCGGCGGCGGGCTCTCGCTGCGGGAAATCGACGCCAAACTCGCCCACCTCGCCCCCGGCGGAGCCCCGGCCGCGGCCCGTGTCGCCGAACGGATCGTGGCCGACGGACGGCGGTTGAGCATCCGCGACGGCGAGCGGCTGCTGGGCGCCGGCGGGCAGACGCAGTTCTCCTTCTATACCGACCAACTGGCGGGCGACGGCCTGCCGCGGCGAGCCTTGGCGGCGATCCTGCCCGGCTGGCCGCCGGAGCCCGACCATGAGGCGGCAGCGATCAGCGTCGCGTGCCGGCCCGACGACGATACGGCCGAGATCCTCGACCTCGCCGACGACCTGGAAGCCGCCGGGGAGTTCGCCGAGGCCGCCGAGGCGTTGCGGGCGGTGCTCCAGGCCCAAGGCCCGACGGCGCCGGTGATGTTCATGCTCGCCGAACTGCTCTATCGGGCCGGCGACCTCACCGCGGCCCGGGAGCGGTATTACGCCACGATCGAGATCGACGGCGACCATCTCCAGGCGCGATCGAGCCTCGGTTGCGTGCTCGCAGAGCTCGGCGAACACGAGCTGGCAATGGCGGCGCTCGAGGGCGTGCTCCGGCAGGAGCCCGACTACGCCGACGCCCATTGGCACATGGCCGCCGTGCTCACCAACCTCGGCCGCGGGCCCGAGGCCCGGCACCATCTGCGGACGTTCCTGGACCTGGCGCCGGAGAGCCCGTGGGCCACGTCGGCCCGCGAGCAGCTCCGCTGAATCGACGCAGACCGAGGAGGGCCGCGCATGGCCGGCGACACCGACGACATCGACGGTCTGGTCGCGAAGCTGAACGCCGGCGACGCCACCGTGCGAGCGGACGCCGCCGAACGGCTGTGCCGCGCCGGACCGGCGGCTATCACGGCGGCGGTTGCGCTCGTGCGGGCGTGTGGCGACACCGACGACCAGGTCCGCGAATGGTCGGCGGCGGCGCTCGAGGAACTGGGCCCGCCCCCGCCGGGCTCGACCCCACAGCTCGTCGAACTCGCCTCCGGCGCCGATCCGCTGGCCGCCTATTGGGCGGTCACGCTCCTGGGGCGGTCTGGGCAGGATGCGGCAGACGCGGTGCCGGCGCTGGCGACGTGCCTCGCGGCGGATGATCCGGCGGTCGCCGAGCGTGCCGCTTGGGCGCTCGGCAAGGTGGGCGCCGCCGCGGCCGCAGCCCGCGGGCCGCTCGAACAGGCCGCTGGATCCGCCAATCCGCGGCTGGCCCGCCTGGCCCGTGAGGCGCTCGACGCCATCGGCTGACGGGGCGGGCCGGTCGCGGCCCCGTTCGCGACCGATCATTCCCGCTCGATTCGGTCGATACCAGAAGGGTGTCGGCTCGTTGCTCCATCGCGTCGCGGCTCCCGCCCGCCGGCCCGCGCCTGGCCTGGGTGGCGGTGGCCTTGCTGTGCGCCTCGGCCCCGGCGGCCCGCGCCCAGCAGCCACCAGGCGGCGCGGTGCCGAAGCCGTGGAACGCGATCCTCGTCGCCAGCTTCAACATCCAGGTATTCGGCGAATCGAAGATGTCGAAGCCGCAGGTCGTCGAAGTGCTCGCCCGGGTGGTCCGCAACTTCGACATCGTGGCGATCCAGGAGGTGCGGGCGAAGTCGGACGAGATCCTGCCGGCGTTCGTGCGGGCGGTGAACGCCGACGGCAGCCGCTACCAGCACGTCATCGGCCCCCGCGAAGGCCGCACCTCCAGCAAGGAGCAGTATGCCTTCGTCTACGACTCCAACCGCATCGAGGTCGATCCGTCGTCGCTGGGCGTCGTGCCCGATCCGCAGGGCCGGATGCATCGGCCGCCGATGCACGCCCGGTTCCGCACGCGGATCAACCCGGCCACGATGGCCTTCACGTTCTGGCTGGTGAACATCCACACCGATCCCGACGAGGTGCCCCAGGAACTCGACGCGCTCACCGGCGTGTTCCAGGCGATGCAGGCCGCGCGGCCCGACGAGGACGACGTGATCCTGCTCGGCGACCTGAACGCCGGTCCCCCAGAGTTCGGCGCCTTCCGGCGGATACCGGGCATCGGCTGGGCTGTCACCGGCATGACGACCAACACGCGGCGGACAAAGACCTACGACAACCTCGTCTTCGCCCAGCCGATGACCGGCGAATACCTCGGCCACGCCGGCGTGCTCGACCTGCAAAACTCCTACCGGCTCACGCCGGAGCAGGCCCTCGAGGTCTCGGATCACTGCCCCGTGTGGGGCGCCTTCTATCCGGCCGAGGCAAGGCCCCAGGGCCTGCCGGCGATGGCGGGCCAGCCTGCGGTCGTCCGCTGAGGGGCGGGCGGCGGCATCACGCAAACCCTCGGCTTCGTGCCTCGCTTTGCTTGGCGGGCCTCCGCCCGCCGTGCCCTCCCTGTAGCGGCGGTCTCCGACCGTCGTGCCCCCGCCATCAACACAGCCGCGATCGGCGGTCAGAGACCGCCGCTACAGAGCGAGCCTACACGCACTCCCGCACGCAGCGGCCGAAGGCCGCGCCGCGTGAATGACACACGGAAACCCTCGGCCTCATGCCTCGGTTTCCTTGGCGGGCCGCCGCCCGCTCTTCAGAGCCCGCCCTCCGGGCGGGCAGCCTACAGGTACGCCCGCACGCAGCGGCCGAAGGCCGCGCCGCGTGCCTCCCCGCAGGCGCGCCGCGGATCGACGCCTCGTCGAGCCGCCGCGCCGCCGCAGCCCCGCTGCGGCTACGGCCGCCCGGAAGGCGGCCGCTCGGCCGGCTGGCCGCACCTCCGGCTGCGACCACGCCGGCCCAAGCCTGCCGGGGCCATGGATGGCCCGGCAGGCGTGAACATGGATGGCCCGGCAGGCGTGAATTCAGTACGCGCCCCAGGGCCCGCGGACGGCGTTCACGCCGAACTGCACGGTGTCGCTCGGGATGTTCGGTGTCGGCAGAAAACCGCCGCCGCCACTGCCCGCGACCCCGCCGGGGCCCGGATACGGCCGGCGGAACTGATGGTAGATCGGCGCCACCCGCGAACTGGGCACGCCCCAGGAATACTGCGTCTGGAACTCGGCCGTCGGCGGCACCACGAGCGCGATCGGCCGGCCCTCCGCCGGGTCGTACCAGGCGCTATGCCACGCCTTGCCCTGGCTGCGGAGGAAGTAGCGCTTCTCCCAGACGTTGGACTTGCAGTGTTCATGGAGACCGCCGCTCATACCGTAACTGCACGGCCCGCCCACGGGATGGCCGCACAGGCTGCACTTCCCGCAGTGGCCATGGTGGCACATGCCGTGCTTGCAGCCGTGACCACAGTGCCCGCACCGCTGGCCGTGGCCGCGATGACAGCCGCCGGTCGGACAGCCTTGCGGCCCGCAGCCGTTCGGACCGCACGGTGCCTGAGCGCAGCCGTGATGGCCGTGGCCACCGGCGACCACGACGCCGGCGGCGAGCCAGCCCACCAAGATCGCCACGGCCAGCGCCGCGGCGGACCGCTGCAGGATTCGATGCATGGATTCCCTGCTCCTCACCACCAGTAGGCATGCACGTCGGTCCGCATTCCCATCGCGCCCGCCGGGCGGATGTAGCGGCGCCGATGCTTGTACAGAAACTCGTGCGGCATGAAGGGCGGGTAGGTGTGCCAGGTGTGGCCCACCCGCGGCGGCACGGGCCGCGGCGACACGTAGAGCTGCGCGCCCACGCCCGGATAGCCACCGGCCGGCACGGGCGGCACGTAGAAGTTGTAGAACACGTCCGGGGTCGGAGCCTCGACGCCACCGTCGATCGGAATCGCCACGGCGACGCCGGCGAGTTCCGTCCCGATCACCGCCGCCATCAGCACCGCGGCCCGCCAGCGTCCTGCTCGTCGCATCGCCTCACCTCGTGAACGGGAACCCGCGCCGCGGTCCGCCGCGCGATGCTGGAGGATTCGGCACACCTCTTTCGGCCGCATCACTGTCCGCCGCCGCGCACCGCTGCCTCTGCCCGACAGGCACAACTTCCGGCCCCGAGCCGCAGCCAAAGGCAACCCGACCCGGCACAAAGCCCCCGCCCGCAGCCTCCGACCAACCCGCAAAGTCAGCCCCTCTTGCCAAGCCCGCCAGCCGGGATCACAGTCTGATGCAGGAAAACGGCGGGCATCCCAAACCGGAACTTGCAGGAGCAAGGATCGAGAAGGGGGTGCCCCCACCATGTCGCCGGGCTATGGAAGCAAGCGGAGGCACGGAGGCCGGAGCGCAGCGGACATGCAGTGAGCGAAGGACCGGAGGTCCGGAGTGAACGTCCGGAGACGTGGTGGGGGCACCCCCGACCCACGTCAATCCCCGGATGGACCGGAAAGGTTTCAGAACACGATGGCGAAGACAGCGAAGCGCAAACCCAAGGCCGCGAAGGAAACGGCCGTCGCCCCCGACACCGAGGCGGCGGCTTCGGCCGAGCAGCCAGCCGCCACCAACGGCCAGGCGAAACCCGCCGCCAAGCGGCGGGCCACGGCGCAGACGCTCGCCGCCGGCCAGCGCGACATCTCCGTCAGCGAGTTCTTCGCCAAGAACCGCCACCTGCTCGGCTTCGACTCCCCCCGCAAGGCGCTGCTGACGAGCGTCAAGGAGGCGGTGGACAACTCGCTCGACGCCTGCGAGGAGGCCGGCATCCTCCCCGAGATCTGGGTCCACATCGAGCAGGTGGGCGAGAGCGGCACCCGCTACCGGATGAGCGTGCAGGACAACGGCCCGGGGATCGTCAGCAAGCAGATCCCGCTGATCTTCGGCAAGCTCCTCTACGGCTCGAAGTTCCATCGCCTGCGGATGAGCCGCGGCCAGCAGGGCATCGGCATCTCGGCGGCCGGCATGTACGGCGTGCTCACCACCGGCAAGCCGGTGAAGATCATCTCCAAGATCGACGCCAAGCACGCGGCCCACTACTCCGAGCTGCGGATCGACACCAAGACCAATCAGCCCGAGATCTTGAACGGCAAGGGAGACGGCGTCGACATCCCCGCCGGCAAGGGCGGCGCGGAGCTGATGAAGAAACACTCGATCGAGTGGGTGGCCGAGAACGACAAGGGCGAGCCGATCGAGCACGGCACCCGGGTGACGATCGAGATGGAGGCCAAGTTCCAGCGCGGCCGCGGCAGCGTCGAGGAGTATCTCGAGCAGACGGCGATCTCCAACCCGCACGCGCGGTTTCACTTCCAGGGTCCCGACGGCCCGGAGCGGATCCTGGACCGGTCCACCGACGACCTGCCGCCGGAGCCGAAGGAGATCAAGCCGCACCCCTACGGCGTGGAACTCGGCCGCCTGGTGACGATGCTCCAGGAGCATCCGAAGATCACGCTCGCGCAGTTCCTCACGCAGTCGTTCTCCCGCGTCTCCCACGGCACGGCCAAGAAGATCTGCGATACGGCCAAGCTCTCGACCCGCGTGACGACGGGCAAACTCGGCCG
>JBIKND010000046.1:0-21979 GCA_044358905.1 Pirellulales bacterium | reverse complement strand
CTGCGAACGACGGTCATGACTGAAACTCCTACCGGCGGCACCGACCGCGGCTACACCGGGCCGCTGGAGCGGGTGGACGACTGCACGTGGCGGATTCCGCGCACCTACAAGCCCGGCATGCTCGCCGACGGGCTGATCTTCACCGACGAACGGATGCTGCCGCAGCTGGTGAGCGACCGCGCCCCCGAGCAGGTGGCCAACGTCGCCTGCCTGCCGGGCATCCAGGGGGCGAGCCTGGCGATGCCCGACATCCACTGGGGCTACGGCTTCTGCATCGGCGGCGTGTGCGCCACCGATCCGGCCGCCGGCGGCGTCGTCTCGCCGGGCGGCGTGGGCTACGACATCAACTGCGGCGTGCGGCTGGTGCGCACGAACCTCCAGCTGGCCGACGTCCAACCGCTCATCGTGCAGCTCGTGAACCAGTTGCTCCGCGACGTGCCCGTCGGGGTGGGGCAGGGGGGCCGCTACGTGTTCACGCCCGCGGAACTGCGGACGCTGATGGCCGAGGGCGTGCCGTATCTCGCCCGCCGCGGCCTGGCCACCGCCGACGACGTCGCCTGCGCCGAGGCCGAGGGCTGCATCGGCGGCGCCGTGCCCGACTCCGTGAGCGACCGGGCGCTCGCCCGCGGTGCCGACCAATGCGGCACCGTCGGCGCCGGCAACCATTTCATCGAGGTGCAGGTCGTTGACCGCATCGCCGACGAGCGGGCCGCCGCGGCCTTCGGCCTCCGCGCCGGCCAGATCTGCGTGCTCATCCATTCCGGGTCGCGGGGCCTCGGCTACCAGGTCTGCGACGACGCCCTGCGGGCCCTCCGCGACGCCCCGGCGAAGTACGGCATCGCGCTCCCCGATCGGCAGCTCGTCTGCGCGCCGGTGGAAAGCCCCGAGGGGCGGCACTACCTCGGCGCGATGCGGGCGGCCGCCAACTACGCCTTCTGCAATCGCCAGCTGCTCATGTGGCAGGTTCGCGACGTCTTCGCGCGGGTGTTCGGCAAGCCGTGGGAGGCCCTCGGCATGACGCTCCTCTACGACGTGGCCCACAACATCGCGAAGATCGAGGAGCATGACCTGGCCGGCGGCCGGCGGCCCGTCTGCGTCCACCGCAAGGGGGCGACGCGGGCCTTTCCTGCAGGACATCCCGACGTGCCGGACCGCTACCGCGCGATCGGCCAGCCGGTGATCATCCCGGGCGACATGGGACGGGCGAGCTGGGTGCTCGTGGGCGGACCACGGTCGCTCGAACGGTCGTTCGGCACCACCTGCCACGGTGCCGGCCGCTGCCTCTCCCGGACCGCGGCCACACGGCTCGCCAAGGGCCGCAACATCCAGCACGAACTGGCCCGGGAGGGCGTCGTGGCCCGCAGTCGCAGCCGCGAGGGACTCGCGGAGGAACAGCCGGCCGCCTACAAGGACGTGGACCTCGTGGTCGAGGTCGTCCATCGAGCCGGACTGTCCTCCAAGGTGGCCCGCCTCCGGCCGCTGGGCGTGATCAAGGGGTAGGCCCGTAACACGGATCACACTTGAGCCTCTCGCAATCAGGCCTGAAGAGGATCCAACAAACCCCCGGCGGGAGCCGGGTGATCCCCGGGCTTCCGCCCGGGGCTTTTTGGAAACAACGCGCGTGGATCAAGTGTGAGGCGTAGAACGCAGCGCGGGTCGGGGCCACGATCGTCCACCGGCCACGCCCGGAAGTTCCGGATAGGAATAGTATTGTTCGCTGAACGATCCGCGGCACCGGAGATGGGCGGCATGCACACGACCTCGAGAACCGTCACCTTCGTCGGGCCGGCACTCGTCTTGCTGGCCATGGGCTCCATCCTCGGCTGGGCTCTCGCCCAGACGCCGGCCGAGCGGTCCTCCGGCAGTCTCGCCGAACGCCATACCGCCTTGCACGCCCGCTACGCCGAGGCGCGGCTGCGGTTCGCGGAGGCCCGACTCGAGAAAGCCGAGCGGCTCAATGCGACCTCGCCCGGCCTCGTCACGGAAACGGATCTGCGGGCATTGCGGGCGCGGATCGAACTGCTGCGGGACGAAGTGGCCGCGACGCGTGACCAGCCCCACGGCAATACGTTCGCCGCGCAGCGTCGCTCCGCCCACCTGGCCATCCGGCTCGCCGAGCAGGATCTTGCAGACGCCCATGCGGTGAACGGTCGCCAGGCCGGTGCCGTCGGCGTTATCGACCTGCGGATGCGCGAGATCCGCCTGGAGGTGGCACGACTGCGGGCGGAGATCTGGGACGATCCGACGTTCCTCGCGTCGCCCACGGATGTCTTGCAGATGCAAATCGACCAGCTCGCCGACAAAGTTCAGGACCTCCTGCTCGTGGTCGAGAACGCTCCCGCGATCGACCGCCGCTGACGACGCTTTCGCAGACCGGATTCGCGGCGCGCCGTGCCGCATCAGCGATGCGCCGGTTCCGCAGCGGCCCGCTCCCACTTCGTCTCCGGCCGGCCGTAGTCGCGGAGCAGTTCCAGCACCCGCTCGTCGTCGACCTGCTGGAAGTCGCGGTAAAACTGGCCGATCGCCCAGAAGGCCCCCGGTTCCTGCAGACAGACGACGCGGTCGCACAGCGGCCGGATGGCGTCGATCCGATCGGGCGCGCCGACGGGCACGGCGACGATGATCTCGCGGGCCCCCGCCGCCCGCACGGTGTGCAGGGCAGCGATCATCGTGGCCCCGGTGGCGATGCCGTCGTCGGTGACGATCACCGTGCGGCCGGCGATCGCCGCCTGCGGCCGCACCGCTCGCACGAGCCCGCGGCGCCGCTCGATCTCCGCCAGCTGCCGCTTCCGCTCGGCCTCCACGTAGGCGTCGCCGGCGTCGGTCATGGCGCTCGCGAAATGATTGAGGTACACCTCGCCCGACTCCGACACGGCGCCCAGGGCGAGTTCCGGCTGGTGCGGCGCCCGCAGCTTCCGGGAGAGCACGACGTCGAGCTCCGCGCCCAGACCGCGGGCGAGCACGGCGCCGATCTCGACGCCGCCGCGCGGGATCGCCAGCACGAGTGGCTTCTCGAGCGTCTCGCCGCGGAGCCGCTCCACCAGCATCCAGCCGGCCTCCGCTCGGTCGGCGAACGTGATGGTGTTGTGGTTCATGTCGGCCTCCCGAGTGACGGATGATGGTGTCATAGGGCTCACACTCGATCCTCGCGCCATCGGGCGCGACGAGGATCCAACAAGCCCCCGGCGGGAGCCGGGGGATCCCCGGGCTTCCGCCCGGGGCTTTTTGGGGGAACGCGCGAGGATCACGTGTGCACCGTGTCAGGCCTGCATGTGCAGGTGCTTGGCGAACCACTCGGCCGCCAGGCGCGCCGCCTCCTCGAGGGTGCCCGGCTCTTCGAAGAGATGCGTCGCGCCCGGCACGACCGCCAGCCGCCGCTCGCAGTCGAGCAGTGCGTAGGCCCGCTCGTTGAGCGCCAGCACTTCCGTGTCGGCTTCGCCCACGATGAAGAGCGTGGGCACGTGGACGGCGCCGAGTTTGCGGCCGGCCAGGTCGGGCCGCCCGCCGCGTGACACGACCGCCGCCACCCGCGGCTCGCGGGCCGCCGCCACGAGCGCGGCGGCCGCACCGGTGCTCGCGCCGAACAGCCCCAGCGGCAGGTGCCGCGTCTGCTCGAGCCCCGCCACGAATCGCACCGCCGCCAGCAGCCGCTCCGCGAGCAGGGCCACGTCGAACACGTTCACGCGGTCGGTCGCCTCTTGCTCGGTCAGCAGGTCGAAGAGCAGCGTGCCGATCCACGACTCGTGGAGCACCGACGCCACGAACGCGTTGCGGGGGCTGAGGCGGCTCGAGCCGCTGCCATGGGCGAAGAGCACGATCCCCGTCGGCGGCGCCGGCAGGCAGAGCCGGCCAGGCAGCGTGAGGGCCGCGCCCTTCGGACCCGTCGCCGGGATCGAGACCTCGAACGATTCCACCGCGTGCGCGACGGTCATGATTCGGCTCCTGTGGAAGACTCGCCCCGCTGCAGGGCGTGGCTGTGCGGACGCTCGAGGTGGACGGCGGCGGCCTGCGGCCCCTCGTCTCCCTCCTCCTCGGTGTAGAACACCGGGCTGCCCACGTCGGCCATGCGGAAGTCCTGATCGGAAATCGCATGGCGGTGGAAGTAGATCTCGCGGCCGTCGGGCGTGGCGATGAACCCGTAACCCTGCAGCGGGAAAATCTGCGTGATCCGGCCGCGGGCCCGTGGCCGGTGGGCCTTCTCGGCACCCCGCATCCGCCGCATGTGGTCTTCGAGCCGCCGCCGGGTGGCCAGGAAGGCATCGCGGAGGGCCACATACACGTCCTCGTGCGCGTGGTCGAGGTGCTGATCGCGGTTGACGACGATCTCGCCGCCGGGCACGACGACATCGACCCGCACGGAATAGAGCCGCCCTTCGCGGTGGTGGCGGTGCGGCTGGGCGACGACGACGTGGCAGCCGGTGATCCGATCGGAGAGCCGCTCGAGCTGCGCGATGTGGTCGAGGGCCGCGTCGCGAACGGCCTCGTCCACGGGCAGATCGTCGAACGACACCTGGGGCTCGGTCTGCATGGGCGCATCTCCTCAGGGGAGACGCCGCATCCCGGCCGCGTCGGCGAACCCTATCCCGCAGCCGATCCAGGGTCACGCGCTGCCGACGGGCGACCGTGATTCCGCGGCCCAGCCGCGCGTGGACACCTCTCCGGACCAACCCTCGCCCGCGTTGGTTACTCCGCCGCGATCGCCTCCAGCAGGTCGAGACGGGCCGCGCGGCGGGCCGGCAGCCAGGCGGCCAGGGCCGTCACCGCCAACGCCGCGGCGACGTTGGCCGCCACCACGCCCGGCCGAAAGCTCGCCTGGATGGGATGCCCGAGCAGCGGCTGGCTCGCGAGTTGGATGAACAGCGCCGTCGTCAGCCCGCCCACGGTGCCGATGATTCCGCCCGCCGCCCCGAGCAGCAGGCTCTGGAGCACCACCATCCGCGTCACCTGGCCCGCGGTCATGCCCACCGCCCGCAGGAGTCCGAGCGCCCGCCGCTGCTCGAGCACGTTCATCGTCACGGTATTCGCCACGCCGAGGCTGCCGACCACGAAGCCCAGGCCGAGGATCGCCCACAGCGAGCCGACCACGCCGCCGACCACCGCGTCGATGAAGCCCTGCACGTCGCCGAACGATCGCAGCAGCATGCGATGATCGGCCGCCACGGCGGCCAAGGGCTCGCGCAGAGTCGCGGCGCCGCCAGGCTCGGCCGTGACGAGGATGATGTCGGCCGCCTCCATCCCGAACAGCCGCCGCGCGGCATCGCGGCGCAGGTGGAGCGACGCGCCGCCGGAGGTGTAATCCACGACGAGCGCGGCGATCTTCACCTTCGTCGTACGGCCGAAGACCTCCACGGCCACCTCGTCCCCCGGCTTGAAGCCCGTGCGTCGGGCGAGCACCGTTCCCGCCACGGCATCGCCGCGATCGAGCGCCGCCCGCACCTCGTCCACCGTCGCGTTCACCGGCTCCAGCGGCAACGGCCGGCCGGCAGGCAGGTCGCGGGCCACGATCACGCAGGCTCCGCCGGCGACCCGCCCCGACGCCACGCCGATCCCCTCGACGTCGCGCACGCCGGCGATCGTCCGCACGTCGTTCTCGACGGCCCGCGGGTCGGCCCCCTCGGCGCCGCGGCCCGCCGACTCCATGCCCGCGTGCGTCAATACCCAGTCGGCCTTCATCATCCGCCCGTACCAGCCGAGGACGTCGTCCACGTTGTCACGGATCGCATGCCCCAGGCCGATGCCGTTGGTGACGGCGACGACGAGCACGCCGGTCGTGAGCGCGGTCCGCACCGGCTGTCGCAGGATCTGCTCGACCGCCAAGGCCCCCTCCGTCCGCCAGGCCGGCGGCACGAGCGTGCCGAGCAGCCTGACGATCGGCGGCAGGAGGAGCGGGGTCGTGGCGACGAAGCCCAGCAGCAGGAAGATGCCCCCCGGCACCGCGGCCCGCGGCGGCAGCACCTCCGCGATCACCAGTGCCTGATTGATGGCGGCCAGTCCGACGAGTCCGGCGACGGCCGCCACGAACCGCCACGACACGCCGCCGGGCGGCGGCGCGGGCGCGGCGGCGAGGCCTTCGAGCAGATCGACCCGCGTCGCCTGACGAGCCGGCCACCAGGCGGCGGCGACGGCGACCGCCACACCGAGCACGACCGCCAGCGGGATCACCAGCGGATGCACGACGAGCGAAGCCAGGGGCGCCTGCAGGGCCCGCGAAATCCCCGCGGAAATCGGGCCGGCGGCAGCCAGGCCGGCCGCGGCGCCCAGCAGGGCGCCCACCCCGCCGAGGATCGCCGCTTCTCCCGTCACGAGGCGCCGCACCTGTCGGCCCGTCGCGCCGAGCAGCCGCAGGAGCGAGAAGCCACGCCGCCGCTCGGTGACGTTCATGAGCATCGCGTTGCCGACGATGAACCAGGCCATCGCCACCGTCAGGGCGGTGACGAAATCGAGCCCCAGGTTCGCCGAGTGGAGCACGTCCTCGGCCATCGCCGCCTTGCCGGCCGGGATCTCGGCCATCAGGTCCGCCGGCAGCCGGCCGCTCACCGCCGCGAGCACGTCGGCCCGCCGGGCGTTCGGAGTCACGGCGATCCGCACGCGGTCCACCATACCGGCGGCCAGCGACATCGCCTCCAGCACCTGGATGTCCACGACCACGCCGGCGCCCTCGGCGAACCAGCGGAGCGACTGTGGCTTGGCGAGGCCCGTGACCCGCATCCGCGCGATCCGGCGGCGGGCGAAGAACAGCACTTCGTCGCCGACCTTCTTGCCGAGGCTCTCGGCGAGGCCCGCGTCGAGGACGAGCTCGTCGGCCTCGCGGCAGGGTTCGCCCGCCGCCAGCTCGAGCAACCCCGCGCCGACGAGCGCCTCGGCGTCCACGCCCACGGCGATCTCGCGGACGCGGTTGTCGCCCACCCGCAGGAGCGTGGGCCGAAAGAACAGCGGCACCACGGCCCGCACCCCCGGAACGTCCACGAGCGCCGGCACGGTGTCGGCACGGAAGCGACCGCCGCCGCGGAGCGACACGTCGATCGCCGGCACGCCGTCGACGGCCTCGGTGAGCCGGCGGTAGCCGGCTCGCGATGCGTCGGCCGACACCCAGGTGGCGACGACCGCTCCCACCGCGACGGCGACGCTGGCGATCGTGGCCAGGGCCCGTCCCGGCCGGTTTCGCCACTGCCGCACGAGCAGACGCCAGAGCCTCATCCCGCCACCGCCGCCACGGCGCGGCCGGTATCCGACTCGATGCGGCCGTCGCGCATGCGGATCGTGCGCGCCGCGGCGGCCGCGATCGACAGGTCGTGCGTCACGAGCATCACCGTCTGGCCGCGTCGGGCGACGAGATCCTGCAGGAGCTCGACGACCCGCTGCGAGTTGACGGAGTCGAGGGCGCCGGTGGGCTCGTCGGCCAGAACGATGGCAGGCCCGGTCACCAGCGCGCGGGCGATCGCACCGCGCTGCTGCTCGCCGCCGGACAGGCCGTCGGGGCGATGCGTCGCCCGGTGGGCCATGCCCACGGCGTCGAGGGCCGCGCGGGCCGCCGCCTCGGCCGGCCCGCGGCTCCGCCCGTCGAGCACCAGCGGCAGGGCGACGTTCTCCACGAGCGTGAGTTCGGGCAGCAGGTTATAGCGCTGAAAGACGAAGCCGATTCGCCGGCGCCGGACGGCGGCGAGCGCGTCGTCGTCGAGCACGGCCAGGTCGACGCCCTCGAGCAGGACGCGGCCCGCCGTCGGCCGCGTGATCCCGCCGAGCATGTGCAGCAGCGTGCTCTTGCCCGACCCCGACGCGCCGGTGATGGCGACGAACTCGCCGGCATCCACCTGCAGATCGACGCCCCGCACGGCCGGCACGGCCGCGTCGCCCGCCGCCGGCGTGAACGTCTTCTCGAGGTTCTCGGCACGGAGGATCGCCACGCGTTGCGCCTTCGAGCAGTGCGGGAAAGGGCCGGTCAATGTACCCATCCCGCGCGGTCGGCCCAAGCCGACTGCCGGTTCCGTGGCGCGGGCTTGCAACGTCGCCACCGGCGGCGATCGGCCCGCGTTCAGCCATCGCACACGCCGCTGCTGCAGCCGCGGCGGCGGGATCCCGTCACTCGACGGTGCAGGGGAGGGTCGCGGTGGCGGCGGTTCCAGCGAGCGTGTCGGTGACGGCGACCTCCACGCGGCACGAGCCGCCGGCCGACTCGGGCAAACGCACGACGTAGCGGGCGAAGTAGTCGTGGCGACGTGCCGGACAGGCCTCGGTGATCGGCTCGAAACTCCAGGCATGGAGTTCGCGCCCGTCGGCGTCCACCAATCGCAGCGCGGTGTCGATCGACGTCTTGAAGCCCGCGGCCGACTCCGCAGCCGAAAGCCCATCGAGTTCGAAATAGACGATCACTTCCTGTCCGGGGCGGAAGCGTTCGTCGGGAAACCGCTCGACGTTGCCCCAGGCCCGCACCCGCGAGGCGAAGCAGGCGTTGCGCACGGCGAACGGCGGTGCGACCACGACGGCGGGTGGCTCCGGCGGCGGCAGCGGATCGGGCGCGGCGTTGGTGGACTGCGCCGCGACCGAGGCGACGGGCGGCTCCGGCGCGACGACGGCTGTCGCCGCAGCGACCACCGCGGCGGCCGGCTCCATTGGGGCCGCGTCGGTGGGAGCCTTGGCAACCACATGCGGCTCGGGCATCGGCTCGGAGTCGGGGTCGGCCTTGTCAGGCGGCGTCTCGGCGAGCGTCGCCGAGAACGCCTCGATCACGACCGGCCAATCCTCCTGCTGCGTGGCCTTCAGGGTCTCGACGAGCGCCGCTTGGGCTGCGGCGTCGAGTGCTCCGATCCGCGACAGCCGTTCCACCGCCTCCTCGATCGCGGCCTGCCGCCGGTCCGCGTCGGCCCGGTCCTCGGCGACGTCGCCGGCCACTTGGTCGAGGGCGTCCGGCGCGGACGCCTCGTCGCCCGCAGGCACCTCGGCCGCGGATTCGGAGGCATGCTCGGCGACGTCCCACAAGGCGTCGCGCAGATAGGCCGTGGAGAGGGCCGACGTGCAGCCGACCTGACATGTGAGGCAGGCTGCCACGACCAGCAGGCCGACGGCGTTCACGGGGCGGTGATGGCTCATGGGGGTGATCACTGGTGCTGCAGTGGCCCGCCGCCGACGGCCGGGGCGGACGCATCGGTTCGGGAGGGTAGGGGCCGACACGCGGCCGGGGCAAGGTCAGCCGGCCGGGGACGACGGCGCTGGCAAAATGCGCAGGTTTCGGTGTCCGCTACCAAAGCCCTCCATGGCCTTTGTCCACTTTATCGACCGCAGGAAACGCCGAGGGTTTCCTGGGTCGATGGCCTCCGCATCCTGCGGGGGCAGACTTATTCCACCGTCTGCTAGCTGTCCGTGGACAAAGCCCTCCATGGCCTTTGTCCACTTTATCGACCGCAGGAAACGCCGAGGGTTTCCTGGGTCGATGGCCTCCGCATCCTGCGGGGGCAGACTTATTCCACCGTCTGCTAGCTGTCCGTGGACAAAGCCCTCCATGGCCTTTGTCCACTTTATCGACCGCAGGAAACGCCGAGGGTTTCCTGGGTCGATGGACTCCGCATCCTGCGGGGGCAGACTTATTCCACCGTCTGCTAGACTTCCACCGCACGAGCAGCCGGCCCCGTCACGAGACCTCTCCCCTCATGCCTCCCGCCACGTTTGATCAGGAGACGGTGCCGTCCACGTGGTCGCACCGCCATCTGCTCGACCTCGAGCGGCTCACCCCCGCGGAAATCCGCCTCCTTCTCGACACCGCCGCCCTCTTCAAAGAGGCGACGGACGGCTGCCGGCGGAAGCTCGCCGTGCTCACGGGCTCGACGATCGTCAACCTGTTCTTCGAGAACTCCACCCGCACGAAGACGAGTTTCGCCCTGGCCGCCCGCCGCCTCGGCGCCGACGTCGTCGACTTCGCCGCATCGTCGAGCAGCCTCTCGAAGGGCGAGTCGTTCATCGACACCGCCAAGAACCTCGAGGCGATGGGCGTGGATGCGGTCGTCGTCCGCCATTCGACGCCCGGCACCCCGCACCTCCTCGCCCAGCATCTCTCCGTGGGCGTGATCAACGCCGGCGACGGGCCGCACGAGCATCCGACCCAGGGCCTGCTCGACATCTTTTCGATGCGCGAGCGGCTCAGCCACCGCGCGGGCGGCGGCAGCGGCGACCTCTCCGGCGTCACCGTGGGGCTCGTCGGCGACATCGCCCACAGCCGCACCGCCCGCTCCAATCTCTGGGGGCTCGTCAAGCTGGGCGCGAAGGTCATCCTTTGCGGACCGCCGACGCTCGTTTCCGACCGCTGGCGGGAACTGGGCGTGGAGGTGTCGCACGACCTCGACGCGATCGTGCCGCGCTGCGACGTGCTCAACCTGCTGCGGATCCAGTTCGAGCGGCAGAACACGCGGCCCTTCCCGTCGGTGCGGGAATACGCCCATCTGTACGCGATGACCGGCGAACGGCTGAAGCGGGCCAAGAAGGACCTGCTGATCCTCGCGCCCGGCCCGATCAACCGGGGCGTGGAAGTGACGGCCGACGTGGCCGATTGCCCGCAATCGCTGATCCTCGACCAGGTGACCAACGGCCTGGCGGTCCGCATGGGCGTGCTCTGGCTGACCTGCGGCCCGCGGCGTGCCCCGGTCGCCGACCATTCCCGATCCCCGACCCCCGCGAGCATCGTCTGATGGCCACCCTCCTCATCCGCGGCGGCCGGGTCGTCGATCCCGCGCAGGGCATCGACCGGGTGGACGACGTGCTCGTCCGCGACGGCCTGATCGTCTCCGTCGGGCATGCGGGCGGCCAGCCGTTGGGGCGGGCCGACGAAACGATCGACGCCACCGGCCTGATCGTGGCCCCCGGCCTGATCGACATGCACGTGCATCTCCGCGAGCCGGGCCGCGAAGAGGACGAGACGATCGAGACGGGCACGCAGGCCGCCGTGGCCGGCGGGTTCACGAGCGTCGCCTGCATTCCCAACACCGAGCCGCCGATCGACACGCAGGCGGCGGTCGAGTTCATCCACCAGAAGGCGGCGCGGGCCGACACGTGCAACGTGTTCGTGGTGGCCTGCGTGAGCCGCGGCCGCGAGGGCAAGGAACTCGCCGACATCGGCCAGCTCGTGGAGGCGGGGGCGATCGCCTTCAGCGACGACGGCGCCCCCGTCTACGATGCGGAACTCATGCGGCGCGCCTTCGAGTATTGCCGGATGTTCGACAAGCCGGTGCTCGCCCACGAGGAGGTGCTCGAGCTTTCCCGCGGCGGCGTGATGCACGAGGGGCTCGTGTCGCTCGTGCTCGGCCTCACCGGCATGCCCGCGGCGGCCGAGGAGGTGATGATCGGCCGCGACATCGCCCTGTCGGAGGTCACGGGCGGCCGGCTGCACGTGATGCACGTGTCCACGGCCGGCGGGGTGGCGATGATCCGCGAGGCCAAGCGACGCGGCGCCCGCGTCACGGCCGAGGCCTGCCCCCACCACTTCACGCTCACCGACGAGAACCTCCGCGGCTTCGACTCCAACTTCAAGATGAGCCCGCCGCTGCGGACCGCGGCCGACGTCGAGGCGATCATCGCCGGCCTCGTCGACGGCACGATCGACTGCATCGCCACCGACCACGCGCCCCACGCCCGCGAGAAGAAGATGCTCGAACTCGACCGGGCCCCGTTCGGGATCCTCGGCCTGGAGACGGCCATCGGCCTGGCGGTGACGCGGCTCATCGTGCCCGGTCGGATCGGCTGGCCGCGGCTGATCGAGGCGATGAGCACGCTGCCGGCGCGGATCCTGGGCCTGAGCCGCGGCACGCTCCGGCCGGGTGCGGCGGCCGATATCACGCTCATCGACCCCGACCTCTCCTGGCGGGTGGACGTGAAGCAGTTTCGCTCCAAGAGCGTGAACTCGCCGTTCAACGGCTGGACGCTGCAGGGCAGGGCGGTGGCGACGATCGTGGGAGGCCGGGTCAAGCACCGGCTCGGCAGGTGAGCCCGGCCACCCGCTGCGCGGCCCCTGGCGGCGGCGGACAGCGGCCATGAAACTGATCATCGACGGCTACAACCTGCTCCACGCCTCCGGGGTCTTCGGCGCGGGCCGCGGCGAGGGGGCCTTCGAGCAATCGCGGCGGGCGCTGCTCGACATGCTCGCCGATCTGCTGGGCGACGAGGCGGCGCACACGGTGGTGGTGTTCGACGCGGCCCGGGCCCCGGACGGACTGCCCGGCCGCGCCACGCACCGCGGCATCCGCGTCTGGTTCGCCCGCGAGTATCCCGATGCCGATTCGCTGATCGAGGAACTGGTCGAAGACGCGACGTCGCCGCATCTGGTCGTCGTGTCGAACGACCGCCGCCTGCAGGCGGCGGCGCGGCGGCGCCGCGCCCGGGCCATGGGGTGCGACGAGTGGCTGGCCGAGGCGCGGGCAGCGCGGCGGCGGGCGCGCGAGGCCCGCGACACCAAGCCCCCCGAGCCGGGACCGGAGGGCGCCGACTACTGGAAACGATACTTCGACCTGTGACCGGCCGCCCGGATCAGGCCTTGGCCCACTTCGCCAGTTTGCGATCGAGCGTCGATCGCTCGATGCCGAGCATCGCGGCGGCCTTGGTCTTGTTGCCGCCGACGGCCTCGAGCGTGGCCATCACGTGACGGTGCTCCACCTCGTCGATCGTGGCGGGCACGAACGCCGCGGTCCGGGACATCGACTGTCGGCCCGATTCCCCCGGCGCGGCGAGATGGCTGAGGGCCATGTCCTGCACGTCGATCCACTCACCCTGGGCGAGCACGACCGCCCGCTCCACGCAGTTCCGCAGTTCGCGGATGTTGCCCGGCCAGTGGTAGGTCCGCATCGCCTGCAGCGCCTCGGGCGTGTAGCCGCGAATCCGCCGGCCGGTCTCGGCGGCGAACCGCTGGAGGAAGTGCTGGGCGATCGCCTCCACGTCCTCCGGCCGGCGCCGCAGCGGCGGCACCAGGATCTCCACCACCTTGAGCCGGAAGTAGAGGTCCCGGCGAAACTCGCCCGCCGCCACCGCCTCTTCGAGGTTGCGGTTGGTGGCGGCCACGACCCGCACGTCGACCTGCACGCGGGTGCTGCCGCCGACCCGCTCGAACGGATGTCCCTCGAGCACGCGCAGAAACTTGGCCTGGATGTTCGGGCTCATCTCGCCGATCTCGTCGAGCATGAGCGTGCCTTTGTGGGCCGACTCGAACTTGCCGAACTTTCGTTCCGTGGCCCCGGTGAAGGCGCCCTTTTCGTGGCCGAACAGTTCGCTCTCGAGGAGCGTCTCGGACAGCGCGGCACAGTTGAGGCACACGAAGGGCCCGCCGCGGCGGTCGCTGGAGTCGTGGATCGCCCGGGCGACGAGCTCCTTGCCGACGCCACTCTCGCCGCGGATGAGGACCGTCGCCTTGGTGGCCGCCACCCGCTGCAACTGCCCCACGATCGCCTGCAGGGCGGGGCTCGCGACCACCATGGGCGTGTCCTCGCCGAGCCGGCGGCGCAGCCGCTCGTTCTCGTCGGCGGTGTTGGCGAGTTTCGTCGACAGGGCCTCGCGGGCGGAGACGTTCTCGAGCGCGACACCGAGGGCGTCGCACACGGCCATCACGAACTCGAGATCTTCCGGCGTGCACTCGCGATCGTGCGCCAGCACCTCGAGGTGCAGCACGCCGACGACCGTGCCCCGGGCGCGAATCGGCGCCGAAATCGTTCCCGAAGGATCGTCGGGCGAACGCGTCGCATCGGGGCTCGCGGTGGCCAGCAAGGCCTCGTCGGCGGCGATCACGGCCGCCGCCACGCCGGACGGTGTCCCGCCGACGGGCCAGGGATCGGGTACCGATGCCATCGCCACGAGGGACTCGGCGGGGCCGGCCGATGGCCCCTTGGCAGGCGACAGGTCGCCGACGTGCGGCGGCAGGAGCACGATCCCCCGGGCGGCACCAACGCCCTGCAGCGCCGATTCCAGCGCGAGTTTCGACATCGCCTTGAGTTCGTCGGCCCGTCCGAGTGCGAAGGCCAGCCGGCAGAGTTCCGCCGCCGCGCGTCCCACCCGCGGCACGCTCTCGGCAGCCTCGCGAATGTTCTCCAGGAGGCGACTCCGCGCCCGCCGGTGCGTGATCGACGCCTGCCAGGCCTGCATCTCGGCCGACAGCGGCGCCAGACCGGTGCCGACGAGCGTCAGGTTGGGATCGGTGGGCGGTTCGCCCTCGCAGAACGTGACCTCCGTGAGCCCGATGGCGATCACGTCTCCCGGCGCCAGGGGACGTTCCGCAGTGATCACCTCTCCACCCACGAGCGTGCCGTTGCGGCTCCCCAGGTCGCGAATCGCCCAGCATCCGCCGGACGGCACGATCTCGGCGTGCGCCCGGCTGGCCCGCTCGTCGTTGATGACGATGCCGTTGGTGGGCGCCCGCCCCAGGGCGACGGTTTCCCCGGCCACCAACCGGGTCACGCTGCGGCCGACGACGGGATCCCGAACGATCAAATACGCTGAAATGGTTCGGTCCCTCGCCGAAGGTCCTCACGACGCAGGGCGAACCGGGCGACCCGCCGGCCGCGCCCACCCTTGATCATGCCCCAGCCAGGGCTGTTTGACGAGGGGCTGATTCCCGGCAAACCCCGGGAATCGGGCGGCGAACCGGGTTTGCTGGAAATTCACGGCCGACTTACGATTGCGGACTGTCGTGTTCGATCCCTCGATCTGCCCCGCGACCGCACTCGGAGAGCCTGCCATGACGCCCCGTCGCCACGCCCTGCGCCCCCTGCTGATCGACCAGAGTCGCGCGGCCGCCTTCGCCTGCCTGACGGTCCTCGTCGCCGGGTTGACCGCCGGACGAGCCTCCGCCCAGCTCGGCGGGCCTGGCGGCTTCGGCTTCCAGCAGGTCGGCGGCATCTCGATCGACACCGACGGGATCATCCGCGCCATGGACGCGGGCGCTGTGGACGCCCTCGCCAAGGAACGCCGCGCCGCGTTGGCCGACGTCAACCTGCCGGCGAAGCCCGGCGATCTGCGGAAGGTTTCCCTCGCCCGCATCGTCGCCGCCCTCGCCGCGCATGCCGGCAAGAACCAGGCGTTGCCCGTCGATCTGCTGCTCCTCGGCGGCCTGGAACGCATCACGCACGTGTTCGTCGACCCGGATGGCCACGACATCGTCCTCGCCGGCCCCGGCGACAAGCCGGTCGTCGACGCGGCCGGCAACTTCGTCGCCGCCGGCAGCGGCCGGCCGCTGCTGCTCCTGGAAGACCTGATCGTGGCCCTGCGGTCGATCGAGCAGGCGCGGGAGGGGGGCATCCAATGCTCGATCGATCCCACGCCCGAGGGCATCGCCCGCCTGCAGAAGTTTCTCGCGGCGCAAAAGACGATCGGCCCCGCGCCCGAGGCCGTGTTTCGCGGCATGGAGGAGGCGCTCGGTCCGCAGAAGGTCCGCGTGGGCGGCGTGCCCGGCGACAGTCGCTTCGCCCGCGTCCTCGTCGCGGCCGACTACCGCATGAAGCGGATCGGCATGGGACTCGAGCCCTCCGGCGTCAAGGAATTGACGAGTTACTTGTCCATGGTGCCGGCCGGAAGCAAGGCCGCGGCCCTGCCGCGGTTCTGGCTGGAGGCGGAGTACGACCCGATCGCTCGCGACGCCGACGAACTCGCCTGGCGGCTGTCTGGCCGCCGCATGAAGTGCCTCACCGAAACGGATCTGGCGGCCCAAGGGGGCCTGCAGCGCGGGGCCGGCGCCGCCGACGCGGTGGCCGAGAAGTGGTGCGCGGCGATGACCAAGCACTACGACGCGCTGGTGACCAAGCAGGCGGTGTTCGGCGAACTCGTCAACTGTGTCGATCTGGCCGTCGTGGCGGCGCTGATCAGGGGCCGACAACTCGACGCCCGGGCGGGCCTCGACCTCGGCCCTCTCATGAATGCGGAACAACTCCCGCTGCCGCGCTACGACGCGCCGGCGACGGTGCCCACGGTGGCGTCGGGCATCAAGAAGGGCACGAATTGGGTGCTCAGCGCCTCCGGCGGCATCCAGTTCCAGCCCTGGGCGTTCGCGGCCAACTCCGCCGCCGCGGCCGACCTTGCCGCCACCCGCACCACGGCGCTCAGCGCCCGGCCGGCGACAGCCCCGCTGGCATGGGAGTGAGCGGCGCGGCCCACGCGATGTGAGCGAGGTCCGCAGCGGCGACGGGGAAATGGGAATCGACCCATCCCGCGGTGGCCGCTGTGGACAGGTCGTTCTCCGGTGGCGGCACGCTTTTGACCAGCAGGAGCCCGGCCCCTGTCGCCACGGCGGCCGCCGCTGCGATCGAATCGCTGGTCACATGCCAGCTTCCGGGCAGGGACGTGTCGCCGCGCAGCCACGAAGGCACGTCGAGCACGCCGGCGGGCAGGCCCGCCGGGGACGTGACGAGCGGCAGACGCAGCGCCTGCGCCACGACCCGGGCCGTGAGGCCCATCGCCTCGATCGCCAGCCAGTGCATCGCCTCGGCCGGCTGCGGCGCGGCGGCATCGATGGCCCGCAGGCCGTCCACGACCGGCCCGCCGCCGACGACGACCAGACGCCGGCCGGCGGTCTCGGCCAGCAGGTCGGCCACGGCCGCCGGCCATCCCGGCCGGGACAGAAGGCTGCCGCCGATCTTCACGACCAACGGGCCAGTCGCGCGGGCCGCAGACCCGCGCAGGACGCCGTGCCGCCACCCCACGGTCATCACAGTTCTCCCCGGGCGATCAAGGCGATCGCATGCGCCGGCGCGACCCGCGACACCTCCGCGCCCAGCCGCGTTGCCAGATCGACCTGCTCCAGCTGCCAGCCGACGCGGGCCAAGGCCAGTCGCGCCAGGGCCGCACCGTGCCCGGACAACACGATCGTCCGCGGTCGCCAGCCACAGCCGGCAGCCACCCGCCGCAGGCCGTGCGCCACGAGCCGCGCCTGGACCGCCGCGCACCGCTCCGCGGCCGCGCGGGCGGCGGCGGGTGCCAGGCGATCCGGATCGAGCAGCATCGAGCGGGCCAGCCGCACGCGGGCCGCGTCGCGCGTGGCCGGCCCGCCGTCGGCCGTGTCGCGGGCATCGATGTCCTCGGCCAGATCGCCCAGCACCAGCCAGACGTCCCGGGAATCGGCGAACCGTTCGCTCGCCACCGGTCGGCGGAGGCCGTCGTGGGGCAGCGAGCGAACAAGCGTCGCGACGGAAGTTCGTTCGATCCCGGTGTAGACGAGTTCGCCGGACACCATCCGGCCGGCGTCGTCTGTCGCCAGCGGCTCCGGCCCCGCCGAACCGAGCGGGACGATGTCGGTCGTGGTCGAGCCAACGTCGACGAGAAAACTCGGCTCGCCACCGGTCGATGCCGCGGCGAGCCGCGCCAGGGCGTGCCAATTCGATGCGGCCACGGCATGCCAGTCGGCGCTGGCCGCGGCCGGCGCCGCGAAGCGCCCGTCGAGCCGATAGATGCCGACCGGCTCATGGCAGCCGACCGCACGGGATGCCGCTTCGATGGCGGAGACGATCGCGGCCACCCCGGCCGCCCGCGAGGGATAGCAGTCGGCGATCTCACCCGTCATCGTGGCCACGATCCTCCCGGGCCGCAGCGGGCCGACGATCTCCGCGATCGCCTCGGCCAACCGGCGCCACTCCCGCCACAGCGGAAAGGGCAGGGCATGGGCCCACCCACGGCCGTCGGCCGCCTTGATGGCGGCACCGCCCACGTCGAGCGCGACGAGGTCAGTGGGTGGTTGCGGGATGGCAGGCATGGGCCACGACCTGAAATGCCCCGGGATTCGACGCGGGCCGCACGTCCTGGCCGGCTGCGACGTCGATCAACTGCCGCACGAGACTCGTGGCCGCGCCGGCGGCGTGGCCCACGAACGACGTGGTCAGACGCGGATTCACCTCCAGCACGCGATCACTGCGACCGTCGGCCGTCCGCCCCAGGATCATATCGACTCCCACCCAGCCGCGCGCCCGGCCGCCGGCGACGCGTTCGACCGCCCTGACGGCCCGCACGGCCAGCGCCTCGGCCCGTCGCGCCAACTCGGGATCGGCGAGTGGCTCGCCCCCGACATACGGCGATCCCGGTCCGGCGGCGAACCGCTGCCGCAGCGGCACGAGCGGCACCACCCCACCCGGACCGCACAGGCACGACACGCCCACGGGAAGGCCCGCCGCGAGGACTTCCAATCGCGTGTCACGGGCCGACGGGGCCGGCGGAACCGCAGCGGGCGGCACGACGATGAGCTCTTCTCCGCCGGCTCCGTCGCACGGCTTGCGAACCGCGGGCCTAGCGAACCCCGTCGGCCACTCGGCGCCCGCCGCCAGCAGCCGTCCCGCCGGCACCGGTACGCCCGCAGCCGCCAGCGCCACCACGGTCGCCTGCTTGTCGGCTGCGACCTCGATGAAGGCGGCGTCCGCCGCCAACACGTCGCCGCCGGCCCGCCGCACCGCCGCCACCCGGCTGGCGAGCAGGCCGTCGGTCTCCGGCGCCACGAGGATGGTCGTCTCCGCAGTCGCCGCTTCGGCCGTGAGCGTGAAAAGATCGGCACCGACAGGCACCGATCGTGATCGGACGCCCGCGGGAAGCGTCAGCGGCCGGGTCGCATCGACGACCGCCGTCACCTCGCACCGCGGATCACGTCGTGCGTCGCGCAGCACGGCGAGGAACATCGCCAGTCCCTCGGCATGCAGACGATCGAGCGATTCGTCTTCACCGGCATCGAGTCCGGCCAGGCCCCCGGAGCAGCACCATTCGTAGACGAGGATCCGCATCGCCCGCCGGCCGCGTCACCCGCGGTCACGCCCCGGACGTCGGACCGTCGTGACCGCCGTCGGCCAACGTGCCGCCGTGCTTGCGATCCGGGAAGGCGAGGGAGGCGGCGACGCTCGTGCCGATGAGCGTGACGACCACCAGGAGCGACACCGCGGGGTGGATGAGGTGCCCCTTGGCATGGGCGTCCCAGCCCCCCTGGGCGGCCAGCCACTCGTTATGCCGCGCCGCATCCGCGATCATCTTGCAGCCCACGAACACGAGCACCGCCGAAAGCCCGTAGTTGAGGAACCGGAACAGGTCCATGACGCCGGCGAGCAGGAAGTAGAGCGCCCGCAGCCCGAGGATGGCGAACACGTTCGACGTGAAGGCGATGAACCGCATGTGGGGGGTGCCCGGCGTGACCACGCCGAGGATGGCCGGCACGCTGTCCACCGCGAACAGCACGTCGGTGCTCTCCACCACCAGCAGCACCAGAAACAACGGCGTGGCCATGAGCCGACCCGCTTCGCGCACGAAGAAGCGGTCGCCGGCGGGCTGGCTGGAAACCGGAATGAAGCGCCGGAAGAACCGAATCATCGCGTTCTCGCCCGGCTCGTGGTCGCCACCACCGCAGGCCAGTTTGATGCCGGTGTAGACGAGGAACCCCCCGAAGAACCACATCACCCACTTGTACCGCTCCACCAACTCCGCCCCCAGCAGGACGAAGGTCAGCCGCATGATCACCGCCCCGAGGATGCCCCAGAAGAGGACGCGGTACTGGTACTTCAGCGGCACGCCGAAGTAGGCGAACACCACCGCGAACACGAATACGTTGTCCATCGACAACGACCATTCCACGAGGTAGCCCGTGAGGAACTCGATCGCCGGCTTGCCGCCCAGCCACCACCACACCAGGCCGTTGAAGGCCAGGGCCAGGGCCGACCAGAAGCAGGTCCAGAAGGCGCTCTCCCGCAGCGACGGCTCGTGCGACTTGCGGTGGAAGACGGTGAGATCCAGGACGAGCATCACGGTCACGAAGACCGCGAAGGCCAGCCAATGGATCATCTCGATCGTCGGGCCGGCGGAGAGATCGGCGAGGAGAAGCAACGTGCGGCCTGCGGGAAGGGGTAGGGGCGACCGACGGGGCCGCCAGGAACCGGCAGCATGGTAGCAACGAGCGGGGATTTCGGCGCCGGCGGTGGCGTCAGGTGGCGGCGGAACGGGCGGTTTCCCCGTCGGCGGCGGGGCCCAATCCCGCCACGAAACTCGCGGTCATGGCCGCGAACACCGGGGCCGTCTCCTCCCACTCGCGATCCTCCGCCTGGCAGAGCAGGAGGTAGACCGCCGTCGGCGTCTCCAGCGTCCGCACCTGGGCGGTGTTGGTGAGATCGAGGCAGTAGAAGTTGAGGTCGAAGCCGCGCAAGGTGCGGCCACCGACGGCGTGCTCCGCGGGTTCGCTGTCGAGTTCTTGGTACTGCGACCGCATCTCCTGCACGACGGCCGCGGCGAGTTCCACGGCCGGACCGCCCGGTTCGTGGGCGCTCACCGACCAAAAACCGCCGTCGGGCGCGTAGGCCGTGACCGCGGCCTGCAGGCCGGAGGCGTCGTCGACGTCCACGGCCCAGTTGTCGGGATGGTCGAAGGCGAGTCCAAACCGGTGGAAACGCATGGGCGAGGGATCCGCGGACGGGAATACGGGCTCTGGAAAGCGGTGAATTGTAGCCGCCAAACCGGGTGGCGAGCGGTCTGGACCGCCGCTGCGGCCTCCGCTACCGTCCCCGCCGCCCAAGAGGCACGATTCCAACCCGTCCGTAGCCGTTCATCCCATGGCCCAATCCACCGCGGCGGCCCTGCGCCGTCCCGCATCCGCCGCCGTTCTCGACTACGCGATCCCTGCCGCGATCCTGCTGGCAGTGCTCGTCGTGCTCGCACCGGTGCCGCCGGCGGTCGTGGACCTGCTGCTCGCCGCCAACCTCACGGTGTCGGTGCTGGCCCTCCTCGGGGCCCTCGCGGCCCGCACGCCCCTCGAGATGAGCGTCTTCCCCACGTTCCTGCTCGGTGCCACGCTCGTCCGGCTCGTGCTCAACATCGCCACCACACGGCTCATCCTCTCCCGCGCCGCCATCGACGGGCCGGCGGCGGCGGGCCGCGTCGTCGAGGCGTTCGGCGAGTTCGTCGCCGCCAACAACCTCGTCGTCGGCGCGGTCGTATTCGCGATCATCGCCGTCGTGCAGTTCCTGGTGATCACCGCCGGATCCACACGCACCAGCGAGGTCGCGGCCCGGTTCGCGCTCGACGGCCTGCCGGGCCGGCAGATGGCGATCGATACCGACGTGCAGGCCGGCACGCTCTCCCGCGAGGAGGGGCGGCGGGCCCGCCTGGAACTGCAGCGGCACGCCGACTTCTTCGCCAGCATGGACGGCGCCAGCCGGTTCGTCGCCGGAGAGGCGAAGGCGGGCATCATCATCACACTCGTCAACCTGATCGGCGGCCTGGCCATCGGCGTGATCGAGCACGGCATGCCGGCCGACAAGGCCCTCGACACCTACTCCCGGCTCACGATCGGCGACGGTCTGACCAGCGCCGTGCCCGCGCTGTTCGTTTCGGTGGCCACGGGCCTGCTGATCTCCCGATCGAGCCAGGCCGTCGACCTGTCCCGCGAGTTCGGCCGCCAGTTCACGGCGCGGCCCCAGGTGCTCGCGATCACGGGCGTGTTCCTGGCCCTGCTCGCCCTCACCGACCTGCCGTTCCTGCCGCTGGCGGCCATGGCGGGGGTCTCGTTCCTCGGCGCGTATCTCACGGCGCGGCGCGGTCGGACCGACCGGCGCGAGGCGTTCCACGACCCGGCCGACGCCTCGCAGCCCGCCCGTGCCGCCCTGGCCGACGTGATCACCGACGATCAGCTCGCGGTCAGCCTGGGGGCCGGCCTCGTGGGGCTCGTCGCCGGCGAGGCCGCGCCGCTGCTCGAGCGCACCGCGTCCCTGCGGGCCGCGGTCGCCGCCGATCTGGGCATCGTCGTCCCGCAGGTGTCGTTCCGCGACGGTTCCACGTTGCCGCCGCGCGGCTTCACGATCACGGTGGCCGGCGACCTCGTGCACGAGGGCGAACTGCCGGCGGGGCGACTCCTGGTGCTGCCGCCGGCGGGCGAAACCGTCGACGGCCTCGACGCCGCCGATCCGCTCAGCGGGCGGCGCGGCGTCTGGGCGAACCACGCCCCGGCGGATGCGGCCCGCGAACGTGGGGCGACGGTGTTCGACGACGTCGACTGCGTGTCCCGCAGCCT
>JBIKND010000045.1:0-21987 GCA_044358905.1 Pirellulales bacterium | reverse complement strand
TCCCCCTTCCACTGCGGCGAGAACATCACGATGAGCCCCTTCCGGATTCCGCGCGGTTTGGTGCTCGCTTCCATGTGTCTCGTGGTCGCCGCTGCAGGACTCGCGTCGGCCGCCGACGAGCAGGGCCGCAAGGTCGAGCAACTGACCGGCGGCCGGACCCGCATCGTGTGGGAGGGCTGGACGCACCCGGCGGAGGGCGCGGAGCAGGCGGGGATCGCCGGATACGACTCGGCCGACGGCAAGCCCCGCGTGCTGACGAAGAACGCCGGCGCCTGGCACTCGCCGTTCTTCACCCCCGACGGCAATGCCGTGATCTACAACGTGGGCCAGTTCTCCGGCGGCAGCGAAGGCAGCAAGATCGTGAACTGGGACGGCACCGACGAACGCTGGCTGGTGAAGGGGGAGTTCGGCTGGGCGCACTGCCTGTGGGAGGACCCGGCGACCGGGGTGGTCTGGGTGTACGTGTCGGACGCCAACCAGCGGAGTTGGTCGGTCGACAAGTGCGCGTTCACGAAGCTCTCCCGCGTGCGGCTCGACAAGCCGGAGGTTCGAGAGCTGATCTACGAGACGAACCGCGGCGGACTGTGGATCTGCGCCTCGCCCGACGGCAAGCGGCTCTGGGGCAGCCTGGCGGATTCGCAGCAGCAGTGCATGTTCGACATCGCCACGAAGAACGTGATGCCGGTCACGCCCGGCTGCGACCCGAGCCACTCGCCGACGGAGGACCGGTTCTTCGCCTTCCACTTCACCCACCGGCACATGCTCATGTACGACTGGGTCGGCGGGCAGGCGGCGAATCGCCGCGAGATCCCGGTCAACACGATGCCGGGCATCGAGGGGCGTGAGAACGTGTGGCATCCCCGCTGGAGCACGCACCCGCGAATCTTCTCGATCATGGGCCCGGAGCACGGCGGACATGCCCAGATCTATCTGGGGCGGTTCGACGAGAAGTACACCGGCGTGGAAGGCTGGGTGCAGATCACCAACAACGGCAAAAACAACAACTGGTCCCACGCCTGGGTGGAAACGCCCAAGGGCCAGGCCAAGCCCAAGCCGCCGACGGGCGGCACGGAAACCGCCCCGCCCACGGGAGACGCGAAGCCGGCCGCCGGGGCAGCGGGCTGGCCCGCCGACCGGAAGGAACTGGTCTTCGCCTGGGAGAACGGCGATGCCATCGCCGCCAAGCCGGTGGCCTTCGACAAGACGGGGAAGCCGCTCCAGAGCTTCAGCCTCAAGCATGCCTGGCGGCACCTCGGCCCGCAGCACCAGCTCCTGCTGACGGGTGCCGAGGCCGAGGTCACGGGCGCGGCCGATTTCGCCGCGGAGCGGATCGCCGCCGTCGGGGCGATGACCCTGCTCGCCGTCGTGCACCCGGCCGCGTTCAAGCACAAGGACGCGCAGCGGATCGTGGCCCTCATGGACGGTGCGACGCCGCTGGTCGCGATCACGCAGGCGAGCAATCGCGTCGCCGTGGCGGTGGACGGAACATGGGCCGGGGGCGAGGCGGTGGAGAAGTCGCTGCCGCCGGTGGCCGGCCGGCGGCCCGTGGCCGTGGCGGTCGTCCTGGAGAAGGGGCGGCTGACCGCGTTCGTCGACGGGAAGGCCCGCTTCAAGCAGGACCTGGCCGGGCAGTTGAAGCAGCCGGCGGCACCGCGGATCGTCGTCGGTGACGACACGAAGCGGACCAAAAACGACGCGGCGGCGGTGGAGCGGGTCGCCCTCTACGCCCGGGCCCTGTCGGCGGAGGAAGTCGCGGCGGAGAGCGGCGCGTTCGCGGCGGCCGCCGCGGCGCGACAGGCGGTCCCGCGGATCGAGCTGCGGGCCAAGCTGCTGCGGATGGACAAGCTGCCGACCAAGGCCACGCTGCCGACCTATACCCAGGGCATGACCGCCTTCGAATACGAGGTCGAGGAGGTGGTCAAGGGCAAGTTGCCCCAGAAAAAGATCTGGGTCGCCGATTGGACGATGCTGGAGCACGCGCAGACGCCGGTGGCCGAGCGCAAGCTCGGCGAGATCTACGAACTCACGCTCGTACCGTTCGAGAGCCAGGCCCAGTTGAAGCAGGAGTACGTCTCCGACGCCGAACGCGACGACGACGCGCCCTTCTTCTACGACCTGTTTCAGTAGGCGTCGCCAACGAGTGGCACGACCGCGTTGAAACGCTCCGTGAACTCATCTTGCGGGTGCGACATCGTGAGGCGGCCGGCTCCTGCGACCGGGGTGGTCTGGGTGTACGTGTCGGACGCCAACCAGGCCGGCCGCCGGGGCGCTGACTCTCGCCGTCCTCCGGGTGCCCGCCGCCCACCGGCGGCGGCTCCGAACGACCAACGGCCTCGAGCGGCTCAACAAGGAAATCAAACGACGGACGCGGGTCGCAACGCTCGTACCGAGCGATCCTGCCTGACCCTGGAAGCCAGATGACCCACCTCTGAAAACCCGGATTTCCAGAACGAGTGTTGCGTTGTTCAGTGCCCGGGCTAACCTTTCCGCCGGCGGCAATCAGGTTGCTGCCCACGAGCAGGTCAGTGGCCCCATTCCGCAGTAGGCCATCGGCACCGCTGGCGACGATCGTACTTCCGGCCCCCACGGCGCCGATTGCCTTCTTCACCGATCCGGAATCCACCCCTGGAACGACTGCCTGCCCAGAGCGGTGATTTCCCGTAGGAATGTTGCACGAACGACACCGTCAAGGCAGCATGCCACATGTGGTGCGACAAGACCCCGGCGATCGGCGTGAACACCGCCGTACCCACCGAGATGCGCATGCACCAGAATGACATGGAAATGCGGATCGTGGAGTAGACGTATTACCGTCCGGAGGAACCCATGGACACCTCAACACAGACACTTCGCAATGCAGTCGTGCTGGCCATGGCGTTGGCCGTCTGTCTCATGACGGCTGCGCCGGAGGCCCACGCGTACGAGGTGCCAGGCAGGGGCACATGGGGCAAGCCGCCGAAGCTGAAAGTCGATCGGGCGGCGGGACACATCCCGATCACGTTCGAGCTGGCGCAGGCGACCAAGGTGAGCCTGGCGGTGTACGACAAGGAGGGGCATATCATCCGCACCTGCCTGGGCGCGGAACCGATGGAAGCGGGAAAACAGACCTATCTGTGGGACGGGCTGACCGACTACGACCAGCCGGTTCCCCCGGGGCAGTACTGCTGGAAGATGCTGACCCAGGAGGGCTTCGAGCAGAAGTATGTCTGCGACGTGGGCGTCAGCGGCAACCCTCCCTACTCCACCCCTGATGGCCTCGGCGGCTGGGCGGGCGATTACGCCTATCCGGTGTGCGTGAAGATTGAAGGGGACCAGGTGGTGCTGGGCACCGGCAGCGGCGAAGCGGCACCGTACACCATTGGCACCGACCTCGAGGGCCGGAAGAAATGGGCCGGGTGGTGGGGTTGCAAGGGATTCTGGGCGCTGGCCAATGGAATCGGGTATGTCACCGACTGGGAAGGGCGGCTGGCCCGGTTCGACCCAAACAGGGGCGTTGTCCTCACCTTCCCGCAGGGCGGCGGCCAGATCCAGATGACCTTCGACGGCAAACCGCTCACCACGCTGGAGGGCGGGATGACGGTGGCGGACGGAAAGCTGATCGTGGTCAGCATGAGAGACAAAGCGCTGTTCGTCGTAGACCCGACGACGGCGGCGGTGAAGGAGAGGCTGCCGTTGGAAGGCGCCGGCTGGGGCGCGGCCACGGGGCCCAAGGGCGAACTCTACGTCGTCGTCGGCAACCGGATCGGGCGCTATGACCTGCCGGCCAAGACATTCACGCCGCTCACCGACCCGGTGCCCGACAACCGGATGCTCACCTGCGACGCCGCGGGCAACATCTACGCGTGTGTCTGGGGATCGGCGATGCAGGTCTGGAAGTTCTCGCCCGCGGGCAAGCTCCTCAAGAAGATCGGCAAGGAAGGCGGCCGGCCCAGGGAGGGAAAGTTCGATCCCAACGGGATGTTCAGTCCCTACGACGTGGCGGTGGACAAGAACGGCCGGATCTGGGTGGCCGAGTTCTTCGACCAGCCCAAGCGCTACTCGGTATGGAACGCCGACGGCACGCTGTGGAAGGATTTCTTCGGCTCGCACGTCTACTCGTCGGAGGCTGGCGTCGATCCGAAACGGCCTGAGGAAATCTACGTCGGCAACGTGCGCTACCGGGTCGACTACGACAAGGGCACCTGGGTCCCGGAGTGGACCATGGAGTCGATCAACTGGGAGATTCCGCCGGAACAGTTGGACCGGAAGGACGGGAAACCCTTGAAGTTTCGTTTCGGCGCCGGCCACGAGTTCGCCACGGTGAAAGGCCGCAGATTCATGCACGGCTTTGATGGCGGCGGTCACGCCAATGACTGGGTGGTCGAGCTGGTCGGTGACAAGATGGTTCCCCGCCTGTTCATGGCGGGTAGGTTCTGGGGAAATGGTGCCGAGACGCACCACTGGCTCGATGCCAACAACGACGGCCAGTTCCAGGCCGAGGAGGCCCACCACAAGTCCTACCCCGGGTTTGAGTCCAAACTCCGGCAGTACACCGTCATGGACTCGCACTTGAATCTCTATCTGCCCCTCCGCCCGATGGGCCACCACCAGAGCTCTGGCCTGCTGCCGCCAAAGCCGCTGCAGCCGGCCGACAAACCTTTCCCGGTCGTGGAGCGGGTGAAGTTCACCGGCTTCAACGCCCAGGGCGCGCCGACCTGGGCCTTCGACAAGCCCGAGATCGTGGCGACCGACACGTATGAGGGGGTCATTCCTGACTTCCGAATAAGCGTCGATGACGAGGGACGCATCATGATCCTGTACGCTACCGGCGACCCCCTGTGGGCGCAGCGGGCGCAGGGCACCGGCCACCGGGTCGTCTGCTACGACGGCAAGGGCGGCAAGTTGTGGGAATACCACAACGTCCATGTGGCCTTTGCCTGGCGCAGCGAGCCCTACTTTCCCGGCTTCATCGTCGGGGCCCACCACGCGATCGGCAGTTCCACGAAGCGTTTGTGGGGCGTGACCGGCTACTTCGGGCAGTACTTTCTGCTCGACAAGGAGACCGGCCTGTTCGTGGCCGCCCTCGGCCAGGACCAGCGGCCTCCCTACAAGCACGACCACACCATGGTCCTGACCGAGAACTTCAACGGCACCATGTGGAACGATCCCAAGACCGGCAAGGCCTACTTCTCCGGCGGCGACGCCGACTGCCGCATCTGGGAACTCAAGGGCTACGAGGACTACAAGATCCGCGAGGGCAAGCTCGATGTGGACGCCGCGCAGTTCGCGCAGTCGGGGAAGAACGCCGAACAGGCCAAGCTGTCCGAACTCTACGTGAATGGGAAGTACAACGAAGCCAAGCTCAAGAAGCTCGTCAAAGCCGCTGCCGACGGCAACGACGATGAATGGAAAGGCGTCGATCTGCAGGCGATCGCGAAGGTCGACAAGCGCACGGCTCAGGCCCAGCTCGGGTACGACGACAAGCACCTGTGGATCCGGTTCCAGGTCGCCGACGAATCGCCGCTACGCAACCAGGCCTCCGACTACCGCGCGCTGTTCAAGAGCGGCGATGCGCTGGACATCCAGTTCTGCACGGACACCGGGAAGCGGCCCGAGCACGGCCAAAACCAGCAGGAGATGCGCGTGGGCGACGCCCGGATCCTGGTCGTGCGCACGCAGGACGACAAGATGAACGCGACGATCATCCGCTACCGCACCCCGGACAAGGACAAGCCGAAGCAGTACGAATACGAGTCATCGGTCTGGAAGGAGAAGGTGGACGAGGTCAGCGTGATCAACGACCTGCCGATGCACTGCAAGGCCGAGAAGGACAGCTACGTGGTCGAGGTCGGCGTGCCGTGGAGCGTGATCGGCCTCAAGCCCGCGGCTGGGCTGAAGTTCAAGGGCGACGTGGGCGTGATCTACGGCAACGAGGGCAGCACCAGAAACACGGTTCGCTACATGTGGAGCGACAAAACCGCGGCGCTCGGCGTGAACAACGACGTGCCCACCGAGATGCGATTGCACCCGAATAACATGGGTACGTGGATCGTGCCGTAGCGCCGTCACCGTACGGAGCCGCGTCCATCCGCACCGAAGGAGCGGATGGACGCCACAATCCGGCAACTGACGCCCCGGATGTGGGGCCAGTAGCCATCGAAGTGCATCGAACGACTCGGCGGGGCGGGTCACCCTCGTGACCGACGATTGCAGTTTGATTGTCGACAATTTATCATCGTGGGGGGTGGTCGGACGCACCGCCAGTTTCGGAAACCGCCCCCTTTCGGAAACGTGGCTTCGCTGTCCCGGATGACAGACTGCGCTGGAGCCGTACCATGAAGATCGTCGTGACCGACCATGGCTTTCCCGACCTCGCTATCGAAGAAAAGATCGCGACCGCGGCCGGCGTGAGCCTCGTCGGCGCCCAGACGAAAGACCCTGCCCGGCTCGCCGCGGCGGTGGCCGACGCCGACGCCGTGATCACGCAGTTCGCGCCGGTGAATGCCGACGTCGTGAACGCGATGCGCCGGGCACGGGCGATCGTCCGCTACGGGATCGGTGTCGACAACGTCGATCTCGCCGCCGCGCGGGCCCGCGGCATCCCGGTCTGCAACATCCCCGACTACTGCATCGACGAGGTGGCTGACCATACGCTGGCCTTCATTCTCGCCCTCACGCGGCAGGTCGCGGAGCAAAGCCGGATGGTCCACGCCGGCGAGTGGAAGCTCGCCGCCCCGCCGCCCGCCTTCCGCACGCTGGCCGCCATGACCTGCGGTGTCGTCGGCTTCGGCCGGATCGGCCGCGGCGTCGTGCGGCGGCTCGTCGGCTTCGGCGGCCGGGTGCTGGTGAGTGATCCGATCGCCTCCGCCGACGCGATCGCCGCCGCCGGCGCCCACGCTGCTCCCCTGCCCCGGCTGCTCGCCGAGAGCGATCTCATCACCCTCCACTGCCCGTCGCTGCCCGAGACGAAGGGGATGATCAACGCGGCCACACTCGCGGCGTCGAAGCCGGGCCTGCTGCTCGTGAACCTTTCCCGCGGCGATCTGGTCGACCCCGACGCGCTCGTCGCCGCGCTCGACTCGGGGCACGTGGCCGGTGCCGCCCTCGATGTCTTCGCACCCGAGCCGATCCCGGCGGGCCATCCGATTCTCGGCCGCTCGAACGTGATCCTCGCGCCGCACGTGGCCAGCGTAAGCGCCGCGGCCGTGCACCGGCTCCGGACGACGGCCGCGGAACTGGCCGTGGCGGCCCTCCAGGGCGGCCCGCTGCCGTCGATCGTCAACGGGCTTGCCGGCGCACGCGACGTTCCCGTCTGAATGCGAAGGAACCTGCCGTCATGCCGCATACACGAGTTCGTTTCCGGGTTCGGTTTGCGTTCCGCGCGATCTGCTCGGCCGCAGGGTATGCCGCCATGTGCGGCGCCGCCGAGCCCGGCTCGCCGCCGGCAGTCGTCGATCTTTCGCTCACGGTCGCGGCCGAGCTGCCGTGCGTCTGGCCGGTGGGGATGACGCCGCTGGCGGTCGTGCCGACGGCCACGTTTGGCCTCACGGGCCGGCACCGCGACATGCTCGTGATCGACGAGCACACGGGCACCCAGTGGGACGCGCCGGCCCACTTCGTGCCACCCCCCGACTCCGGGCTCGACGGCGCCGGGCCGATGGGCCTCGTCACGGGAGACAAGGTGCCGGCCTGGCAGTTCTGCGGCGAGGCGTGCGTGATCGACCTGACGAAGCATCGCGACGATGCCGCCCCCGGCGAGAGTTTCTTGATCGGCCCGGAGCATGTGCGGGAATGGGAACTCGCCCATCGCCCAGTCGGCCCCGGCGACGTGGTCTGCTTCCGCTCCGGTTACACCGATGCGAATTACAAGCCGTTTCCGGCAGGCGAGCGGTTCGTGTCCGACGCGCTGCGAAAGAAGGCCCCCGGCTGGGCGGCGCCCAAGCCCGAGACGATGACCTACCTCGCCGACCGGGGCGTCAAGACGCTCGCCATCGACGGCGCGAGCATGGGGCCGCTGCCGGACCTCGCCGTGGCCACGCACCGGGCCGGCAGCAACCGCGGAATGGTGTGGGTGGAGTGCGCGACGAAGCTCGGCAGCCTGCCGGCGACCGGCGCGTTCGTGGCGATCTTGCCCGCGAAGCACGCCGGTGGCTCGGGGGGCGAGTGCCGGATGCTTGCCATCGTGGAGCCGCGGCTCGCCGCCACGCTCATCGCCCGCGCGAAAGCCCAGGCGGTCGTCGATCTCTCCGTGACGCTCGACGAAAATCTGCCGATCGTCTGGCCCGGCTGGGGCCCCGGCGAGGAGGGGAGCCGCTACATCGCGAAGGTGCTGAACGCCTTCTCGAAGGAGCGCGGCCCCTTTTTCGCGCTCGGGCATCTCTTCGACAGCTTCGCCGGCACGCACGTGGTGCTGCCGAGTTTTGCGCTGCCGGCCAATCGGGCCGAGATCACCGCCGCGGATCCGGCCATCCGCGCGGCCGTGGCCAGCTACGAGAGGAAGCATGGGCCGCTCGGCACGTCGGCCATGCGCACGGCCGACGCGGCGCTCGAGAGCATGATGGGCCCGGCGCACGTCGTCGACGTTCGCGGGCTCGTCGGCACGGCCGCGTATGCCGAGGGCAAGCCCCAGAGCCCGCTCGTCACCCGCGCCGTTCTCGAACAACATGCAGCCATCCGGCCCTTCAAGCCGGGCGAGGTCGTGCTCTTCTTCTCGGGCCACACCGACAAGCACCTCGCACCCCTGCCGGCGGCCCCCGCGCTCGATCCCTGCCTGGCGAAGCCGCTCGCCGGCATGGCCGAGGGCTGGCCCGCCGTCGCGCCCGAGGCCGTCGCCTATCTCGCCGAGCAGGGCATCCGCTGCCTGGGCACCGACGGCCCCACGCTCGGCGGCGTCGATGCGACGATCGCCCGCGAGGTCGACTGGCTGGCGGGCTCGAAGGGGCTCCTCGTCGTGGAGATGCTCACCGGTCTCGAGGCAATCACCGGCCGCGAGGCTTTCTTCATCTTCGCTCCCATCAAGATCGCGGCTACCCGCGGGGGCTATGGGCGGGCGCTGGCCCTCGTCGCGAAGCGCGCGGGCGGGAAGCCATGACCGACCTCGGCCAGCGGACGACGCGGAAGGTGATCTGGCGGCTCGTGCCGTACCTGGCCCTGCTCTACACCTTCAACATCATCGACCGCGCCAATGTCGGCTTTGCCCGACTCGGCATGGTGAAGGACGTCGGTTTCTCCGACGCCGTGATCGACTGGGGCTACGGCATCTTCTACGTCGGCTATCTCCTCTTCGAGGTGCCGAGCAACGTGCTCCTGCGGAGGTTCGGCGCCCGACGCTGGATTGCGCGGATCATGATTTCGTGGGGCCTCGTCTCGACGCTCACGGCGTGGGTCATCGGCCCGGTGAGCTACTTTGCCGCCCGCATCCTCCTGGGCGTGGCGGAGGCGGGATTTTTCCCGGGCATCATCTTCTACATGACGGCCTGGTTTCCGGCGGCCCTGCGGGCTCGTGTCGTCGCCTGGTTCATGCTCGCCATTCCGGTGGCCACGATCCTCGGCAGCATCGCCTCCGGCCTGATCCTCGACTCGATGGAGGGGGTGGCGGGCCTCGCCGGCTGGCAGTGGCTCTTCATCCTGGAAGGGCTTCCGTCGGTGTTGCTCGGTTTTTCGGCGCTGCGGCTGCTGCCGGACGGCCCGCACGACGCCGGCTGGCTCACCGACGACGAGCGGGCCTGGCTCGAAGCCGATCGTGCTCGGGAGGACGGCCAGCGGATCGAGGCGGGCGGCAGTGACAAGTTCTCGGCCCTCGCCGATCTGCGGGTATGGATCCTGATCGGTCTCTACCTGAGCGTGGCGTTCGGCACGAACGCCACCGGCGCATATCTCCCCAAACTCATCAGCGACTCCTTCCGTCCGCTGATCATGGCCAACACAGGCGACACGACCGGGCTTTACTGGAAGGTGGGCCTGCTCTCGACGCTGCCGCAGATCGCGGCCGTGATCGCGATGCTCGTCGTGAGCCGGCTTTCCGATGCGACGGGCCGACGATCGGGCTTCGTGCTGGCCTCCCTCGCCGTCGCGGCCTGCGGCTGGCTCCTCGCCTCGCTGCCAGTCGGCCCCTGGGGGCAGCTCATCGGGCTTTGCCTCGCGCAGGCCGGCATGATGGCTGTGCTGCCCATCTTCTGGGCCCTGCCGCCGCTCTTTTTGGGCGGCGTTGCCGCGGCCGCCGGAATCGCGCTGGTCAATTCCGTGGCCAACGGCGGCGGGATCTTCGCTCCCAAAGTCGTCGGCTCGTTCGGGGTCGGCCCGATGGCGGGCGTCATGGTCTGGGGCATGCTCATGGCCGTGCTCGCCTCATGGTTCATCGAACGTCGGGCGGCCGCCGCCACCATCCGCACCTGATTGAATTCCGCGCTGCGACGATCATGAACCAAAAACCTGGAACACTCTTCGATCTCTCCGGAAAACTCGCGGTCGTCTCCGGTGCCGCGAGCGGCATGGGGAGGGCGTCGGCCGTCGCGCTCGCCGCGCACGGGGCGACGGTGGTGATGCTCGACCGAAATGAAGCCGGCCTCGCCGCCACCGGCAAGGAGATCGAGTCGGCGGGCGGACGGGCGGTGGGCAGGCTTCACGACACGGCGGATGTCGAGGCGGCCCGCCGGCTCTTCGAGTGGATCGACGCGGAGTTTGGCCGCGTCGACTTCCTCGCCAACATCGCCGGCGATTCGATCATGGCCGATCCGCTCGTGATCACACCCGACCAGATTCGCCAGGTGCTCGAGAATCTCGTGGTCGGCCGGTTCGCCCACTGCCGCGAGGCGGCCCGGCGGATGTTTCGCCAGGGGGGAGGCTCGATCGTGAACATCGGCAGCATTGGCGGCGTGTCGTCGCTCGGCCGCGGCCATATCGCCTATGCGATGGCGATGGGCGCGGTGGCGCAGATGACCCGCGAGCTCTCGACGGAGTGGGCCGCGCGGGGCGTGCGGGTCAACGCGATCCTGCCGGCGCAGGTGATGAATCCCGGCATCGAGCAGCGGATCGCGGCCGACCAAGCGATGGAGGCAAAATGGCTTTCCGGGATTCCTCGCGGCCGGCTCGGCCGGCCCGAGGACATCCAGGGACTCATGGTGCTGCTCGCCTCCGACGCCTCGTCGTGGATCACGGGCACGCTGATCCCGATGGACGGTGGCAACCTGGCGATGAACGCGGGTGGCACGATCGGCCCGCGGAAAACAGGAGACGACTCATGAAACGCACCAGTGACCGATCCGCCACCGTGTCCAAGCCACGTCGATCGCGGGAACCCGACAATCCGCCCCTTGGCCTCGACCAAGAGGCCCTGCTCGGGCTTTTCCGCTCGATGCTCGTGATCCGGCTCACCGAAGAGGAACTCGCCCGCTGCCACCAGCGGGGCCTCATCCACGGCGCCTGCCACACCTACGTCGGCCAGGAGGCGATCGCGGCCGGCGTCTGTGCGCACCTCCAGCCGGACGATGTCATCTTCAGCACCCACCGGGGCCACGGCCACGCGCTGGCCAAGGGCTTGCCCCCCGAACAGCTCATCGCCGAACTGTTCGGCCGGGTCACCGGCTGCTCGCGGGGCCGCGGCGGGAGCATGCACCTCTTCGCGCCCGAGATCGGCATGCTCGGCACGAGCGGCATCGTGGGCCCCTGCGTGCTCCAGGCCGCCGGAGGGGGCTACGCCTTCAAGCTCGCCAAGAACGGCGGCGTGGCGGCGGCCTTCTTCGGCGATGGCGCGGTCAACAACGGGGCCTTCCACGAGGCGCTCAACATGGCCGCCATCTGGAAACTGCCGACCCTCTTCATCTGCGAGAACAACCAGTTCGCGACTGAGGTGCCCTTCAGCGAGGCCAGCGGCATCCCCGACGTGGGCCGCCGCGCGGCCAACTACGGCCTGGCGGGCGAAGAAGTCGACGGCAACGACGTGCTCGCGGTGCACGCCGCAGCGGCGCGGGCGGTCGCGCGGGCACGGGCCGGCGAGGGGGCGACGCTCATCGAGTGCAAGACCTACCGCACGCGGGCTCACGCCGAGGGCATGGGCGACTTTGACTACCGCACCCGCGAAGAGGTGGCGACCTGGAAGGAACGCTGCCCGATCGCGGCCTTCCGCCGCCGGCTCGAGCAGGATCACGGCATCGCGGCGGAGGCTCTCGACGCGATCGAGCGGGAGGTGGCCGACGAGGTGGGCCGCGGTCGATCGGCGGCCGAGGCGGCACCGCCTCCGACGGCGGCCGACGCGACCACGCATGTCTACGCTACGCCGCGTGACGTCTGCGAACCGGCGGCCGATCCCGCCGCCCGGCAGCTGTCCTTCATCCAAGCCACGGTCGAGGCACTCGAAGCCGCGATGGCCGCCGATCCGTCGGTGTTCGTGCTCGGTGAGGGGATCGGCCGCCGCGGCGGCAACTTCCGCACCACGGCCGGCCTCTACGCGAAATACGGCCCCGACCGGCTGCGCGACACGCCGATCTGCGAGCGGGGCTTCACCGGGCTGGCGTGCGGCGCGGCGATGGCCGGGGCGCGGCCGGTGGTCGACTTCATGTTCGTCGACTTCCTGCTCGATGCCTGGGGGGAGATCGTCAACCAGATCGCGAAGATGCAGTTCATGTCGAGCGGCCGGCTGAGGATGCCGGTCGTGCTCAGGGGCTGCATCGGGATCGGCCACTCGGCCGCCACGCACCACTCGGGCAGCTATTACGGCATGTTCGCGCAGGTGCCGGGGCTGCGGGTCGTCGTCCCCTCGACGCCGCGGGATGCGAAGGGGCTCTTTGCCCACGCCCTCAAAGGCGACGATCCCGTGCTCTTCCTCGAACACCGGGAACTCCTGCAGCTCAAGGGGCCGGTCGAGGAGGGCGACTTCGAGATTCCCTTCGGCAAGGCGCGGATCGCGCGGGCGGGCACCGACGCGACGGTCGTGGCGGTGGGCCGGATGAACCATCTCTGCCTGGCGGCGGCCGAGGCGGTGGCGAAGGACGGTGCGAGCGTCGAGGTGATCGACCCCCGCACGATTTCCCCGCTCGATGCCGACGCGATCCTCACCTCGGTGGCGAAGACGGGCCGGCTGCTCGTGGTCGATGAGCCGGCGGGCCCCTGCGGCCTCGCGGCCGAGGTCGCGGCGCTGGTCGCTGACCGGGGCTTCGACGATCTCGATGCGCCGGTGCGGCGAATCACCGGCGTGCCCTCGCCCACGCCCTATGCTCCCGTGCTCGAGGAGCAGGTGGTGCCGAATACCGCGACGATCGAGACCGCGCTCCGCGGGCTTCTGGCGGAGTGAGGCGAGTCACTGTTCAAGGAACACGCGAGGAGCATGCGACGCGATGGCTGCTGAAGTGACGATCCCCCGGCTCGGCTGGTCGATGGAGGAGGGCGTGTTCGCCGGCTGGATCAAGCAGCCGGGCGACACCGTGAAGCCGGGCGAGCCGCTCTTTATGCTCGAAGGAGAGAAGGCGACGCAGGAGATCGAGGCGGTCGACGGTGGAGTCTTGCATCTGGCCCCCGACGCACCGGCCGAAGGGCAGACCGTCCTCGTGGGCCGCACGATCGGCAAGCTCTGCGCAGCCGGTGAGAAGCCCACGTGGGATTCGGCCGCGTCGCCCGTCGCTCCAGCAGCGCCCCCGCCGCCGGTCTTGGTCCCAGCGGCCCCCGTCCTGCCGCGGCAGGCTCCCGCGGTTGCTCCCGCGGCTGCGGCCGCCCCGGCTTCCGGGAACGGCGGGCTTTCGCCACTCCCACCGATTCCCGCCGCGGCGTCGCCGAGCGTCCGCCGGCTGGCGCGACAGATGGGAATCGATCTGGCGACCGTAACGCCGCGGCTGCCGGGCGGGCGAGTTTCGGTCGAGGATCTGGTGCCTGGGCCGCAACACGAGCAAACGGGACGGGCACCGTTTGCCGGTGCCGATGGAGACAATCCCTCCGCACCGATTTCACCGCGGGCCCGCCGCGCCGCGCGGCAGCGGGGCATCGACGTTGCGACGGTCCGTGGCGGGGGCACTGGCGGCCGCGTGCGGGAACGCGACGTGCTGGCCGCAGCGGCCGCAGTGGCACCTCGGCCAGCAGCTGCCGCACACGTCACCGGGCTACCCGGCGCGACCACCGTGCCGATCACGCAGACCCGCCGCACGATCGCCCGGCAGATGATGCGAAGCCGGCAGGAAACGGTGCCCGTCACGCTCACGGCCTGGGCCGACGCGACTGTGCTCCTCGCAACGCGGTCTGCCCTCAAGGCTGCCGAAGGCCCGGAGGCTGCCACGCTCAACGACATGCTGCTCAAGGCGCTCGGCGACACGCTCCTGGCCCATCCGCTCATCGCCGCCCGCTGGGAGGAGACGCACCTTACTCTGCCCGGCGACCGGATCGACATCGGCCTGGCGGTCGACGCACCCGGCGGCCTCGTCGTGCCGGTGGTGCGCGACGTGGCGGCCTCCCCGCTGGCCGAGGTCGCCAGGCAGACGCGGTGGCTCGTCGAGCGGGCGCGCACGGGCCGGCTCATGGCCGCCGACATGCAGGGAAGCGTGTTCACGCTCACGAGCCTCGGCTCGTATGGAATTGAGTTCTTCACGCCGGTGATCAATTATCCCGAGGCGGCGATCCTCGGCGTGGGGGCGATCCGGATGCAGCCCGTGCCTCCCCCCAGCGGCCAGGAAGGGTTCGTGCTCCAGCGCCAATTGCCGCTCTCGCTGACCTTCGACCACCGCATCGTCGACGGCGGCCCCGCGGCCCGGTTCCTCGGCGACCTCGTCGCGAGGATCGCGGCGTTCGATGCTACTTCGGTATCCGCGGCATCAGCCTGATCCAGCCGGCCACGTGGCGGCGGCCCTCCTCGGTCGCCTTCTTCGCATCGCCAGAGCGGATCGCCTCCAGCAATCTGCGGTGCGACTCGACCGAATCCTGCCGGACGCGATGCGTCACTGCTTCCTGTCGCAGGTGCATCTGTGTCAGCCAGAGAGCAAACTGATCTCGCAACGAGTTCCAGCAGAGCAGGAGCCGGCGATTGCCCGTCGCATGGACGATCCGGTCGTGAAACTCCGCGTCGAGCCGCGACACGTCGGCGAGTGTCTTCGCCGATTTCGTGGCGGCGATGTTCGCCTCGAGCGCCGCGAAGTCCTTGGGCTTGCCCTGCTCGGCGGCCAGCCCGGCGGCCACCGGATCGATCATCAGCCTCACGGCGTGGATCTCCTCGATGTCGCGGGGAGTGAGCGCCGGAATCCGCGTGTGGCCCGTGGGGTCGAACTCAACGAGCCCGCGGAGTTCCAATTCAATGAGTGCTTCGCGGATCGGCGCCCGGCTCACGCTGAGCATCGTCGACAGCGTCGGCTCCGAAATCCTCGCTCCGGGCTCGAATTCACCGGCGATGATCGCGCGGGAGAGCTGGAAAAACACGGCCTGCGATAGGCGGGCCCGGCCCACGCGGGACGAGTCAGTGGTGGATGTGCTTCTCGGCACGAAAACCATCAGCCAGGGTTGAAGGATGGAGAAACGGCCGACGACCGGCTGCCACCACTGCGTGAATGATACCGTCGCTGGTCAAGCTCCGTCGACGCCCCGCGACCCGCGGCCGGAAAATGCCGCGATTCCTCCGGCTCAAACGCCCGGCTCTTCCACCACCGGATTGGTGAGCCTGCCGATTCCCTCGATCTCGATCGTTACGCTGTCACCGGCCTTGAGAAACACCGGCGGCGTGCGGGCGAAGCCCACGCCATGGGGCGTGCCCGTGAGGATCACCGTGCCGGGATTGAGGATCATGCTTGCCGAGAGGAACTCAATCAGCGTCGGCACGTCGAAGATCGTGTCGCTCGTGTTCCAATCCTGGAGCGTCTGGCCATTGAGGATCGTGCGGATGGCGAGCCGGTTGGGATCGGTGATCTCATCGGTGGTCACGAGCGCAGGCCCGAGCGGACAGAACGTGGCGAACGTCTTCCCGCGGCACCACTGCCCTCCCCCGCCATTCCGCTGCCAGTCGCGGGCGGAGACGTCGTTGGCGCACGTGTCGCCGCGACGCAGGCGGGTGCGGAAGCTCTCGGTCACGATCGTTCCTCGGACTGCTTTCCGTGTCGGAATTCACGCGCCGGTGACATGAGCCGCACGCGCCTCGGAGAGCGAAGCCGATCTCTCGCTCCGCACCAGATGCCGAGGCAGATCCTCGATCCGATCGCAGCCTATCTGGTCCAGCACCTGCCTGAGCTGCGTCTTCAGGATGGACATCGTGTGCCGACCGCCCTTCCTTCCAAGAGCGGCCACACCGTACATGAAGCCGCGGCCCAGAAACACGAACGCCGCACCGCTGGCAAGCACCCTCGCAATATCGGGGCCGGAGCGGATCCCGCTGTCGAACATGATCGTGATCCGTCCCGCATACGACTCAACGATCGGCACGAGGGACCGAATCGCCGACTGACCCGCGTCGAGTTGCCGGCCTCCGTGGTTCGAAACGATGATGCCGTCGAGCCCAAGTTTGACCGCCACGGCGGCATCCTCCTCTGTGGCCAACCCCTTGAGCACGAGCTTCCCGTTCCAGCGATCCCGGATGGTGGCGAGCATCTCTGGCGAGAGCTTTCCGGAAAAAGTCTTGTTCATGAACAGGCCCAGTTGCTTCATGTCGAGGCCCGCAGGCATGTATTTCGTCAGCGTGGCGAACGTGGGCTGGCCGTGCCGCAGAGTCTGAAGGGCCCACGTGGGACTGCCCGCCATCTCGAGCACGCTGCGAACGTTGATCGCGGGCGGAATCGCCAGCCCGTTGCGAATGTCGTGATGACGGAAGCCAAACGTCGGGACGTCGGCCAGGATCACCAACACCCGACAGCCCGCCGCCGCGGCGCGATCGAGGATGTCGTTCCGCATGGCTGGGTCGACGGGGTTGTAGAGCTGAAACCAGAACTCGCCCCCGGTCATCTCGCCGATGCGTTCGATGCTCGCTGTGCTGCAGGTGCTGAGGATGAACGGCAGGTTCTCTTCCACGGCGGACCGCGCGAGAACCTCCGGCGCGCCCGGCCAGATCAGCCCCTGCAGGCCGATCGGCGCCACGCCGAAGGGAGCGTCGTACACGCGGCCGAAAAGTTCGGCCCTCAGCGACGTCTCGCCCTTCTGCCGCAGATACACCGGCCGCAACTCCACGTCGCGTATCTCATCCGTGTTTTTCCGCAGATTGACGTGCTCGTTGCAGCCGCCGTCGAGGAATTCGAAGATGAACCGGGGCACACGCCGCCGGGCCCGCGCCCGCAGGTCGTCAGTCGACGGGTAGCGAGTATCGTAGGGACCGTTCAATACACCCTCTTGCCCGCGGGAACCGCCGGCAGTGGAGGCTACACGTCGCTCAAGGGCTCGCCGGCATCGCCGAAGGCCTTCTCGCGCACGCCCATCTTCTCCATGAGCGAGAGGTAGAGCCGGCACATCTGCCGGTCGGGCTGGCCCGAGTAGTCGAGCACGCGGCCCGTCTCGAGCTTCCCGCCGGCCCGGCCGAGCACCACCATCGGCAACTGGTCGTTGTCGTGCTTGGCTCCCGCCATCATGCTCGAGCACATCAGGAGCATCGAGTTGTCGAGGGCCGTGCGCTCCCCCTCCTGGATCGCATCGAGCCGGCGGGCGATGTGGGCCATCTGCTCCATGAAGAACCGGTTCACCTTCAGCCAATCGGCGCCGTCGGAATGCGAGAGCAGGTGGTGGATCATGTAGTCGATTCCCTGCGACGGATTGTCGGTCCGCGACAGGTTCGGGAACCGCAGGGCCGAATGGTCGTTGTTGAGTTTGAGCGTGACGATCCGCGTGGTGTCGGTCTGGAAGGCGAGCACGAGGATGTCGCACATCAGCCGCATGTGCTCGGCGATGTCCTGCGGAATGCCGTCGGCCGGCCGCGGGATGTCGGGCTTTTCGAGGGCGGGCCGCCAGCCCTGCAGTTCCCCCTTCTTGCCGGCCGCCTCGATCCGGGCCTCCACGTCGCGGACGCTGTCGAGGTATTCGTCGAGCTTCCGCCGGTCGGCCACGCTGATTTTGCGGCGAAGATCGTCGGCCGTCTCGAGCACGGCGTCGAGCACGCTCACGTCGCCGGCATGCGCCTCGTCCTTGAAGAGCCGGTCGAAGGCCAGCGCCGGATAGATTTCCAGCGGCGTCGGCGTCGTCGGGCTGCTCCAGGAGATGTGCGAGCTGTAGAGCATCGAGTAGTTCTTGTGGATGCTCGGGTTGCTCTTCTCGCAGCCGAGCACGAGGCTCGGCACCTTCGTGCCGCGGCCGTAGGTCTGGGCGAGGTGCTGGTCGAAACTCGTACCGGAGCGGATCTCGCCGCCGGAGGCGAGCGGGGCGCCGGACAGCAGATTGCCGGTCTGCGAGGAGTGGATGTTGCCCTTGCGGGCCTGCTCGTTGTAGAGGCCCTTCACGAAAAGCAGCTTCTCGCGGAAGTCGGCCACGGGCTCGAGCACCTTGCCGAGTTCCATCTCCCGGCCCGCGCCTTTGGCCCACCACTCTTTCGAATGGAAGCCGTTGCCGGCGAAGAGCACGGCCAGCCGGAGCGGCGGAGCGGCGGCCGCAGCACCGGCCACGGCCGGCTCGCCGGCGGCGGTGAGCGACTCCATCCACGGCAAGGCCATCGACACGCCGAGTCCGCGAAGCATCGTGCGGCGGGAGAGCTTGCAACGCGTCATGGGAGGGCTCCTTTCGGTGACAACGCACCAACCGACATCACGTGGCATCATCGGCCGCATCGCGGCCGCGAATCGAGCGAAACTGCGGGCTGGTCACGATCGCCTCGATGGCGACCGAGATCCTGTAATCGGAGGCGGCCAGCCGGGCCGCCATCTCGTCGAGCAGCGGCTGGTCGGACAGTTGCACGCCGCGGCCGATGGCATAGCCGAGCAGCTTGCGGCAGAAGACCCGCACGAACTGCTCGCGCCGCGGGCCGAGCAGATACTCCCGCACGCTCTCCTGCCCGTCGAGCGTGGCACCGTCTGGCAGGGTGGCCTTGGTGTCGAGCGGCTTGCCGGAGGCGTCGGCGGTGCGGAGCCGGCCAATGGCGTCGAACTCCTCGAGCGCGAATCCGAAGGGATCGATTCGGCGGTGGCACTTCGCACAAGCCGCGTTCTCCGAGTGCATCGCGATCAGTTGCCGTTCGCTCAATCCCGTGGGCACCGTCTCGGCCAAAAGCGGCACGTCCTTCGGCGGCTTGGGGAGCTTCTCGCCGAGGATCGTCTCGTAGAGCCAGTTGCCCCGGAGGATCGGGCTCGTACGCGAGGCGCCGGCCTGCGTGGAGAGCGTCGTGGCCAGGCAGAGGATGCTGCCGCGGCCATGCTTCCGCACGCCTTCAACCCGCCGCCACTCGTCGCCCGTCACACCCTCGACGCGATAGTGCTTTGCCAGCCGCTCGTTCAGGAACGTGTGGTCGGCATCGATGAGCGAGAGGATCGAGCGGTCGTTGCGGAAAAAGTCGTCGAGGAAGAGCACCGTCTCCTCCTCCATGTCAGCCCGCAGACCGGCGAACGTGGGGAAGAGCTCGGCATTCTTCTCGTCGAGCGATGAGAAGCCGTGGACGTGGAGCCACTGCGTGCCGAACTCCGCGGCCAGTCGCCGCGACGCCGGGGCGGCAAGCATCCGCCGCACCTGGGACTTCAAGACCTCGGGCTCGTGCAGCCGGCCGCTCTCAGCCGCCGCGAGCAGCTCTGCATCGGGCATGGATGACCAGATGAAGTAGGAGAGCCGCGTGGCCAGTTCGTAGCCGGAAACCGGCTTCGCCTCGGTGCCCGGCCCGGTCGCCTCGATCTTGTAGAGAAAGTCGGCCGACACGAGCACGTGGGCGAGCAGCGCACGGATCGCGTCCTCATGGGCCACCTCCTTCTTCCGCAGCGTGTCGTAGAGCGTGCGCAGCCGCGGCTCCTCCTGGGGCTCGAGCGGCCGGCGGAACGCCCGCCCCGCGAGGGCCACCACCGCGTCGAGCTGCCGCGGCTCGGCCTCCACGAGCCGCTGACGGAAGGCGTCCGCAGAGCCGACGACCGCCGGCTTCAGGGGCGACAACCGCTTGAGGAGATCGGGGGCATCCTGGGAGGCGTAGCCCAGGATCTGCTCGAAGACGTCCTCGAACTCGAGCGGCTCCTGGGCGATGAAGAGAAGTTCGTCCCAGAGCCGGTCGAGTTCACGCGCCTCGGCATCGCCGAGCATGAGCCGGCGAAGGTGATCATCTTCGCGGTAATACAGATTGAGCGTGATCACCTCGTCCACCGGCACGACGCGGCCGTAGCAGACGGCCTTGGGGAACAGATCGCGGATGTCGGCGAACGCCCTCTCGAATCGTCGCCACGCGGCGGAGTCTCTACTGGCCACGACCGGCAGCGCCGGCACGAGGCCGCCGGCCGCCAGACCGCCGGCCGCATCGACCTGGGCCTCGATCTGCACGCTCGCCTCCGTGGCGGCCTCGGGATGGAGCGTTCCCTCCGAGACGAACTCACAGCCTTCGGCAATTTCGGCCGGGATCGTGATGGCGATCGCGCCGGGCGCGTGCAGGCACAGATCACCGGCCTCGACCGCGAGCCCCTGCGGATGCCGGCCGAAGGCCGCGGCATCGAGGCCCACCTGGACGGCCTCTCCTCCGCCGGCGGCGGCGGCCGCAGACTCCTGGGACGGCCTGATTCCGACCAGGACCGGGCCTGCCGCGGAGCGAAGCAGTTCCCGCAACTGGGCGTCGGGGGAATCCTTTTCGATGCCGGCGCCGTCGTCCGCGAGCAGCCGCCCGATGTCGGCGGCGATCGCGCCGCGGTCTTCCGCACCGGTCGCCTTGATCCACCGCGCGAGGAGAGAGCCGGCAGGGATCGTCCAGCCGCCGGCCGCCCCCTCGGGATCGGCGGCGAAATGCCAGACGCCCGCGTTGCCCTGGCCGTCGGCATGGGGATTCGCCGCCAGGATGTCGCCCGACACGTCACGGGCCAGATCCCACTCGCGGTCGCCGGAGCGAAGCGTGAGATCGACGCGGGTGAGGTCACAGTTTGAATTGCCGTCGCGCGCGCCCACGCACACGGCCACGACGTCGCCCTTTCGCAGGGCAAATGGGCCGAACGGACCGAACGCGGCGTCATGATTCGCGTTGCTCATGAGCGTTTCGCGGGTCTTGCCCCTCCAGACCTCGACCGACCAGGCCGTGCCATTTGAGCAGCCCTGATGGGCGCTCGCCGTCGCGCCCCGTATCTCCACCGGGCCCGAGATCGGGCTGCGCCAGCCGACCACCACCCGCTGCTTGGCGTCGGGGTGGACCACCACGCCATGGGGATGGATCGTGCCGGGGATGCGGTACGGCTCGTCCGACGAGTTGGCGAACGCCCCCAAGTCGCCCGCGCCACGCCAGCCGTTCACCGCTTCCCAGCCATCGACCTTCTCCAGCTTCTTGTCGAGCAGCGTGGTGAAAGCGGCCTCCGGCGCGCCAACGCCAAGATACGAAAGCCATCCCGCAAGCAGCCGCGGATCGACGGCATGCTTCCGGGCGAGCGCCGCGACCGTGGCGTCAAGGCCGGCGGCCGTCACGTCCGGGCCCGTGAACGCTTCGGAGGCGGCGGCGAGGCACTGCGCCGCGTTCGCGGCCAGCCGCTCACGTTCGGCGCCCAGCGACGCCGCCAATGGCCGCACCATCGCCAGCGACAGATCGGCCCGGCCCGCGGCCACGAGCCGCGGGTTTCTCCAGACGACGACGTCCTGCTCCCGGCCGTCGCCCGCATCGCCGGCCGCGAGATGGATCGTGACCGTGTCCTTGCCTTTCGGCACCGACACTTTCACACGGATTTCCTGCCGCTCGACGAGGGGCGGCGTCGCCGCCTCCATCCAGGCGGCCGGGCCGTCGGTCTTCGCAAACCGGCTGACGATCAGGCCGGCGTGGTTGAACTTCCAGACGGCGTTTTGCCATGCGGAGACGAACGACGCCAACGCCGCGGCATCGGCCGGCTTTGCGGCCTTCCAGCGGGCCCGCAGCAGGTCGAGGATCGGCGACGCCCCGCCGGCAGTTGCGGCCCCGCCCGCCGGCGACTCCGGAGCGGA
>JBIKND010000200.1:0-6438 GCA_044358905.1 Pirellulales bacterium | reverse complement strand
GCCGGCAGGTCGGCGTTCTCGCTGCCCAGTCCGTAACTCAACCATGAGCCGATGCTCGGCCGGCCGGCGAGCTGATGGCCGGTCTGGCAGAACGTGATCGCCGGGTCGTGGTTGATCTGCTCGGTGAACATCGAGCGGACCATGCACCAGCGGTCGGAATGACGGGCGATGTGCGGCACGAGTTCGCTGAACCACATGCCGCTCTCGCCGTGCTGGGCGAACTTGAACATCGACGGCGCCACTGGAAAGTTCTTCTGACCGCTGGTCATCGTCGTCAGCCGTTGCCCCTGGCGGATCGACTCGGGCAGGTCCTCGCCGCGCCGCTTCTCCATCTCGGGCTTGGGATCGAAGAGGTCCATCTGCGAGGGCGCGCCCGACTGGAAGAGGTAGATCACCCGCTTCGCCTTGGGCGGAAAGTTGGGAAACACGGCCCGCGCCGGTCCCGTCACGGCCGCCGCGGTTGCAGCCCGCGGCTGCATCAGGCTCGCGAGCGCCGCGTAGCCCAGCCCGCCGGCTGCGCCGCCGAGAAACACGCGGCGATTGAGGGCGTCCTGCAGATGAATGGTGCCGTCGCGCATCGGATCACTCCCGCATCACGAACTCGTCGAGGTTGAAGATCACGTTGGCCGCCAGGGAATACGCGGCGAACTCCACGGCCGGCACCGCCTCGGGCTGCTTCACGAGGCCCACCGCCGCATACTTCTCCGCCCGCTCGGGCGCCGCCACGAACGCGGCCAGGTCGGCCTCGAAGCCGGCCACGAGCGCGGCGATTTCGGCCGCGGTCGGCGTGCGGCCGATCGCCAGTCGGAAGCCGTGGGCGATGCGATCCGCCGGCGTCGCGCCCCCATCGGCGATCATCCGCCTCGCCAGGCCGTGCGCCGCCTCCACGAACGTCGTCTCGTTGAGCAGTGCCAAAGCCTGCAGCGGCGTGTTGGTCCGCGACCGCTTCACGATGCAGGTCTCGCGGTTCGGGGCGTCGAAGAGGAGCATCGTCGGCGGCGCGGCCGTCCGCTTCCAGATCGTGTACATCGTGCGGCGATAGCGGCCCGGCCCCGAGTCGGCGACGTAGCCCCGCAGGTCGCCATACTTGCTCGTCTCATCCCACACGCCGTCGGGCATCCAGGGCCGCACGCTCGGGCCACCGATCGTCGGCACGATCAGCCCGCCGGCGGCGAGCGCCGCGTCCCGCACCATCTCGGCCGGGAGCCGGATCCGCGGTCCCCGGGCCAGCAGACGGTTGGCCGGATCGGCAGACAGTGTCGCGGGAGTGACCGTCGCCGCCTGGCGGTAGACGGCGCTCGTGACCAGCAGCTTCACGATCCGCTTCATGTCCCAGCCGGCCTCCATGAACTCGGCGGCGAGCCAGTCGAGGAGTTCCGGATGGCTCGGATACTCGGCCTGGCTGCCGAGGTTTTCGCTGGTCTTGCACAGCCCGGTGCCGAAGAGCCGCTCCCACGTCCGGTTCACCCACACCCGCGACGTCAGCGGGTGGTCGCGGGACACGAGCCACTTCGCGAGCGCGAGGCGATCGGCCTTCGTGCCTTCGGGCAACGGTGGCAGGAAGGCGGGCAGGGCAGCCGTCACCTGCTCGCCCCGCTTGTCGTACTCGCCGCGCAGGAGCACGAACGCTTCGCGTTGCGGCCCCTCCTGCATCACCATCGCGCTCGGCAACGACGCCTTGAATGAGTCGAGGCTCTTGCTCGCCGCCTCGCGGGCCTTCTCGGCCCGGAGGATCGGCCCATCGACGTTGGCCCGGTAGAACTTCGCGATTTCCGCCTTCTGCTGCGGCGTGCGGTCGGCCGCGTCCACGGCCAGCGCTTCGTGCACCGCAGGCGGCAGTTTCGAACCGTCCACGCCCAGCAAAGCCGGCTCCGCGGGGGAAAAGGCCAGTCGAAATCGCCCGATCGTGTGGCCGTCGAACGCCTCCTGCCGGATCCGCACCACGAGTCGCGAGTTCTCCGGCAGCGGCACGGCCCGGGCAGGAAACAGGGCGATCCGGCGCGGCTCGCGCTTGGCCGGATCCTGACCGTCGAGCCCCCAGCCCTTGCTCTTCTCACCCTTGCTCTCCAGCACGCTCGCGGCCGGCCAGCCGTCCTGTTCGTACGTGGCCTCGGCCCGCACGAGTTCGACCGGGATCACCTTGGCATCGCCCGGCGGCTCGATCTCGGCCTCGATCTTCGTCACCACGACGTTGCCGTTGCCCGACCGGCCGAACCCGCCACCTCCGGCCAGGCTCGCGTCGGGAAGCACCTCGAGCCGGATGCCGCCGAGGCCATCGGCGGGCACGAGTGTCTCGAACTCGTACGTGTCGCGCGGGGTGAGTTTGCCTTCGACGAACCATGTGCCGTCCTCACTGCGGCGGAACCCGGCGCCGCCGATGCTGCGGAGTTCCAGCGGCTCGAACGGCTCCCAGGCCGCGTCGGGCGTTGCGAGCGCGGGGCGGATCGAGTCTTCCCATTTCGCAACCAGCGTGTCGACGTTGGCGACCTCGGCCTGCACGGCCGCCGCCGCGTCGGCGACCACCCTCTCGAGGCGACCGCGTTCGATTTCCTGCTCCGCCGAAGGCAGGAGGTGCACGGGCGCCACATTGCCACCGTTGCGATGCGCCTCCCCCTGATTGGTGCCGGTTTCGGGCACGTTGTTGAAGAGGGCGAAGAGCGAATAAAACTCCTTCTGGGAGAGCGGATCGTATTTGTGGTCGTGGCAGCGGGCACAGCCGGCCGAGAGCGCCATCCAGGTCTGTGACGTCGTTTCAACGCGATCGATCACCGTCTCCACCCGCCACTCCTCGGCGATGATGCCTCCCTCGCCGTTGAGGCGGTGGTTGCGATTGAAGCCCGTGGCCACGATCTGGTCGCGGGTCGGATGCTCCACCATGTCGCCGGCGAGTTGGTGGATCGTGAACTTGTCGAAGGGCAGGTTGTCGTTGTAGGCCTTGATCAGCCAGTCGCGCCACGGCCAGTTCTGTCGGCTGGAGTCGGTCTGGTAGCCGCTCGAGTCGGCGTAGCGGGAGGCATCGAGCCACTCGATCGCCATCCGCTCGCCGTAGTGCGGGCTGGCGAGCAGGGAATCGACGTATCGCTCGTAGGCGTCGGCTGATCGGTCGGTGACGAAAGCGTCCACGGCGGCCGGCTCCGGCGGCAGGCCGGTGAGGTCGAGAGCCAGCCGGCGGGCGAGCGTGACCCGATCGGCCTCGGGGTTGGGCGCGAGCCCCTCGTGCTCGAGCCGCGTGAGAATGAACCGGTCGATCGGCGTCCGCGGCCACGCCGTGTTCTTCACGTCGGGCACGGCCGGCCGCTCCACCCGTTCGAAGGCCCAGTGGCCGCGGTACTCCGCCCCCTCGGCAATCCACCGCTTCAGAATCTCCGCCTCGGCGGGCGTGATCGGCTTGTTGAGCCGGGGCGGCGGCATGACCACGTCGGGATCGGTGCTCGTGATCCGGGCGATGATTTCGCTCTGCTTGGGGTCGCCCGGGACGATGGCCCGTGCCCCGCTCGCGAGTTCGGCGGCGGCGGCCTCGCGATCGTCGAGCCGCAGGCCGGCCTGGCGGTCCTCGCCATCGGGCCCATGGCAGGCGAAGCACCGGTCCGAAAGGATCGGCCGGACGTCCCGATTGAAGTCGAGCCGTGCCTCAACGCCCCACGCCGCCGTGGTCCACACGGCCAGAAACGGCCCCCAACACCACCTCACGAATCGAAATCCAAGGCATCCCATGAACGGCCTTGCTCCACGGTGATGAGGTCGTCGGCCAGTTTTCGGGCTCTACTATATATCTGCAGTATAGGCAGCAGTCTTGTGCTCAAAACCGAGCAGCAGTTTGCCTGAAACGCAGCAGCGATTCGCTCGAACTCAGACCGCCAAAATCCCGGGCCGAACGGCCGGTCGCGTTCGATACGGGCGGCGCATAGATTGCCGAGGATCACCGACATCGGCCGCCCGCCGAGTCGCCCCGTGCCGTCACCCCGGTGATCGACCTGAAGGCTATCCAACGGGAGTGCGAAGGAGCGAAATGAGCACGCGAAAACCGGCCTGGACCGTCGCCCAGGCGGTCGCCTTGATGATCTGCATGGCGGCGGCTTGGGCAGGCCAGGCGGCCGACCCCACGCCGCCGAACGTCCTGTTCTTCATCACAGACGACGAGAGCGCGGTCGAGCGGAGCGCCTACGGCGGGTCGAAGCTGCCCACGCCGGCTTTCGACAGAGTGGCGAAGAACGGCGTGCTGTTCGCCAACGGGTTCGCTACGGCGCCGTCCTGTGCGCCCTCGCGGGCGAGCGTGCTCACCGGCCGGCAGTTCTGGGAACTCGAGCAGGGGGCATTCATCCAGGCCTTCATTCCCAGGAAGTACCCGACCGTCTCGCAGATCCTCGCCGACCACGGCTACGAGGCGGCGTGCACGGGCAAAGGCTGGGGGCCCGGGTCGCACCCGACACTCGGGATACCTGGCACTTCGCTGGGGCGAAAGGTCGGCGGGGCGATGATCGCCGACCCCCCCCAGGGCGTGACCGCCGGCGATTACGCGGGCAACTTCGAGCGGTTCCTCGAGACGCGGGCTGCCGACAAGCCGTTCTTCTTCTGGGCGGGAGTGATGGAGCCCCACGAGCCGTGGGGCCCGGACAATCACCTCCGGCTAGAGCAGGAGTTCGGGATGACGCTCGACGAGGTGTCGCTGCCGCCCTTCGTTGCCGACACGCCGGAAAACCGCCGGGCAAGGGCCAGTTTTCTCTACGAAATCTGCCTGGCCGATCGCCACCTGGCACGGATGCTCGCGGCGCTCGAAAAGCATGGCCTCACGGAGAACACGCTCGTGGTGGTGACGGCTGACAACGGGACGTTCGTCGTCGACGGCAACGGGAAGCAGCGTGGCAAGGCCTCGCCCTATGACCTCGGGTGCCATGTGCCGCTGGCCATGATGTGGCCGGCGCGGGTGCCAGCTGGTCGGACCGTGACCGACTTCACGAGTTTCGCCGACTTCGCGCCGACGTTCCTCGCCGCGGCCGGCATCACCGTGCCAGCCGGCATGTCTGGCCGCAGCCTGCTGCCGATCCTGACATCGGGGAAGTCCGGCCGGGTCGAGCCGGAACGCGATCACGTCATCACCGGCCTGGAATGGCACGGCGAGGTCGATCCAGCCAGCCGCTCGTGTCGCAGCATCCGTGACGAGCGCTATGCCTACATCGTGCGGTATGCCAACGTGGACGGGCAGGGCCGGCCGCTCGACGCGGCGGCTCTCGTGACGCCAGTCACGGAGGAGTTTTACGACCTCGAGAAGGATCGCTGGCAGGTCAGTAACCTGGCCGGCGACCCTGCGGTCGCGGCCGAGCAGAGGCGGCTGGCGAAACGGCTCCAGGCGGAGGGCACCCAGCGGGGTGACCCGCGGTTCACCGGCGACATGGCGACGTTCGTAAAGTCGCGGGCCTACGTGCAGAGACGCAAGCAGATCGGCTACGACAAGGCGGTCGATCTGCCCTTCGACGATTCACCCGGTTTATGAACCTTGAGTCAATCGTGTAGGCTTGATCGGGATTCGGAATCCGGCACGACGCCCGTGACCGCGGCGACGACGGCCCAGGCATCGGCCGCCGCACACGACGACGCCCGCACCGTCACCGAGCCCGCGGCCGCGACTGCTGGCCGGCCCGTCCGTGGATCCAGCGGTGATCGGTGTGCCCGGCGGCTCGCCGTGCCGAGGGCTTCGCCATCGCGAAGCTCGACGACACGCTCGTCCTCGCCACGGAGCCGCACCCGCCACGGCGCCCCATCCGGGCCGGTGCCCCAGGCCCGGACCTCGCCGCCGAGTTCCACCAGGTGATCGCGCGAGCCGAGCGCCACGAGCCGCGCGCCCATCTGATCCACCGCGTAGCCGGGCGCGATGCCGGAGAGGTCGATCTCCACGCCGGCGACCGCCTTGCGGATCGCGGCGGCCGCGTCACCCGTGGCCGCGCGGATCTCCATATGCCGCATGCCGACGCGGGCGAGCGTGGCCGTGATCGCAGCGTCAGTCGGCGGCCCCGCCGACACCGGCCGCGGTCCGCCGCCCCAGAGCCGCACGAGCGGCGCCACGGTGACGTCGAACGCTCCCTCCGACTCGACGTGCACAGCGGCGGCGATCTCCAGGATGGCGACGAGGTCCGCCGACACCTCGACCCACTCGCCAGCGGCGGCGCGATTGAATCGGCTGGCGTCGGAATCGTCCCGCCAGGTGCTCGCGGCCCGGTCGATCCGGTCGATCACCGCCTCGACCTCGCGATGCACCTCCGCGAGCCGCATCCCGGCGGGCGGCGACGCGAACGTCACCCGGTAGGTCGTGCCCATCGCGGGGCCGGCGAGCGTGGGCGGCTCGGCGACGGCCCAGGCAGCCGACCACGCGATCGCAATCAACCACGCGGCCCGCTTCATGATGCCCACCACCGCGCGGCCAGGGCGACGGCGAGGCAGCCG
>JBIKND010000044.1:0-22686 GCA_044358905.1 Pirellulales bacterium | reverse complement strand
GACCCGTCGCGGCGCCGGAGCGGCGATGAGCGAACGCGCCGACGACCGGCTGCGGCGGCGGATCGCGCAGGCCGCGGCTCGCGGTGTGGCCGGTGGCAGCGACGCCACCCGGGCCGTGTTTCGGGCGGCGCGGCGGGTGGCCGGGGGCTGGGTGCCGGAAGACCAGTTGCCGAGCCCCGCCGAGGTGCAGCACGAGGTCGCCCGGGCGATCGATCCGGCCGCGGCGGCGGCCCGGCTCGGAGGCGACCGCTTCGACCAGATCGCGGCCGTCGTTGGCATGCTCGCCACGGTGCGGCAGGATCCCGTCAAGCATCCCGAGGGCGACGCCCTGGAGCACTCGCTGCAGGTCTTCGAGCGCGTGCGGGCCGAGCGGCCCTACGACGAGGAGGTGCTCACGGCGGCGCTCGTCCACGACGTCGGCCGGGTGATCGACCGCGCCGCTCCGGTGGCCGCGACGCTCGAGGCCCTCGCCGGGCTGATCACGCCGCGGACGGCCTGGCTCGTGGAGGCGCTGCCGCTCGCGGCCGCCTATGCCGACCGCACGCTCGGCCATCGGGCCCGGCAGCGGCTCGAGGCGCACCCCGACTTCCTCGACGCGCTGCTGCTGGCCGAGGCCGACCGCAAGGCGCGGGTCCGCGGCTACGACGCCCCGTCGCTCGACGAGGCGATCGCGATCCTCCGCGAACTCGACGCGGACGGCGGCTAGGCGAAGGGGCGGGTGTCGAGGGCGGCGCGGACGGCCTCGCGAGCCTCGCGCCAGCGGGTCTTCACCGTGCGTGAAGAGCAGTCGAGCAGCCGCGCGATCGTCCGCTGGTCGACGCCGAGATACCACACGAGGTGAAACATCTCGCGGTGCTCGGCCGGCAGATCCGCGATCGCCGCGTGAAACGCCGACCAGCGATCGAGCCCATCTTCGGGGTCCGCCGAGCGGTCGGTGTGGAAGGCCGGGGCGTCGGGATCGGGGTCTTCTATGACGACGTTCGTGGCGTGATGGGCGGCGTGCGAATGTGGGCCGGCATAGCGCCTGGCGAGATCGAGCAGTTCCCGGCGCACCTGCGCGGCCGCCAGCAGCATGATCTCGCGCGGTGACCGCGGCCGAGCCTCCGCCAGGGTCCGATGGAGCCGGAGGGCGGCGTTCTGGAAGACGTCGTCGGTGTCGTCCCAGCGGCGCACGCCGGGAAACCGGGCGAGCATCCGGCTCGCCAATACCCGCAGCCGTGCGGCACAGAGTTCGAGGATCGGACCGCGGGCCGACAGGTCGCCGGCCGCGAGCCTCTCCAGGCAGGCGGTCAGGTTGGCGGCATGGGGGTCGTCGGGTGTCATGATCGCGGACGCAATCCCAGGTCGGGGTCGGGCGGCGGGCGTCGAACTGGGCGGGCCTGCCATAGGGTGTATAACCGCTGACATGGGTGGTCACGAGCCTGCGTCCGAAATGCCCGGCGGCGACGCGTCGGTTCTGTCGGGAGCCGCCGCGAGCTTCGGCCTCGCGGGCGGTCCGTGGGCCCGGTGGCAGGAGGACGACCTCGAGCCCGGCACCGACCTGGGGGGCGTCGTCATCGTGCGGCTCCTCGCCCGCGGCGGCATGGGAAGCGTGTACGAGGCGCGGCAGGTGGCGCCGGAACGCGCGGTGGCCGTGAAGGTCGTGCGCGACGGCCGTTTCAGCCCCGGCGTGCGGCGGCGGTTTGCCGACGAGGCCCGAGTCCTCGCGCGGCTCCGCCATCCGCACATCGCGCAGATCCATGCCTGCGGCACGTGCTCCGCGCCACGCGGCACGTTTCCCTACATCGTCATGGAGCTCGTCGAAGGGGCGCGGACGATCACCGAACACGTGGCCGCGACGCGCGCCACGCTGCGCGACCGGGTGCGGCTGATGCGCGATGCCGCGGCCGCGGTGGCGCACGGCCACCGCAAAGGGGTGATCCACCGCGACATCAAGCCGGGCAACGTCCTCGTCGATGCGGCTGGGATGCCGAAGGTGATCGACTTCGGCGTGGCCCGCACGCTGGATGCCGCAGCCACCGGGCAGGAGCGGATGACCGGATCGGGCGACCTCGTGGGCACGCTGCGGTACATGAGCCCCGAGCAGCTCGGAGCGGACGTGGATGAAGTCGACGCCCGGACCGACGTCTATGCCCTGGGGCTCGTCCTCCACGAGTTGCTCACGGGACGCCTGCCTTACGAGTTGCGCGGCGCGTCGCCGGTCGAGGCGGCGCGCATCCTCGACGGGCTCACCGCCCCGCCCACCGCGGACCTGGCGCGGCTCGTCAGGGTTGCGGGGCGGCTGCGGGCCGACGAGGCACGGGCCCTGGCGGCGGTCGTGGCCAAGTGCCTCGAGCCGCGGGCGGCTGACCGCTACGCCACCGCCGTCGAGGTGGAGGCGGAACTGGGCCGGTGGCTGGAGGGCGAGCCGGTGCTGGCGCGGCCGCTGACGGCGCTCGAGTCGGTGGCGCGGCTGGCCCGCAAGCATCGGGTGGCGGCAGCGGCCGGCGGTGGCATGATCGTCTCGTTGCTGCTGGCGATCGCGGGCATCACCTGGTTTTCCCTACGGGCCGAATCGCGGCGGCAGGAGGCCGTGGCCGCGACGGCGTTGGCGGAGTCGCGACGCGCGGACGCCGACCGACAGGCGGCCGACGCCCGGGCGCAGCTGTATCTTTCCACGGTGCTCCTCTCCGCCGAGGCCCGCGACCGCGACAACCTCGCCGAGGCGACGCGGCTCCTGGCGGCGGCCCGAGGGCTGGTCGATGCGGCAGGAGCGGGCCATCCCCTGGAGCTCGACTGCCTGGCGGCGTCGCTCGACGAGGCGAGCGCCGTCCACCGCGGGCACGGGGCCACGATCACCGCGGTCGGCTGGTCGCCCGACGGCCGCTGGCTCGCGATCGGCGATGCCACGGGGGGCGTGCGGGTCGTCGCCGCCGGCGCGAAAGACGAAGGCCATTTGCTCGCCGCCCACGAGGGTGCCGTCTGGGCGTTGACCTTCGCGCCGGACGGACGACGAATCGCGACCGCATCGGCCGACGGGACGGTTCGCATCCACGACACCGGGACGTGGCGGGAGAGCGCCGTGCTCGCCGCCCACGATGGGCCGGTCTATGGAGCCGCCTTTGCGCCCGACGGCGGCCTGCTCGCTACGGCTTCGCGCGACCGGACGGTACGGCTCTGGGACACCGGGGCGTGGTCCGAACGAGCCGTACTCGCTGGCCACGAGGGCACCGTGTATGCCGTGGAGTTCGCTCCCGACGGGAAGCAACTGGCGACGGGGGATCAAAAGGGGACGACCCGGCTGTGGGACGTGGCGACGGCGGAGCCGGTCGCGAGCCTCGCGGGGCACGAGGGCCGAATCTTTCGCGTCGCCTTCGCGCCCGACGGCGGGCGGCTGGCGACGGCGTCGGAGGACGCGACCACCCGCGTCTGGGACGTCGCGAGCGGCACCGCGATCGCGACGATGCGCCACCCGTTCCGGGTGAACTCCGTCGCCTTTCTCGGGGACAGTGGCCGGGTCGCGACCGCCTCGGGCGATGGCGTGCTGCGGATCTGGGACGCGGAGCGGGGAACGGAAACCACACGGATGCGGGGCCATGCCGAGGCGATCTGGAGCCTGGCCGTGGTGCCGGGAACCGCGCGGGTCGCCACCGGCTCGGCCGACGGGACGGCCCGCGAGTGGAACGTCGAGTGCGCGATCGCGGTCCGCGCCCGCTGCGCGGGCCGCGTGCTCGCCGCGGCGTTCGCCCCCGACGGCCGCACGGTGGCCGCCGGCACGGCGGCGGAGGCGGTGCAGCTCTTCGACGCCGCGACCTATCTCCCGGTCGGCCGGCTCACGATCGCGTCGGGCCGGATCAACGACGTGGCCTTCGTGCCCGGCAGCGGTGCGGTCGCCGCCGCCTGCGACGACGGCGCGGTGCGGGTCTGGTCGCGGGCGGCGGCACCGGCGCCGACCGTGATCCCGCTCCATTCGCGGCGCATCTATGCGGTCGGATTTTCGGCCGATGGTCGACTCATGGTCACGGCGTCGGAGGATCGCACGGCTCGGATCTGGGACGTCGCCGCCAACGCGGCGGTGGGCGGGCCGTTGCGGCATCCCGGGCGTGTGTTTTGCGCCGCGTTCACGCCCGACGCCCGACTCGTGGCAACGGCCGGCGCGGATGACGTGGCCCGGCTCTGGAACCTCGCAAGCGGGACGGAAGAGCGCCGTCTCACGGGGCACAGAGCGGCGGTGAATTGGGTGGCCTTCGATGCGGCCGGCACGCGGCTCGCGACGGCCTCGAGTGACGGCACGGTGCGCTTGTGGGGCGTCGCGGACGGTCGGATGCTGGCGGAACTCACCGGACCCGCACGGCAGGTGTGGAAGGTCGCGTTCTCGCCCGATGGCAGCCGCGTGGCGGCGGTCTCGGCCGACGGCACGGCGCAGCTCTGGGACACGGCGACGGGCCGCCCGGCATCGATGCTCCGCGGGCACCGTGACCAGGTCTGGGCCGTGGCCTTCCCGCCAGACGGGCGGTCGCTCGTGACCGGCTCGTGGGACGGATCGCTGCGGGACTGGGGGGTCGCGACCGCCGAGATCGCCCGCCGCCGCGCGACGGCCGCCGCTCCGTAAGTACCGAGCGGCCGGCCTGCGGTATGATCGCCGCATGGGTTTCCTGCTGCGCGTTTCGGTCGTCATCGGCATCGTGGTCGCCGTTGCGGGCGCCGCGCGGGCGGAGTCGTGGAACCAGTTTCGTGGGCCCTCCGGTGACGGGCGGGCGCAGGCCCGGCTGCCGCTCGAGTGGAGCGAGACCCGCCACGTCCGGTGGAAGACGCCGATTCCCGGCAAGGCGTGGGCCTCGCCGGTGGAGGCCGACGGACGGATCTGGCTGGCGAATGCGACCGAGGACGGCCGGAGGCTGTCGCTGGTGGGCGTGGCCGCCGACAGCGGCCGCATCGAGCGTGACATCACGCTCTTCGAGCCGGCCCAGCCGGCCTTCTGCTACCCATACAACAGCTACGCCAGCCCGACACCGGTCGTCGTCGGCGGTCGCGTGTTCGTGCACTTCGGCAGCGCTGGCACGGCCTGCGTGGAGGCGGCCACCGGCGCGATCCTCTGGACGCGGCACGACCTGCCCTGCGACCACCACCGCGGTCCGGGCTCGTCGCCGATCCCGTTCGAAGACCTGTTGATCGTCAACTTCGACGGCTTCGACGTGCAGTACGTCGCCGCCCTCGACCAGCGGACCGGCCGCACCGTGTGGAAAACGGACCGCTCGATCGACTACGGCACGGCCGACGGCGACCTGAAGAAGGCCTACGGCACGCCTGCGATCTTCGAGCACGCGGGCCGCCGGCAGCTGGTCAGCCCCGCCGCGGTGGGCACCGTCGCCTATGACCCGCGGACCGGCCGCGAGCTGTGGCAGGTGCGCCATGGCGGCTACAACACCGCCGCCCGGCCCCTTTACGCACACGGCCTCGTCGTCATCAACACCGAGGGGGGCGACAAGTTGCTCGCGGTGCGACCCGACGGGGCAGGGGACGTGACGGCGACCCACGTCGCCTGGCGGTTCGGCAAGGCGACCCCCACACGGCCATCCCAGTCGATCGTCGGCGACCATCTCTACATGGTCAACGACAAGGGCGTGTTCACCTGCCTCGATGTGGCCACGGGCAAGGCCCGCTGGCAGGAGCGGCGGGAAGGCCGCCACTCGGCGTCGTTGATCGAGGCCGGAGGAAGGCTCTACGCCTGCGACGAGGACGGCACGACGCTCGTGGTGGCGGCGAACCCGGAGCGGTTCGAACTGCTCGCCGAGAACCGGCTCGACGACGGCTGCATGGCCTCGCCGGCCGTCGTTGGCGACGACCTCGTGATCCGCACGAAGACGCATCTCTATCGGATCGGTGCCGCGCACCGCTGACCGTACGACGGGTCGGCCTGTCAGCGGGCGGCGACGCCCATCTGGCGGCAGACCTGCTCGGTGACCGCACGCACGATCGCCTCGACGTCAACGGCGGCGGGGGTCGGGCGGGTCGCCGCGCGGGGATCGGCGCCCATCGGCGCCGGCGCGTCGAAGGCCCGGGGCAGGGAAGCGGCCGCCGTCCACGCCGCCCGCGCGGCGTCGTCGGAGTAGGTGTCGTGCTCACCCATCGGGGCGTCGAGGCGGCGGTCGGCGTAGCCCCACTTGGCCTTCAGGTCGAGCAGTTCGCGGGTCTCGTGCCGGTCGAAGTAGTGGACGCGGCCCAGGTCCCTGGCCAGCATGAGGATCCGGCAGTAGGCGTCGAGGATCTCGGTCCACCAGTAGGCCTTCTCCACCGTCTCGCCGAAGCTCACGGTGCCGTGATTGGCCATGATCACGACGCTGGCCTGCCGCACGAACGGAAGGATGGTGTCGGCGAGCTGCTGCCCGCCGGGGGTCGCGTACCGGGCGAGCGGCACGTCGCCGAGGAACACCTCCACCTCCGGCAGTACGCACTGCGGAATCGGCTCGCGGGCGACGCCGAACGCCGTGGCGTGCGGCGGATGGCAGTGGACGACGGAGTTGATGTCGGGCCGCTCCTTGAGGATCGTGAGGTGGAGCAGGATCTCGCTCGACCGCCGGCGGACGCCGTCGAGCTGGTTGCCCTCCATGTCGACGACGCAGAGGTCGGCCGGCTGCATGAAGCCCTTTGACATCATCGTGGGCGTGCACAGCACCTCGTTCGGCCCGAGGCGGAAGGAGATGTTGCCGTCGTTGCCGGCGGCAAAGCCCTTGGAGTAGATTCGCCGCCCGATGTCGCAGATCTCTTCCTTGAGATCGGCGAGGGACTTCGTGGCGTTGGCTGCCGGGGCGGTGGTCGCCATGGTGGCTCCTGGGGTTTGCGATCGGGGACGGAAATGGAATCTACGGTGTGCCGGCCGTCGTGGCCACAGCGTTTGCCGCGGGTGCCGCGGCGGCTGCGGCCGATTCGGGCGCGATGAGCAGTTCCGCGCCGGCCGCCAGGATGGTGTCTCGCCAGGCCTGCGCCAGACCCTCGTCCGACACGAAGACGTTGATCGCGTCGAGTGCGGACACCAGCGTCAGGCTCTTGCGGCCGAACTTCGAGCCGTCGGCGACCACGATCACTCGGCCCGCGGCCCGGAGCATCGCCTGCTCGGTTTCCGCGAGCAGCAGGTGGGCGTTGAACAGTCCCTCGGCCGCGATGCCGGCTGCCGAGAGCACCGTGGTGGTCACGTGGAGACGGCCGAGGAGCTCGTTCGCATACGGCCCGAGGCACACGCCGGTGCGCGGCGAGACGTAGCCGCCGAGCAGGACGAGGTCGGTGCGGGCCTCGGACGCGAACAGGTTCGCGACGGGCAGGCTGTTGGTGACGACCTGCAGCGGGCGGCCCACCAACAGGCGGGCCACCTCGTAGGTCGTCGTGCCACCGTCGAGCAGCACCGTCTCCCCGTCGGCGATGATCGCGGCGGTGGCAGCGGCGATCGCCCGCTTGGCGGCCCAGTTGGTCGGCTGGCGGTCGTCGAACTCTGCCAGCCGCGGGATGCCGCCGGCATACAACGCGCCGCCGTGCGTCCGCCGCGCGACACCCTTCTCTTCGAGCGCGTCGAGGTCGCGACGCACGGTCGATTCGGACACGCCCAGTTCGCGGACGATCTCGTCGAGGGCCGCGAACCCGCGGATGCGGATGATGTCGACGAGCCGGGATCGACGCTCGTGGTTGTCCATGGAGTGAAACCTTTCCTGAAGCATTATGAGCGTTTTCGGATGGCTATCAATCAGAAAATGACTGAACGCTGCGAGAAATCCGTCAGCCGCGTGGTGGCGATCGGACCTGGGCCTGTAGCGTGGTATTCTCCGAGCCTGGCGGGGCCGTGATCGACGATTCCGCAGCCACGGAGGGAGCGACGATGGCGGATTCACCCCGGCAGGATTTCGAACGCGACATCGACGACGTGCGGCAGCTGCACGAGGATCTGGTCCGCGGCGCCGGCGGCACGCCGGGGGGAACCTGGCTGTTCTTTTTAGGCCTGGTGTTGGCCGCTTCCGGGCTGTGGTTCTTCCTCAGCAACGTGCAGGTCATGACCGAGCCCTTCGGCATGGTCTCAGGCGTGCTCGGCCGTGGGTTCGGGCTCGCCGGTCCGGCGATGAGCACCGGGATCGTGTTCGCGCCGATCTTCCTCGGCCTCGTGCTGCTGTTCTACGACGCCAAACTGAAGTGGGGCTGGGCGCTCTTCTACGTCGGGCTGGCGCTGATCATGATCGAAATCCTGAGCCGGATCCGCTTTCAAATGGGCATGCCGGTCAGCAACCTCCTGCTCATGCTCGGCATGATCGCCGCCGGCATCGGCATGATGCTCCGCAGTTTCAAGGACCTCGCGCCCCCGAGCGGCCCGCCGGCCGCGCCGTGATCGAAACCGCCCGCGGCCGCGCGTGAACCGTCAGGCCACGCCCAGACCTGCCATGCGGCGCCAGGCGCTCATCTGGCCGAGGTGCATCATCATGTGGCCGCCGCAGTAGAAGCCCACGGTGGAGCCGATCGTGGGGAAGAGTTCCTTCATCCGGCCCTCGGCCGGATTCGGCTGCTGCAGGGCGTCGTCGGGCGTGCTGCGGAGGGCCGCACTGACCATCCGATGCCCTTCGGTGAAGAACTCGACGACCTCCGCCATGGCCGGATAGAGGTCGAGGTCGGGGTCGTCGATGCACTTCGCATCCTTCGAGAACCGGACCTCGAACTGGTCGGGCACCGGCGGCGCCGGGTGGCCGATGAGACGGAGGATTTTGGGGGCGTAGAGCGAGAGGTGGCCGTAGATGAACGCGGGATGGTTCGACTCCACCACGACGCCTCCGGGGCTGGCGAACCGCGGGAAGCGCTCGGCCGGGACGCCGCGGAGGAGTCGCTCGCCATAGCCCAGGGAGAGTTGCAGCGAGTCCGCGATCACGTTGCCGAGGGAGCGGTTCATGGGGTCAGTTCCTGGAAAGGGTGGCGGCAATCCGGGCGATCGCCTCGGGCAGGGCGTGGCACTCGGCGGCAAAGACGCGGGCCGCGAGCGATTCGGGAGTGTCGTCGAGCAGCACGGGCACGGCCTTCTGGAGCAGGATCCGGCCATGATCGTATTCGTCGTCCACGAGGTGGACGGTACAGCCGGAGACGGTGCAGCCCCGCTCGATCACCGCCCGATGCACGTGCATTCCGTGGAAGCCCTGGCCGCCGAAGGCGGGCAGGAGCGACGGGTGGATGTTGACAACGCGGCCGGCGAAGTCGGCGGGGATGCGCACGAGGTGGAGAAAACCCGCCATCACGACGAGGTCCGCCCGCGCGGCGCGGCAGGCGGTGAAGATCTCGTCGCTCCAGGCGTCGACGGCCCGACCCGCTCGCGGGAGCACCGTCAACGGGATCCCGGCCTGCTCGGCGATCCGCACGCCGCGGACGTCCGCCCGGCTGGACACGACCGTCTCCACGCTGGCAGCCAGCCTGCCGGCGGCGATCCACTCGAGCAGGTTGTCGAGCGTGCGGCCCGAGCCGGAGATGAGGACGGCGAGTCGCATGGTGTGAACGAGGGGGTGACGGCTGGATGTGGCGGGTGGCCCGGGGCTGCCCATGCCCCGTCGCCAGACGTTCGCTACGGGCCTCCAGCCCTCCACTCACTCGATGCTGCCTGCGCTTCGGCATCCATGCCTATGCTGGTCAGCATACGCCGGCTCCCGAGGCATGGGCAGCCCCTCGCAGATCGTGCGATTCGCAGGGGCAGGAGACAGCGGGGGTCATCTGGATGTGGCGGGCACCTTTTTGATCGAGATCGAGAGGGTTTGATCATCGACGTCCACGGTTTCTGTTTCGGCGTCGGCGAGCGGGCCGAAGGTGACGCTGGTGGCGAGGGTCTCGCTCGCGACGGCGTCGCGGTGCCGCTCGAGCGCGGCCTTCAGGTCGGGCGCGTCGGTCGCGAATGCCAGTTCGATGCGGTCGGTGAACTCGAGATCGAGCTTCTTCCGCAGTGATTGGACCGCGTGCACGGCCTCGTTGACGAGACCCTCGGCGACGAGGTCGGGCGTCAGCTCCTTGGCCACGACGACGACGGCCCGCGGGCTCTCCGCGGCCGCCCAGCCCGGCTTCGCCGTCGTGCGAATGAGCAGGTCGTCCGGTTCGAGGACGGCGCTGCCGCCGCCGGCGAGCGGGATCGTGGCCCGGCCGTCGCGGGCGAGCGCCGCGAGGAGGGCTGCGGCGTCGCCCTTGGCGAGGGCGTCGCGGGCCTTGGGCAGATCCTTGCCGAGTTTGGGGCCGAGCTTCTTGAGGTCGGGCTGCACGCTCCGCGTGATGTAGCGGTCGGGCTCGCGGCAGATTTCGAACTGCTTGACGTTGAGCTCGTCGCAGACGAGGTCGGCGTGGGCCGCGAGCCAGGCGGCGTCGGCGGCGGGCGCGTCCGCGAGGACCACCTCCACTTTGGAGAGCGGCTGGCGGACCTTGAGCCGCTCCGCGGCCCGGGCCGCGCGGCCGAGCGACGCGATGTCACGAACGAGGGCCATGCGGCGGACGAGGGCGGCGTCGAGGAGGCGGGCGTCGGCGGCGGGATAGTCGGTGAGGTGCACGCTCTCGGGCACCGCGCCGCCGAAGGGCGCGACGGCGAGGTTCCGCCACAACTCCTCCGTGACGAACGGCACGAACGGCGCCGCCAGCCGCGCGATCGTGAGCAGCGTCTCGTAGAGCGTCCAGTAGGCGTCGAGCTTGTCGCGGTTCGTCTCCGGGCCGCCGTCGGCCTTGCCCGCGGCCCAGAAGCGGTCGCGGCTGCGGCGCACGTACCAGTTGCTCACCGCCTCGACCAGCGCCGAGAGTTTGCCGGCGGCGGTGAAATGGTCGTAGGCGTCGAGCCGCTCGGTCATCTCGGCCGCGGTCGCCGCGAGTTCGGAGAGCATCCACCGGTCGAGTTCGCTCCGCGCCTCCGGGGGCCGCCAGCCGCGGGCCCGGGCGAGGTCGGCGTGGTCGAGCGTGCCCGGCGCGTCGAGGACGGCCGCGGGGTCGAAACCGTCGATCCGGGCGTAGATCACGAAGAACGAGTAGACGTTCCACAGGCGGAGGAGGAACTCGGGCACGCTTTCGCGGATCGCCCGCTCGCTGTAGCGGATGGCCGTCCAGGGAGGCTGGCCGGCGAGAAAGAACCAGCGCAGCGCGTCGGCACCGTACTTGTCGAAGATCTCGGCCGGCTCGCGGTAGTTCCGCTTGCTCTTGCTCATCTTCTGCCCGTCCTCGCCGAGCATGTGGCCGAGGACGATGCAGGTCTTGAAGGGGTGCGGGTAGGGGCGGGCCGCGGGGCCGGAATCGCCCCCGAAGAGGAGCGTGCTGATCGCCAGCTGGCTGTAGAACCAGCCGCGGGTCTGGTCGATCGCCTCGGAGATGAAGTCGGCGGGAAACTGGGCGGCGAACTCGTCCTGCCCCGCGTGCGGCCAGCCCCACTGGGCGAAGGGCATGGCGCCCGAGTCGAACCAGCAGTCGATCACCTCCGGCACCCGCCGCATCCGCGCGCCCGGCGCGAAGGGGGAGTCGTAGGTGACGGCGTCGATGTAGGGCTTGTGGACGGCGAGGTCGTCGGTGAGCTTCGGATTGGCGGCCTGGGCCTGGGCGAAGACCTCGGTGCCGGCGCAGCCCGGCTTCGCGAGCAGGGCGGCGTACGACGGCACGGCCTCCATCTGCCCGGTCTGATCGCACTTCCAGATCGGCAACGGCGTGCCCCAGTAGCGCTCGCGCGAGAGGGCCCAGTCGACGTTGGTCTCGAGGAAGTTGCCGAACCGGCCGTCCTTGATGTGTTCGGGGAGCCAGTGGATCTCCGCGTTGTTGGCGAGCATCTGCTCGCGGAACCGGCTCGTGCGGATGAACCAGCTCTGCCGCGGGTACTGGATGAGCGGGTCGTTGTCGGCCCGCCAGCAGAACGGGTAGTCGTGGACGTACTGCTCCTGGTGGACGAGCAGGCCGCGGGCCCGCAGGTCGCGGGTCACGTCGCGGTCGCAGTCCTTCACGAACCGTCCGCTGCCCATGCCGAAGGCGTCGGTGAACGTGCCGTCGGGGGCGACGCAATTGAGGAGCGCCGGGCCCACGCCGGCGGCGAACCGCGCCTGTTCGGCGACGAGCACGCCATAGTCCACCTCGCCGAACGCCGGCGCGACGTGGACGACACCCGTGCCGGAGTCGGTGGTCACGAAGTCGGCGGCGACGACCCGCCAGGCGGCGGGCTGCGTGCCGCCCGCCGCGAGCGGCGCCGGCTGCGGCGGCCCGGCCGGTCGGAACGTGTCGAACGGCGGCAGGTAGGACCGGCCCACGAGGTCGGCCCCCGGGAAGCGGGCGACGATCTCGAACGTCTTCTTCGTCTTCTCGCCGAGCGCCGCCGCGAGCGGCTCGGCGACGACGTATTCCGGCGCGTCGGCCGCGGCCGGCTCACGGAGCACGACGTACTCGAGGTCGGCCTTCACGGCGGCGAATTGGTTGGATGGCAGCGTCCAGGGTGTCGTCGTCCAGGCGACGAGGCTCCGGTTCGTGGGCTGGCCCGCGTCGTCGAGCAGCGGGAAGGCGACGTATACGCTCGGGTCGGCCACTTCCTTGTAGCCCTGGCCCACCTCGCCGCTGGACAGCGCCGTGCCCCCCTGGGGCCACCACCACACGATCTTGTGGCCCTGGTAGAGCAGGCCCTGGTCGAAGAGCGTCGCCAACGCCCACCACACGCTCTCCACGAACGATTTGTGGTAGGTGACGTAGGCGGCGGAGAGGTCGATCCAGAAGCCGATCCGCTCGGTGAGCGTCTCCCACTCCTTCATGTAGCGCCACACGCTCTCCTGGCACTTGTGGATGAAGGGTTCGACGCCGTAGGCCTCGATCTCGGCCTTGGAGTGGATGCCGAGTTCCTTGCAGACCTCCACCTCGACGGGCAGGCCATGGGTGTCCCAGCCCGCCTTGCGTTCGCAGTATTCGCCCCGCATCGTCCGGTAGCGGGGGTAGAGGTCCTTGATCGTCCGCGTCAGGCAGTGGCCGGGATGGGGCATCCCGTTGGCCGTGGGCGGGCCCTCGAAGAACACGAACCGCTTCGCGCCGCGGCGCCGGGCGAGCGACTGGGCGTAGGTGCCGCGCTCCCGCCAGGTGCGCGCGACGGCGGCCTCGAGGGCGGGGAAGTCGGGCTTGCCGCGGACGGGTTCGAACATCAGATCTGGGGGCACTCAGGTCGGCCTGGGCGGCGGCGGCCGCTCCCGGGGCTCTGATCGTACACGCGGCGGCGGCAGGGAGAACGGGGGCATCGTTTGCCCGGGGCTGGCCCGCCCGCGGCGGCGGGGCGTCGTGGTAAAACCGATGGCCGTGTTTCGTGGCCGTCGCGTCAGGAGGCTCACCGTTGTCGACTCACAAGCGGCCCCGTGCCCATGTTCTCATGGAGGCCAACTACCGGCAGTTGCTCGACCAGCGGCCGAACCTGGCGGTGCTCCCGTGGGGTGCCACCGAGGCCCACAACTTCCACCTTCCGCACGGGACCGACGTCATCGAGGCGGCCACGATCGCGGAGGCCGCCGCCGACCTGGCCGCGGCCCGCGGCGCCAAGCCGCTGGTGCTGCCGGTGATCCCGTACGGCAACAATGCCCAGCAGCAGGACCAGGTGGCCACGATCCACCTGTCGACGGCGACCGCACTGGCCCTGCTGCGGGACGTGGCCGCGAGCCTCGGCCGTCAGGGCATCGACCGGCTCGTGATCCTCAACGCCCACGGCGGCAACGACTTCAAGCCGCTCGTCCGGGACGTGGCCCTGGAGTCGGGCCTGTTCATCGTCGTCGTGGACTTCTGGCGGATGCGTCCGGACGCGCTGGCGCGGATTTTTGCCGAGCCGGGGGACCACGCCGGCGAGATGGAGACGGCGCTGCTCCTCCACATCTGTCCCGACCTCGTCGTCGGTGGGCGGGCCGGTCCGGGCGCAGCCGCGCCGTGGGCGCTCCGCACGCTCCGGCAGGCGGGCGTATGGACCCCTCGGCCGTGGTCGCACGTCCATCCTGACACGGGGAGCGGCGATCCGCGGGCCGCGACGGCCGAAAAGGGACGTGAGTATTTCGAGATCATCGTCGCCGCGGTGGCCGACGTGCTCGTGGAGGTCTCGGCCGCGGCGAAGGGGGCGACGCCTTACGTCTGACGGCCACTCGCGGCGTGGGCTTGTTGGATCCGCATCGCGGCCGATCTCCGCTTCACCAACGGGGCCCCCGGGCGTCGTGATCAGCCCGGCAGGTCGACCGTGCGGCCGGTGCGGAAGGACTCGTCGGCCGCGAGCACGATCCGCAGGCTGTTCACCGCGTCGGCCATGTGGTCCGAGAGGTCGCGGTCGTTCACGATCGCGTCGAGGAACAGCTCCTGCTCCAGCCGGCAGAGGCCGTCGTGGTCGGGCTCGTCGCTGCAGTCGATGACCTCGTCGGCCCGGGCGAACGTGCCGTCGGCCTTCAGTGCGCCGTGATGCAGCCGGAGGCGGCCGGCCCGCGAGTGGCCTTCGACGTCGTCGCTGGCCACGTCCCCCTCCTTGACGCCGGCGATGCTCACGCAGCCCTGGGGGCCGATCACGTCCTTCACGAAGTAGGCCACGTCGCTCATCATCGGCCCCCAGCCGGCCTCGTACCAGCCGACCGAGCCGTCGGCGAACGTCACCTGGAGCTGGCCGTAGTTGTACATCCCGGGCACGAGCTCCTCGGTGAGCCGGGCGCCGATGGCGCTGACGCGGACCGGCCGCGACCGGGTCATGAGGCACATGACGTCGACGTAGTGCACGCCGCAATCCACGATCGGCGACATCGATTTCATCAGCTGCTTGTGCGTCCGCCACATGTCGCCGGAGGACTGCTGGTTGAGGTTCATCCGCATCACCAGTGGCTTGCCGAGCGTGCGGGCGACGTCGACGAACTTGGCCCACGTGGGGTGGACGCGGAGCACGTAGCCGACGACGAGCTTGCGGTTCGCCTTTCGGGCCGCGGCCACGACCGCCTCGGCCTCGGCCACGGTCGGGGCCACGGGCTTCTCGAGGAAGACGTGGCAGCCGGCCGCGAAGGCCTGCGTCGCGTAGGCGGCGTGGGTGTCGGGGTAGGTGTTGATCGAGACGGCGTCGGGCTTCGTGGCGGCGAGCGCGGTCGCGAAGTCGGAGAACTGGGGGTAGTCGGCGCCGAGGGCCGCGAGCATGTCGGCGCGGGACTTCTCGCCGCGGGCGACCACGCCCACGATCTCGAAGCCGGGCATCGCGTGGTAGGCCTTGGCGTGCGACGTGCCCATGTGTCCGCAGCCGACGACGAGGATGCGGATCGGTGTGCCTGCCATGCGTGATGCTCCGGGAGCGAGTGGGCGAAAGATCGGGGCGGACGTGATCAGGTCGTGCCCCGGCGCGAGCGCACGGCGGCCGTGATCAGGGCCCGCAGCTTCGGCTCGGCCCCTCGGGCAACGGCCAGGATGTTCTCGACCGTCGCCACCTCCAAGTGGTCGGGGAGGCACATGTCGGTGATCACGGAGATGCCCAGCACGTCGAGCCCCGCATGCACCGCCACGATCACCTCCGGCACCGTGGACATGCCGACGACGTCGGCGCCGATCCCGCGGAGGAAGCGGTACTCCGCCCTGGTCTCCAGGTTCGGGCCGGTGACGGCGACGTAGACGCCGCGGTGGCAGGCGAAGTTTTCCCGGCGGGCCGTCTCCAGGGCGGCGTCGATCAGGGCCGGCGTGTACGGTGCCGACATGTCGGGAAACCGGGGCCCGAGTCGCTCGTCGTTGATGCCGATGAGCGGGTTGTCGTTCATGAGGTTGATGTGGTCGTCGATCACCATCAGGTCGCCGGTGCGGTACTGCTGGTTCAGGCCGCCGCAGGCGTTGGTGACGACGAGCAGCCCCGCGCCGAGCCGCTTCAGCACGCGGACGGGGAACGAGATCTGGGCGAGCGGATAGCCCTCGTAGGCGTGCTGCCGACCCTCCATGACGACGACCGGCACGCCCTCCAGGATCCCGCAGACGAGCTGGCCGGCGTGGCCATGGGCCGTGGACTTGGCGAAGTGCGGAATCGAGTCGTACGGGATCGTTACCTTGTCGGTGATCGCCCCCGTGACGCCCCCCAGGCCGCTGCCGAGGATGATGCCCACGGCGGGCCGTGGGGCCCACTGGCCGGCGATGAAGGCGGCGGCTTCCGTGATCTTGTCGAACTGATCGAGCATGCCTGCTCTCCGGGGGCGGATGCGGACGCCGTGGGCGTCACTCGCCGCCGAGGAGAGCCTGGAAATCCGGATGATTTCGCAGCGACTCGAGATCCGGGTCGGCCTCCATGTGGGCGAGGTCGTCGTATCCCAGCAAGATGGCCCGTGAGAGCGAGTCGATCGCCTCGTCGGGCCTTCCCGCCCTGGCCAGTGAGCAGGCGAGATTGTAGCGGGCCAGGAAGTCGTTGGGCAGGAGTTCCACGAGCCGGCGATCGAGTTCCACGGCCCGCGGCAGCAGCCCCTTGCGGGACACGAGCTCCGCCAGCACTCGCAGCACCTCGATGGAGTCCGGCCTGCGGCCCAGGAGCTTCTCGAAGAAGTCGATGTCGAAGTCGAGCTGGTTCAACGCGCCGAACCAGTCGGCCGGCTTGCGGCGGCCGCGGGGCTTGCCCCGCGCCGGCTTGCCACGCGAGGACCCACCCGCCGCGCCGGGGTGCGGATCGTCCGGCGTGGATTGCGGGGAGTCGCGGCCTGACATGGCTCGGTCTCGCGGACGATGGGCTACTTCTTTTTGCCGGTTCCCTTGCCGGGGGGCGGCTCCTCGTTGCCGTCGTCAGGGTGGTCCCAGTCGGGGTCGTTTTCCTCTTCCTCGAAATCGTCGTCGAACTCGTCGTCGAAGTCGTCGAAACTCGACTCCTCGTCGGCCAAGGGCTGCGCGACGGCGAGGTCTTCCTCGTCAGCGAGTTCCTCGTCGTCTTCCTCGGGATCGCCGGCCGCCTCCGGAGTACTCCGGCGGCCGCCTCCCGGCGCGACCTGCGGCGGCGGCTCCCAGGCCGGAACCGTGGGCAGAAAGCCCGGCACCGGCGGCAGGAAATCGGCGAAGGGGGCGGTGGACAGGATCATCAGGCGATGGCTCTCGGGGGCTGGCAGACGGATCAGAGCAAACCCTTTTGCTCGCGCCGCGTCAAGGCTGGGGATTTTACGCGTTTCCCGGTCCCGGGGCAGCCCTGGGGCTGGGATCGCCCGCGTGGCTCCCGGACGTTCGCGTGGGTCGGGTCTGCCCGTGCCCCATCGCCGGACGTTCGCGTGGGTCGGGTCTGCCCATGCCCCATCGCCGGACGTTCGCTACGGGCATCCTGCCCTTCGCTCACTGCGTGTCCGCTGCGCTTCGCCATCCTGGCTCCGCTTGCTCCCACAGCCCGGCTCCCGGGGCACGGGCAGTCCGTCCTGGGTGCTCTGTCGGCGGTCAGAGACCGCCGCTACAGGGGAGGACACGACGGTCAGAGACCGCCGCTACAGGGGAGGACACGGCGGTCAGAGACCGCCGCTACAGGGGAGGACACGACGGTCGGAGACCGCCGCTACAGGAAGCGAGCAGCGGCCGCAGGCCGCGCCGCTCGCGCCACCCCAGGCGCGGCACGGATCGACGCCTCGTCGAGCCGCCGCGCCGCCGCCGCTCCGCGGCGGCCACGGTCGCCCGGAGGTGCGACCGCCAGGCAGTCGAGCCGCACCTTGGCTGCGGCTCCGACTGCCAAGGCCTGCCGGGGGCATGGATGCCCCGGCAGGCCTACGTATGGTAATCGGCGTTGAGGTGGACGTACTCGGCGGTCAGGTCGCTCGAATAGAAGCGGATCGATCCCGGGCCCGTGCCGATGTCGAGCTGGATCAGCGTCTCGCGGGACGCCTTGATCGACGCCGAGACGGCCTCGGCGTCGAACGGCACGGGAGCGCCCGCCTGGAAGAGCAGCGTGCCGTTGAGTCGTAGCCGCACCTGGGACGGGTCGAAGGTCACCCCCGAATACCCGGCCGCCGAGACGATCCGGCCCCAGTTGGGATCGGCGCCGTGCACGGCCGTCTTCACCAGCGGGCTGTCGGCGATCGTGCGGGCGATCTGCCGCGCGGCGTCGCGGCTCGCGCAACCGCCGACCTCGATCCGCATGACGTGCGTCGCCCCCTCGCCGTCGTCGGCCATGTCGCGGGCGAGCGTCTCGCAGGCCGCGGCCAACGCCTTGCCGAAGGCCTCGAGTCCCGCGCCGTGGAGCGTGTCGCCCCCCGCGGCGCCGTTGGCCAGCAGGAGCACGGTGTCGTTGGTGCTCATGTGGCCGTCCACGCTCACGCAGTTGAAGGAGATTTCGGCGGCCTCGCGCAGGAGCCGCTGGGCGTCGGCCGGCTCGATCGGCGCGTCGGTGAGGATCACGCCGAGCATCGTCGCCAGCCGGGGGCCGATCATCGCGGCCCCCTTCGCCATCCCGAAGAGCGTGTAGGTCGTGCCGCCGGCGGCGAACGTCGAGCCGGCGAGCTTGGGGCGGGTGTCGGTGGTCATCATGCCGCGGGCCGCGGTGACGACGGCGTCGTCGTCGTCGGCCAGCCGGGCGGCGGCCTGCTCCAGGCCGTTGGCGATCTTCGCCAGCGGCAAGAACTCGCCGATGATGCCAGTGGAGAGGACGAGCACTTCGTCGGCCGAGGCGCCGATGTGGCCGGCGGCGGCGGCCGCCATCGCCTGCGCGTCGTCGAGGCCGCGGGAGCCGGTGCAGGCGTTGGCGTTGCCGGAGTTGATGGCCACGCCGCGGAAGTTGCGACCCGGCGTCAGGCTGCGGTCGTAGGCGACCGGCGCCGCGTACACGAGGTTCGTCGTGTACACCCCCGCCGCCGTCGCCGGGAGGTCGGAGACGACGAGCGTGACGTCCTCGCGGGTGGCGTTCCGCTTGATGCCGGCGTGCACGGCGCCGACGCGAAAGCCGCGGGGCAGGGCGGGGATGGGGAGGCGAATCGGCGTGTCGGTGATCGTCATGGGGTTCATGCCAGCCCGGCGTGCTCGGGCAGCCCGAAGAGGACGTTGAAGTTCTGGACGGCGGCACCGGCCGCCCCCTTCACGAGATTGTCGAGGCAGCTGATGAGGAGCACCCGGCCGCGGACCACGCGGGCCGTGATGTCGCAGAAGTTGGTGTCGACCGTGTCCTTCGTGCCGGGCAGGTGATCGACGATCCGCACGAAACGCTCGCCGGCGTAGGCCTGGCGGAGCAGGCCCATCACCTCGGCCTCGGTGACGGGCTGGCGGGGCCGGATGTAGATCGTGGAGAGGATGCCGCGGTCCATCGGGGCGAGCTGCGGCGTGAAGATCACGGCCGGTCGGACGCCGGCGTGGCGGGCGATCACCTGCTCGATCTCGGGCGTATGCCGGTGCCGGCCGACGTTGTAGGCCGACATGCTCTCGTTGCACTCGGGGAAGTGCGTCATCAGCTTCGGCTGCCGGCCGGCGCCGCTGACGCCGCTCTTGGAGTCGACGATGATGTCGTCGGTCTCGAACAGCCCGCTCTTCACCAGCGGGGCGAGGGGCAGGATCGCCGAGGTCGAGTAGCAGCCGGGATTGGCGACGAGCGTGGCATCGGCGAGCCGGGAGCGAAACAGCTCGGGCAGGCCGTACACGGTCTGGCCGAGGCGGGCGGGGTCGGGATGCTCGTGGCCGTACCACTCGCGGTACGTGCCGGCGTCGTCGAGCCGGTAGTCGGCGCTGAAGTCCACCACCTTCGCACCGGCGGCGAGCACGCGGGGCAGGATCTCGGCGCTGGCGGCGTGCGGCAGGCAGCCGAAGACGCACTCGGCCCGCTTGCCCACCTCCTCGGGCTCGAGGTCCTCCAGCGGCAGGTCGAGCCGCGACACGAGGCTCGGGTGGACGGAGGAGATCGGCGTCTTGCCCTCCTGGCGGCTGGTGACGGCGACGATCTTCGCGTGCGGGTGACGGAGGAGGATTTTGATCGCCTCGAGGGCCGTGTAGCCGGTGGCGCCGAGGATGGCGACGGTAACCTGCCTGCTCATGACGAAGCCTGCGCTGTCGGGATGGATGGGGTGAACCGCTGAAGCCGCGACGTTATAGCCGGGCCGTGGGATTCGCTCTACGGAGTGGGCGCGGCCGCGGGCACGACCCAGCCGACCGGCTGCGTCCAGGCCTGCTGCTTCTGGCCTTCCCACACCGGGTCGGCGGGTAACGCACTCGAAGTGACCACCGCCCGCACGTAGAGCTCGCGGCCGGTGAGGCGATACTCGGCCTCGACGCCCTCCACCGTGGCGAGCACCTCGCCGATCCGTTCCGAGTAGCGGTGCCGATGCCGGCCCCGCTCCTGGGCGTCGGTGGCCGGGTCGGCGGCGGCTTCCAGGGGTGTGCCCCGGGTGTCGACGCCAGCCAGCGTGCCGATGAATTGCACCGTGTAGGTCGCGCCGGCCGCGGGGCGGACCGCGACCCGCAGCACCTTGCGGTCGGCGTCATAGCCGACGTCGCGGAGTTCCACGCCTGTCGAGGCGTAGAAGTCGCCCCGTTCCAGCGCCCGGACGATGTGCTCGGGCGTGAGGTAGGCCGCCCGCACCATCACCCAGCCGCGGCCCGGCCGCGAGTCCTCCGGCGGCCCGTGGTAGTCGTGGCTGTCGTCGGTGGCGAGGCCGAAGAGCGGCGGCGCGGCGAGATCGACGAGCCGGATGGTGTTGGCGATGTCCCACAGCCGGTCCACGCCCGGCCGCCGCGCATCGCCCTGCTGGTTCCCCTTCGGTTGGCCGTTGAAGACCTCGAAGTGGCGTTCGATCACGGCGTGGGCCAGGTCGTGGGGCGTGATCGCGTAGTGGAAGTTGGGATGGTTGAGGTGGGCGAGGATCTCGCGGTCCGCCTTCTCGGCCTGGTCGTGCACCGCCCGGAGGTTGGCGTTGATCGCCTCCACGATCGTCGCCCCGCCGAGCGGCTGGATCGGCTCGGCGATGTTGGTGGCACAGATGTGCAGGGGCACACCCTCGGCCGTGTCGCTGATCTCCTCGGCGGGAATGAGGAGGAAGCGCCCGCGTTCCTCGACGAGGGCCCGAAACTCGTCGAGCGGCTTGAGCCTCACCTCCGCGGCGTCGCCGCTGCCACGGCGCTCCACCCAGGCGGCGCCGAACCGCTCCGCGCAGCGGGTCACGACGGCCGGGCCGCCGCGTTTGACGAGGTCGGCCTCCGGCACCCAACGCACCCCGCGGGCGAGCACGTTGTGGTCCGAGAGGGCGAGAAAGTGGTAGCCGCGTTCGCGGTACCAATCGGCCACCATCTCGGGGAAGTCGTCGCCGTCGCTCCAGAAGGTGTGGGTGTGGAGGTTGCCCTTCCACCAGCGAACCCGCCCCGGAACCGGCGGGGCGGATTCCGCCGCTGCGTCGTCCGCGGCGCGACAGGCCGCCGCAAGACCGCAGCCGAGGAGCAGGGCCACGACGAGCCGCGCAGTGTTCCGCAGGCTAGGTATCAGGAGTGGCTCCGTTTCGCGAACAGGGTGGATTCGATGAGCCGTACGAGCCAGCCGGCCACGGCCCGCTTCGACGCCCGCTTCGAGCCGACGTGCTCGTGCCGGGAGTCGTAGACCGCCACGGCCGTCTTGTCGGCCTCGAGGGCCGTGACGTCGTTGACCACGATCAGGTCGCACCGCTTGGCCGTGATCTTCTCGAACGCGCGCCGCGGGTCGGCGCCCGGCTCGAGTGCGAAGGCCACGAACCACTGGCCCGGCCGCTGCCGTCGGGCGAGCGTGGCGATCACGTCGGTCGTGGCCCCGAGCTTCAGCGTCAGCCCGGCGCCCGTGCGGGCAATCTTGCCCGTCGTGCGGCGCACGGGCTCGAAGTCGCAGGGGGCGGCGGCGGCGATCACGCCGTCGCACGCGGGGAGTTCTGCGAGCGCGGCGGCGAGCATGTCGGCCGTCGTCACCACGGGGATCACGCGGGCCTTCCTGGGATAGGCGATCTGGACGGGTCCGCTGACGATCGTGACCTGGTGGCCGCGGGCCAAGGCCGCCTCTGCCAGCGCCTTGGCCATTCGGCCGCTCGAGGCGTTCGTCAGGTAGCGGACGTCGTCGATGTAGGCGCGGGTGGGGCCGGCGGTGAGGAGGATCTTCGCCATCGGGGCGACCGCCGATCAGGAGGGAGTCTTGCGGGGCCGATCGGCGAGCACGGCGGCGATCCGCGTCGCGATCGCCTCCGGCTCCGCCATCCGACCGGCGCCGTGCTGCCGACAGGAGAGCCAGCCGGTCTGCGGCGCGACGATCGTCAGGCCGTCGGCGGCGAGGCGCTCAACGTTCCGCTGCACGGCCGGCTTCGCCCACATGGCCGAGTTCATCGCCGGGGCGAGGAGCACCGGGCACTCGGCGCAGAGCAAGAGGGTCGTGAGCAGGTCGTCGGCGGCGCCGGCGGCGGCCTTGGCGAGCAGGTCGGCCGTCGCGGGGGCGACGACCACGAGGTCCGCCCGGGCGGCGAGCTCGATATGGGCCCCGAGCGGGAAGGCCGCCGGGTCGAACGACCGCGACGCCACGGGCCGGCCGGTGAGAGCCGCGAACGTGGCCCCGCCGATGAACCGCCGCGCGTTGCGAGTGAGCACGGCCGTCACGCCGGCCCCCCGCTGCACGAGCAGGCTCGCGAGCATCGCGGCCTTGTAGGCGGCGATGCCGCCACTGACGCCAAGCACGATCTCACGACCTTCGAGCATGGTCACCTCCCGGCCGCCCGGATGAGCGGCCGCTAGCAGCCGAGGCAAACCTCGGCTTTGCCTCCGGCTGCATAAGCCCGCAGGGGCCATGGATGG
>JBIKND010000199.1:0-6630 GCA_044358905.1 Pirellulales bacterium | reverse complement strand
AACCTTGGCTTGCCCCGCGGCGGGCCGAGCTGCCATGGCCATGGCCGGCCCGGCAGCGGTCAACTGGCCGCCTGGAGGGCGGCCTGCCCGCCCCGGGCAACCTTGGCTTGCCCCGCGGCGGGCCGAGCTGCCGGGGCCAGGGATGGCCCGGCAGCGGTCAACTTAGCGATGGTGCGAGTGCTGGTGCCGCTCGTCGAAGTCCAGCCACCACCAGCCGTCGTCCCATTCGAGCGAGACCCGCCGCCAGCCGAGTGGCACCTGCGGATACGGATAGAACGGACCGATGTAGGGCCAGGCCGTCGGCGAATACTGCGTCGGATATTGCAGGGCCGCGTAGTTGGGATAGGCCGCGTAGCTCGGCCAGGCGTAGTTGGGCATGTTCGGCCCGTCGCCACGCATCGGCACCGGCGGCATCCCGACGCCCGTGCCGCCCATCGGCATCGGACCGCCGGCCATCGGAGCCCCGGGGGCGCCACCATGGGCACCGGGAACACCCGCGTCGGCCACCGGGCCGCCTTGATAGGGGCCTTCGCTGTACTGCATCGTGCCGGGCACCATCTGGCCGTCCTGCAGGCCGTTGGGCAGCATCATCGGCTCGCCCATGCCGCTGGTTCGCATGGCCGTGCGATAGCGGGGCGATTGCCCGGCCGGGCCCTGCATCGGCCGACCACCGGGCGTGGCCAACGGCATCGGTGATCGGCGTTGGGGCGATACCCCACGGGGCTGAGCCCCACGGGGCTGAGCCCGACCTTTCTGCGGCGCCACCGCGCCCACGAGCTGCACGTCCTGCTGCGGATCCGTCGGTTCCTTGGCGGAGAACAGGCTCTCGGTCACGAAGGCCAGCGGATTGAGCGACTGCTTCTTGGCAGGAGCCGGCTGCTCGGCGACGGGCAGCTCCTCCTGCGGGGCGGCGAGGCCGGCCACGCCCCAGGCCGAGGCCGGCATGCCGAGCGGCACCTGCGCCGGCGTGGCCTGCTGCTCGACGACCAGGCGATTCACGACCCGCTCGACGCCCGGCGTCGTCTCGGCGACACCGATCGCAGCCGCGAGCTGCTTCTCGTCGGAGACGGTGCCTTCGAGCCACACGGTGCCCAGCTTCGCCTTGACGTTCACGCGATAGCCGGCAAGGGCGCCGGAGTCGCGGAGTTTGGTGGCGACGCTGGCCGCCAGGTCCTCGGCCCACGCCGGCGCCGTCAGCAACGACGACGCGACGACGGCCATCACATACGTGGATCTCGAAATGGACATGCGTGTGGCTCCTTGGATCGAACCCGACTGCCCCGACGGCTGGAATCCAGGCAGGGTCGTTGCCGCACCAGGACTCCCCCTGTTCTTCGGCTACCGGTCATGCCGAGGGGGAGTTTTTTTCCGATTCGGCCGGAAACCGCGGCTGGCGCGGCAATGCGGGCAAGCCGGGCGATCGGTGCGGCCGAGTGGTCAGCGGCGGGGCGCGACATCGACGACCGCAATCATCGTCATGACAGCGAGCGTCACGGCACATGCCGCGGTCGTGTCGGGCCCGAACTGGATCGCCGCCCCACACAACGCCCCCACCATCGCCAGCGCCCCGAGGCAGAGCCACTGGCCACCCTGCTCGTGCCGCGTGCCCTCGGTGAGCCTCGCCACTCCGGCGGCGACGAGGCCGAGCACCTGAACGGCACCGAAGGCACAGAGAACGGGACTCACGGCGACGGCGAGCGGAAGCATGCGGCGGCCCTCGAGGGAAGGCGCGGACCTTAGCGACCTGCAGACCGCCGAGCCAAGGCGACTTCGCGCCGCCGAGACCGCCCAGTCCGCCTCGGTGCCGCTACTTGCCGCCGACCATCGCCTCGAGCTTCTTCTCCAGATCCGTGATCACCAGATTCCGATCGACCACGTTCCCGCCGGCGTCGATCAGGAGCATCGTCGGCAGCGTCAGCACGCCGAGTTCCTCGGCGAGCCGGCCGTCGAGCCCGCCGGTCTCGTGCAGCTGCGGCCACGGGATCGGCTTGCCCTGGAGATACTTCGCAAGCTGGGCCTTGTCGGTGTCGAGCGCGACGCCGACCACGGCAAAGTTCTTGGGACCGTACTTCGCATACAGCTCGCGGATCTGGGCGATGTCGACCTTGCACGGCTCGCACCACGTCGCCCAGTAATGAACGAGCACCGGCACCCCCTTGAGCGACTCGACCGCCACCTGCTTACCGTCGAGCGTCGTGCCGGAAAGGGCCAGCGGCTTGCCGACGCTCTCCAGGCGGCGGGCGGCCCCCCGCGCCTTACGGGCGGGCGCCGAGTCGGGGAAGTCCTTGACGATGGCCGCGTACCGGGCCAGCGCCTCCTTCTCCCGCGCCGAGAACTCGTCGGCGATCGCCAACTGCAGCATCGCCTCGGCGGCATCGGGGGAGGCGGGATACTTGCCGACGAACGCGCCGAGCTCCTCGAGCCAGGCCGCCTGCACCTTCTCGACGTCGGCCCCAGGCTGTTGCATCCCGGCGGCGTAGCGGGCCTGGGCCAGCCGGAAGGCCGTGAACGCCGAGAGCGCCTCGTCGTCCGCCACGGTCTCGGCGAGCTTTTCGAGCTTGGCGATGCCGTCGGGGAGGGCGGCCTCCTGCACGAGCGCGGCGAGCGTCTCGGCCAGTTGCCGCGCCCAGAAACCCTTGTCGTTCGCCGCGGCGGCGGCGAGCACCTGCTCGAGCAACCCGGCCTGCTGGACGGCCAGGTCCTGGCGGGCCGCGCCCGCGGCCGTCGGCATCTTGGCCTCGATGTCGCGGAGCTTCGCCAGCAGCGGCTTGAGCCGTTCGTCGTCCTGCGGGCCGGCCGGCCCCTGGGCACGACCACCCGACCGCGGCGTGAAGAACCCGACCGCCTCGCCCACGTCGCCGGCCTCGCCCGACACCTGTGGCGGGTCGACGGGCCGCCAGCAGTCTCCGCACCGCACGAGCGACCCGACGAACACCTGGCCGTTGCCCGACTTGCCCTCGACCAGAGCCACGACGTTGTCGTAGGCCGCTACGTCCTTGGAGACACCGGCCGCGCCGGCGGGCAGCACGCCCGGCGGCTGCGGGGTGAGCATGCTCGTCCACCGCGCATCGGGCCCGATCTGCTTCTGGGAAGCCACCACCTGCGCAAACCCCTTCGGCGCCGCGGCCACCCGGGCCACGAGTTCCGCGAGCCGCTCCCCCTCGAAGCCGGCGGCCTGCAGGTCGGCCTTCGTGGGCAGGAGGCGGGCGAAGGCGGCGGCGTCGCGATTCTTGATCGCCTCGACGACCTCGGCCGTCGCCTCCTCCGCCGAGAGCATCTTCCAGACCTCGAGCGACCCGTTGCCGTCCTCGTCGGCCCCCCAGCGGCTGCCTGCCGAGTTGAGCCAGCGCGACTGATCCACCTTCGTATCTTGGTTCGCGTCGATGTCGCGATACACCTCGATGCCGTCCTTGTAGTAGCTCCAGCGATCGACCACCCGGTTGCCGTTGGTGTCGGCGAAGGCCCGCAGCACCTCGCCGGATGGGCCGCGGACGACCCAGGCGTTCACGCCCCCTTCCTTCTCCATGGCGATCGTGCAGTTCTTGGCCTCGGCGGCCGTGGGCCGGTCGTATTCGACCGTCTTCTGCGCTGGCACCAAGCCGAGGGCGTAGTCGACGGTGGGCTGGGCGGCCACGGCGGGCAGGGCGGCGAGGCCGGCGACGAGTGCCGCAGCCAGGGCGTGCGGGAGGCGAACGGGGCGGGGGACGGCGAGACGCATCGACATGATCAGGCTCCTTCCTGGACGGTCACCGAGAGTCTTTCAACGTATCCGGAACGCCGGCCGGCGCCAGCCCCGGTTTTGTGCCCTGGCTGCGACATCGTCCGCAGCGGCGACCGCTGCAGCCGAGCGGCGGTTGCATTTTCCGCACCGGGGTCGATATTTACTCGAGTGGTGGCTGGGCTGCGGTTGCGGACCGAGCCACCCGGACCGGCGCGCGTAGCTCAGTTGGTTAGAGCGCTACCCTGATAAGGTAGAGGTCCCAAGTTCGAATCTTGGCGCGCGCACTGCGATCTTGATCGCGATTCTTTCGCCGCCCGGCACGCGCCGGCGGTTGGCCGCACAGAAACTTGACGGCGGCCGACCGTCCCGCGAGCCGCCCCCGCCGCCCCGCCGCACTGGCCGCTGACCGTGAGCCGTCGATGGCCGCCGGCACGCGGCGGATTCATCCCTGCCCGCCGCTGATTCATCCCAGGCACCAGCCCGCGCCGCGGATTCGTCCCTGCTCGTGCCGGATTCGTCACATTTCAGAACCAGGCGCGTCCGGTTTTGGGTCGGTTTCTCGCCTTATTCCATGGAGCCAGAGACAGCTCTCACGGAGAGATGCTCTCCAGCCTTGGATCCCAACGTGCCTCTGCCGGAGAACTGCTCATGCCTCTCTCCCCCATGCGTCTCGCCCCTAGCCGTTGCACAGGCGGCTTTTCGGAGGCCCTGCGTCTTGGCACCACCGCGTTCCTCGCCCTCGTGGCGGCGTGTTCGGCGATCAACCCCGCCCGCGCCGTCACGATCGACTGGGTGACGGTGGGCGATCAGGGGAATGCGTCGCAGTCATTTTGGTTCGGACCGTCTGGCGCCGTCGCCTACGACTACCGGATCATGAAGTATGAATGGACTAACTCCTCGTATCTTCAGTTCCTCAACGCCATCGATCCTCAGGGCATCAATCCGAATAATGTTTTTAAGCAAGGCAGCTCTTATTATCAGGGAATCGTACGCGACTCGTTGAATCCTGACGGCAGCAAGTATGTGCTGCGGAAGCAGGCCTTCGCTGACAAGCCGGTGAACTACGTGAACTGGTTCGATGCGGCCCGAGTTGCCAACTGGCTGCACAACGGTTCGCCCACGTACGTCACCAGCGATGCCTCGGCGAACGCGCCTCACAACGGAGGCGCCTACTCGCTTGGAACCGCGACGAGCGGGAGGCCCGCGACGAAGAATCCGGGAGCGTTGTTTTATATACCGACGAACGACGAGTGGCACAAAGCAGCTTACTACAAGGGTGGCGGCACTGACGCCGGATACTGGAACTACCCCACGCAATCCAATACGGAACCTACGCCGATCACGCCGATTTATTACGACTCTGACCCTGGAATCGGCTCGGCAGGCCCGACTGGAAACTTCGCGAACTTCTTCAACGGCGGCATGTTCAACGGACAGCTTGGAAATGTCTCATCAGTGGGCACGAATGGTGGACCGAGCGCGTACGGCACATTTGATCAAGCTGGGAATGTCCAAGAGTGGACTGACACGCGGCAGGACCAATATTATTTTAATTGGTTTACTGGCCAGCAGGTTTATGTCAGAACAAACGTGACGGTTCGGGGCGGATCGTACGGGAGCACTACCGAAGCGAACACAAACTCGCCACAACTGGTGAGTTATTCGCGGGACAACTTCACTCCCGACTACACCAATTCAAACTTCGGGTTCCGCCTCGCCAGCCTCCCGACCCTGACGGTCTCCGGATCGCAGATCTACGTGACGCCCGTCTCGGGTATCGTGACCACGGGGAGCGGAGCGCCGCAATTCAACTCTGGGTTCACGGGTAGTCTGACTGTCACCGGGGGCACTGCCACGCTCGGTGGCTCTGTCGCTGGCACAGTGACGGTCGCCGCCGGGGCGGCCGCAAACATCGCATCGGGCGCCAGCCTCACGAATGCCAAGGTGTCGCTTGCCCAGGGGGGAATCCTCTCCATCGCCCGGGGCACGTCCGTGCCGATTGCCGCTGGCAACATCGGCGGGATCAGCGTCAGCGGCACGTCGGGACTGGCTGTCAATGTGCTGGCCGGCACCGTCGCGGCCGACACGACGATCTTCGCGACCACAAGCCCCAAGGGAAACTTCAGCGCCGCAGGTGGAAGCCAGCTCGTCGGAGACGTGCTTACCTTCCAGGGCACAGGCACCGCCACATGGGTGCTGCAAATGCAATACGATCCGGCGACGCTGCCGCAGGCCGAGTCCTTGATGGCCAGCGCCGGGGAGCTGTTTCTTTCTTGGCGGAACCCCGCGACGAACAGGTGGGTCAAGTCCGTTGACGGCAACATCGGCGGCTCTCCCCAGCTCTTTCAGCGGGCCTGGCAGGCGGGCGACGCCCTCGGCTCTTACGGCGTGGACGTCACGAGCAACACCGTCTGGGCGGTCATCAACCACAACAGCGATTTTGCGGTTGTCGCCGTACCCGAACCGACGACGCTGGCCCTGGCAGTCTGCGGGCTCGCCTGCACGGCGGTGGGCGCATGGCGGCGGCGGAAGCGGGCCTGATGCCGCGCGGATGACCTGATTCACGACGAGGGGAGCGGGCCACGTGGTTCGCTCCCCTCTGTGTTTTCGGGCCGACTGCGAGCCGACGGTGCCCTCACTGGCAATCAGCGGTGCCTGATTGCAGGCGGGTTGGTGGCGATGCGTTCGAAAGTGACCTCTTCGGTTCGCGACAAGGCGTTGTGCAGGATTGACTCGGCGGCAGTACAATCCTCTGCGTCCGCTTCGGGGACGTAGCTCAATTGGGAGAGCACCGCCTTTGCAAGGCGGGGGTTGAGGGTTCGATCCCCTTCGTCTCCATTTTTTACGGCTGCAGGGCCATCCATGGCCCCTGCAGCCTTGGCCCGTCGCGGTGAGAGCCAAGGTCTCAC
>JBIKND010000043.1:0-22818 GCA_044358905.1 Pirellulales bacterium | reverse complement strand
GGCGACAGCCTGCGCGGAGAGTTCCAGGGCCGCCTTCGCCGTGCTGCAGAACAGCACCTCGAGCAGCCCATCCTGGGCCGCCGCGATGAAGTCGCCGTACCGATTGAAGTCCCAGTCGACGATCACGACGGTGCGGACGCCCTGCGCCCGCAACACAGCCGGGAGGGCGACGGGCACCACGGCGGGCGGTGAACAGCTGCGGTGTCGATCGCCTCGCTGGGTGAATGAATCACGCGATCGGCGTCGAGCGCTGGTCGGTCTTGAACCTGCTGGCGGCGATGAAACGGGCATTGGCACCCCCTGGGCGTTGAACACGACGGCCTGACAGCGGCCACCACGATCAGCGAAGGAGAGGTGCGAACCCGAGAGACGAACTGTGCACGCCAAACATCGTCCTCGCCCGGCAAATCACCGGACGAAACACCCCGCCTTAGAGAAGGGGGAGCAACAAGGGACGAAACCACAGAAGCCGCAGGATCACGAAGGCCCGATGACCTTCTTCTTCGCCGGCAGTGGAAGACGCTGGCAGTAGCGGCCCTGGAAAAGGCTGATAGAAGCCCAAAGATCGTTAACTGAGCGGTAGGTTACCCCCTCTTTGTGAGCCCGTCAAGTGGTGCGGCGACATTTTTTAACGCCGCCCGCTACTTGAGCGGCCGCATCGGCACCGCCCGCACTGGCCCGTAGCCGCCGACGGCAACCGGCCGACGCGGAGGGGACGCGACCGGCGGCAACGTCGCAACGGGCGCGGCCGTGTATCCCCCCTTCGGCAGCCGCTGGAAGGCGGTCACCACCTTGAGCGGATCGCCCGGCTGAAGCTGCACCTTGAACCGCTCCTCCTCGCCGTCGACCAGCACCACCACCTCCACCTCCGTCGGCTCGCCGCCGCCCCAGTGGCGGAAGTGATGCACGCCGACCGTGTAGCGGCCGAAGGGGGCAATGCCCTTGCCCCAGAAGACGTTCTCCACCGGCGTCCGCGTCGTGGGCCGCACGTTGCGATCGACGTCGAGACAGCCGCCGGCGATGCCGATCCGGTTGGTGAAGTTGATGATCGAGGCGCTCAAGGCGCCACCGATCGGCTCCACCATCACGTGCAGATCGATGTCGTTGATGTTGTTCCAGGCGATCGAGATCTGCACGTCGCCGGTGCCGGCGCCCGCGACCTTGAGCCGCCGGCCGATCTCGCCGTCGATGCCGTCACCACCACCACCGCCACCCGCGGCGCCGGCCACCGGCTCGCCTGCCCCCACGAGGCCGTTCGGCACGGGCACGTTCACCGCGAACGCGGCCGCATCGTCCGCGACGAGCGGTTCGTCGATCGCAAACACGGCCGGCTCGACGGCATCGACCTCGATCGATGGCTCCACGGCCACGAGTTCGTCCACCGGCAGTGGCGCGGCGTCGTCGGGCACGTCGAGTTCCTGTGGCTCGAGATCCGGAAGTTCCACCGCCGCGACGTCCACCGCCTCCTCGGGACCAACGGCCGCGAACTCCAGGGCGATGACGGGCGGCCGCGGCAGGTCGGGCCGGATGACGATCAACGCCAGCAGGAGCAGCGCCGCGACGTGGAGGATCAGGCTCTGCACGTAGCCCGTGCGGTAGATCGTGAACACGAACTCGTCCACCGCGGCGAACCAGTCGCTGCCGGCACCGGCTCCGAGCGGCCGCCCGGGGGCGGGCGGCACCGGCGGGGGGTGGATCGCGGGCATGTTCGACTCCCGGCACCGATCCTGGGCTGCGGCCAAAAGGCCGTCAGGGCAAATTGCCTTTGGAACTTCCTATCGTACACGACGATCCCGGATGGCATGATGGGCACGGCGGAACCTGGCCTCCGGTCCGCGCGCATGAAACGCTTCACCGAACTCTACTGGCGGCTCGACGCCACCTCCCGCACCACCGAGAAGGTCGAGGCCCTGCGGGACTATTTCGCGTCGGCGCCCCCGGACGACGCGGCCTACGCCCTGGCGGTGCTCTCGGGCGGCCGGCAGTTGCGGGCCGTGAGCACGACCCAGTTACGGGCCTGGGCGGCCGAGGCGACGGGGCTGCCGCCGTGGCTCGTGGAGGAGTGCTACGCCCACGTCGGCGACCTCGCCGAGACGCTGGCCCTCGTGCTGGCCGACCCGGCGACGGCCGCCGATGCACCCGCCCCGGTGGCCGGCGACGTGGGCCTCGCGGAGATCATCCGGACCACGATCCACGAACTGCGGTCGGCCGACGAGGCCCACAAGAAGGAGGTCGTGCTCGCGGTCTGGCGTCGGCTCGCGCCGCGTGAGCGGATCGTGTGGCACAAACTGCTCACCGGCGGCTGCCGGGTCGGCGTGTCGCGCACGCTCGTCGCCCGGGCGCTGGCCGAACTGGCGGGCGTCGAGCCGGCCGTGATGGCGCACCGGCTGATGGGCGACCCGGTGGCCGACGGCGCCGCGTTCGCGCGGCTGCTCGCCGCCGAGCCCGGGCCGGCCGACGCCCGCCGTCCCTATCCGTTCTTCCTCGCGTCGGCGCTCGATCGCACCGCGCCGCCCGACGTGGCCACGGATCTCGGCCCGGTCGCCGACTGGTTGGCCGAGTGGAAGTGGGACGGCATGCGGGCGCAGATGGTGCGCCGCGGCGCCGACGTCACCGTCTGGAGCCGCGGCGAGGAGCCGGTCAACGAGGCCTTCCCCGAGGTGGTGCGGGCGGCCGCGACGCTGCCCGAAGGCACCGTGCTCGACGGCGAATTGCTCGCCGTCCGCGACCGGCGGCTGCTCGGGTTCGCCGCGCTCTCGAAGCGGGCCGGACGGCGGCGGGTCACCAAGAGCATCCTCGCCGACATCCCGTGCGCGTTCGTCGCCTACGACGTACTCGAGGCCGGCGGCGTCGACCTGCGGGAGCGGCCGCTCGCCGAACGGCGGACCGTGCTCGAAGGGCTCGTGCCCCATTGCTTCGAGGAACTGCTGACCGGCACGGCGACGGCGACCGAGGGCGACCGCATCTTTCTTTCGCCCACGGTCTCCGGCGACTCGTGGGACGCGCTCGCCGCCTGCCGTGCCGATTCGCGGAGCCGCGGCGTGGAAGGGCTGATGCTCAAGCGGCTCGCGAGCGGCTACGGCGTGGGCCGCACCCGCGGCGACTGGTGGAAGTGGAAGATCGAGCCGCTGGAGATCGACGCCGTCCTGCTCTACGCCCAGGCGGGCCACGGCCGCCGCGCCGGCCTGCACAGCGACTACACGCTCGGCGTCTGGGACGAGGGGAAGCTGGTCACGATCGCCAAGGCCTATTCGGGCCTCTCCGACGCGGAGATCGTCGAGGTGGATCGGATCGTGCGGGCGACGACGCTGGAGAAGCACGGCCCGGTGCGGATCTGCCAACCGACGCTCGTCTTCCAACTGGCCTTCGAGGGCGTGGCCGCCTCCACGCGGCACAAGTCGGGCGTGGCCGTCCGCTTCCCGCGGATCGTCCGCTGGCGGAAGGACAAGGAACCCGCCGCGGCGGGCACCCTCGCCGACCTCAAGGCGATGATCGACGTCGCGGCGGGCGGGTAGACTGGGTCGTCGATCCCACCAGCCGGAGGGTGGGGAGCAGACCGGAGCACCCATGGACGCCCGCGCCGACATCCGCGACCTCATCGCCGCCGCGCGACGCGGCGCCCCCGACGCCATTGGCAGGCTCTTCGAGGCGGCCCGCGGCGATCTGCTCGACTTCGCCCATCGCGAACTGCCCGAGGACGTGCGGGCCAAGGTCGGCCTGTCCGACCTCGTCCAGGAGACGGCCATTGACATGCAGCGGGGCTTCACGCGGTTCCAGGGCTCGACCCGCGACGAACTGTTCGCGTGGCTGCGGGAGATCCTGCGCTACAACGTCATCGACGCCGTCCGCCACCATCGCGCCGCCGTCGAACGCGAGACCGCGCAACACACCGCTCCGGCGGCGGGCCGGGTCGGCAGCATCCCCGCGAACACGAGGACACCGGCCCGCTCCGCGATCCGACGCGAGGAGGAAGCGGCCCTCGCCGCGGCACTGTCACGGCTCGCCCCGCCGGACAGGCAGGTGCTGGAACTGCGTCACTGGCAGGGTATGTCGTTCGTGGCCATGGCGCCGATTCTTGGCCGTTCGGAGGAGGCGGTGCGCAAGATGTGGTATCGCGCGGTCGCCAGGCTGCGTGCCGAACTGACCGCGGCGCAGGAAGCCGCGAACGCACGCGAATTGACTCCGACCGTAGAGTGACCGTCCACGGAGTCGCCAAGCCAGTGCCTGCGGAAGACGAGCCCGACGCCGGCCGCGGAGCGCTCGACGCCGCCGCCCTCGACGACTACCTCGCCGGCTTCACGGCGGAGCCGCCCGCAGGCGCGGCGATCGATGGTGCCGAGCCCGACGCGGCCGGGATCCTCGACACGATCCTGCTCTTGCGCCAGGCGGTGAAGCCGGACGGCGCGTCCCCTGCCCTGCCGGCGGTGCCCCAGTCGATCGGCCGCCACGCGATCCTCCGGCTCGCCGGCGAAGGGGGCTTCGCGACGGTGTGGCAGGGCTTCGACACGCTGCTGCGGCGACCGGTGGCGGTGAAGGTGCGACGGCCGGAACTTTTGCTCTCGGCAGATGCGCGACGCCGGTTCGTCCGCGAGGCCGAGATCGCCTCGCGGCTCGTGCATCCACACATCGTCACGATCTACGAGGTGGGCGAGGACGCGGGCCGCGAGTTCATCGCCGCGGAATACTGTTCCGGCGGCAGCCTCGCCGAGTGGCTCGATCGCCACCCCGGCCCGCTGCCCCCGCGGATCGCTGCGCGGCTCGTGCGGGCGATCGCGGGCGCGGTCGCCTGCGCCCACGACGCGGGCGTGGTGCATCGCGACATCAAGCCGGCCAACGTCCTGCTCGTGCCCGCGCCGCCGGGCAGTGAGCCGATCCTCGTCGCGGCGCGGCCCGACGACCTCGGCCTCTCCGTGAAACTCGGCGACTTCGGCCTCGGCAAGGTCCACGACGAGATCGACGCCGCCGACCCGCTCACACAGCTCACCCGCACCGGCGCGCGGATCGGCACTCCAGCCTGGATGGCACCGGAGCAAGTGGATCGCTCGGTCGGTGCCATCGGGCCGGCCACCGACGTCCACGCCCTCGGCCTGCTGCTCGACCGCCTACTCACCGGCCGTTCGCTGCGCGGCGGCACGACCGACACGGAGATCTACCGGCAGGTGCTGATCGACGAACCGGCCTCTGCCGACCGGGTCGTCCGCGGCGTGCCGCGCGACCTCGCCGCCGTCGCCACAAAATGCCTCGCCCGGCAGCCGGCCGACCGCTACGCGACCGCGGCCGACCTCGCCGCCGATCTCGACCACTGGCTCGCCGGAAGGCCGACCCGCGCCCGGCCGGTCTCACTGCTCGGCCATGCCGCACGGCTCGTCCGCCGCCGGCCGGTGGTGGCAACTCTGGCGGCCGTCGCGCTCGCCGCGCTGGGCAGCGCCGCATGGGTGGGCCTCGAGCGGAGCCGCGAGGTTGCGAGGCGCGAGCAAGAGATCCGCCAGCAACGGGGGCTCGAAGAGATCCGCCGCGGCTTCGAGGCGTTGCGGGCCGGCAATGTCGCGGCGGCGGTCGAGCAGCTCGACAAGACCCGGGCCGTGGATTCCGCGCTCGCCGACTCGCTCGCCGGCCGCTGGCTGGCCCGCCGCACCCACGGTGAGCGGGAGATTCTGCTCGCCCCCGCCGCCGAGTCGGGCGACGGCAAGCGGCCGCGCGACCTCTACTCGATCGCCCTCGCGCCCGACGGCGCGACCGCCGCCGTGGCCGGCGCCGATGGATCGATCCATCTCATCCGCGAGCTCGACGGCCGGCCGACGGCGATCACGATCGCGGCCCACGACGAGGTCAACGACGTTGCGTTTTCGCACGACACTTCCCTCCTCGCCAGCGCCGGCCAGGACGGCCGGCTCTGCTGGTGGCGGCTCACGGCCAACGGGCTCGTCGCAGCCGGCGAGGCGCGGCCGGGCACGGGGCCGCTCTACGCCGCCGCGTGGTCGCCCGACGGCCGCGTCATCGCCACCGGCGGCGAGGACCGCTCCGTGCGGCTGGTGAACCTCGACGCTCCCGACCACACCGTCGATCTCTTCACGTTCGACGCGCCAGCCGACAAGGCGCCCGACATCGAGTCACTGGCCTTCGTGTCGCCCCAGATGCTGGCCGCATCCTGCGGCAACACCGTGGTCCTCCTCGACGCCGCGACGGGCCGGCTCGTGCGCGCGTGCGAGTCGCCTGTCGAGCCGCACACCAGCGTCGTCTTCGGAGGCCTCGTCGTCACCGCTGACGGCGGCCGGCTCATGGCCTGCGGCACCGATGCCAAGGCCCATGTCTGGGACGTCGCCACCGGCCGGCTCACAGTCTCGCTGCCGGGCCATCCGGCGTGGGTCCAAGGCTGTGCGTTTTCGGCCGACGGCAGCCGGATTGCGACCGCCTGCCGCGACGGTGGCCTGCGGATATTCGAGGCCACGACAGGCCGAGTGCTCGACCGACGGGTCGGCCACGTGGGCCGCATCTGGTCGGTCGCCTGGGAGCCGGCGGGCACGCTGCTCACGGCCGGCGCCGATGGCACCGTCCGCCGCTGGGACGTGCAGCGTTCCGCGGAGACGGCGATGTTCACGGACATCCCCCTGACGCAGAGCTCGGTCGAGCATGTCGTGGAGGCCCGCCCGGGGCCGGGCGACGCCAGTCCGGCGTTGCTGGTGCTCGGCCAAGGGGCCGCGCCGTTCACGATCGATCTCGCAGCGCGTGTGGCACGGCCGTTCATGGCCAGCGGCGTGAACCGCGTCTGGCGAGTGGCCGCGGATCGGCAGTCGGAGCGCCTCGCGATCTCGCGGCGGACGGGCGACCCGGTGCTCGTGATGCCGCACACCGCCGCTGCGGCCGTGCCGGTCGCGCTCCCGGCCCCCGCCGATCCGACCGATGCGCTCGTCGCGTGGACACCGGCCGGCGATCTCGTCGTCCGCTCCTTCGACGGCGGGCTCTTCTGGTGTGCCTCCGGCACGGGGGCCGTGCAGCGCGTCGGGTCGGCTGCCGGCGTCGTGACGGACCTCGCCACAGCCCCGGCCGGTCCGCCGCGGGTGGCGATCGCGGGCGACCGCGCGGCGATCTCTCCGCTGCCGCGCTCGGCCGGCGGCTCTGCCCAGCTGCCGCCGCCTCTCGATCTCGCGGTCGTCGGGCAGTCGTCGGCGGTGGCGTGGTCGCCCGACGGCACGCTCGTGGCCGTGGGCGCCCGCAGCGGCGCGGTGTATCTCTTCGCAGCGGCAACCGGCACCTCGATCGGCCTCTTCGCGCCGCACGAGCGGGCGATCGAGGGCCTCGCCTTCTCGCGCGAGGGCCGGATCCTCGTCGCGGCCGACGAAACGTGCGTGCGGATCTCCGACGTGGCCACGCTGGCCACGCTCGACGAGCTGCGGCCGGGATTCAAGGTCCGCGCGCTGCTCGTCACGGCCGACGGCGGCCGGCTTCTCGTCGGCGGCCACGCGGGCGACCTGCCCACCGCGGGCTCGGGCCGGTTCTCAGTGATGGAGCTTCCAAGGCCCTGAAGACGCAAGTGCCTGCCACACGCGATGCGGCACGGCGATTACCGATGCCCATTCTCCCTTTGGGAGAGGGGGTCGCGGGGAGAGGGTGCAGGGAATCCGCGAGGCATCCAAGGCCCTTGGTGGCTGGCACGTAGCCGTCACCTTTCTCTAACCGAGCCTGATCACCGGCGGGCTGGTGGCAACCCGTTCAAACGTGACCTCGCTCAGGTCACCCTGCCGGCTGGCGTGCTCGATCGTGATCGAGACGACCCGCCCCTCGGCATCCAGATCGACGTACAGATCGGGGGACAGTTCCCTGGTCTCGTGAGCGGCGGTCGTGCCGATTTCGACGAGCGCCGTGTCGGTGTCTTCAAAATACCTGACCTTCATCGCTCCGCTCCGGAAAGTCTCGATCAAAAAATGCGTTGTGAATGGTCATCCGGTCCGGCAGGAGGATGACCCGCAAAGCCCGTCCACCGGCCTCCGGGATACGCCTCCAGCATCGCACTCGGCCGTCAGGCTGAAGCTCCTCGACCTCGGGATCGTCAATTGTAAGGGTAATCCACTCGTCCTGAAGGATACTCCGATCCGGCCGCAGGCGGACATGCCGGAAATACGCGGTCGTCGGGCGATCGAGCATCGTTCCAATCAGTCGAGGAAAACGTGACGGCCACCACACTTGGGCACGAAGAAAGGGCTGGCGAGCAATATATACATGCGTTCACGTATTGCACGCCTCGCGTCTCTCCCGGTGGCTGGCGGGACGGTGAACTGTCAGCCTTCGTGCAGAACCGCGGTCGGCCGAGGAGCGAGGAGGCGGCTCCGTAGCTCGGCTGACCAGCGAACCTTTGCCCAGATTTGGTGGCTGGCACCTTTTTCAGATTTCCGCTCGCGGACGGCCCGCGGATTCGTCCCTGTTCGTGCCGGATTCGTCACTTTTCCGAGTTTGCCGTGTCCGCTTTTGTCGGTCGGCTCCGGCTTTGTCTGTGACACCTCTCGCGTGTCGCGAGTGGCGATCGAACCGCTCGACGCATCCGCCTTCCGACCACCGACCCCAGAGGGCCGCTCATGAGCACTAAGTCACCTGGTCGCACCGCCCGCGCGGCAAGCGTCCGCCGCACCGTCGCACGCCACATCACCGCCTCATGCCTCGCCATCGCAGCGGCGTTTCTCACCTTCGCATCCGCCCGCGCCGTGACGATCGACTGGGTGACGGTGGGCGATCCAGGGAACGCGGCGGACGACACGGGCTACGGTGCAGTGGCCTATGAGTACAAGATCGGCAAGTATGAGATCACCATCGGGCAGTATGCGAACTTTCTGAATGCTGCTGCCAAAAGTGATCCCTACGGGCTCTACAAAGCGGACATGGGCTCGAATCTGTACATCGCCGGAATCTCGCGCAGCGGGTCATCAGGGGCGTACACGTACAGCGTAATGACGGCGGCTGGAATTGCTCCCTACGGTGGCGTCAGCAACGCAAACCGCCCGATCACATACGTCAGTTGGTTCGACGTTGCCCGGTTCGCGAACTGGATGCACAACGGCCAGGGGAACGGGAGTACAGAGACGGGTGCGTATACGCTCGTCGGCGGACAGGTTAGCGGCGAGGCTCCGGCGAGGAATCCTGGCGCGCAGTTCTACCTTCCGACGGCGAACGAGTGGTACAAAGCGGCCTACTACAAGGGGAGCGGCACGAATGCAGGCTATTGGGAATACGCCACCCAGAGCGACGCGGTTCCGGGAAACTTCATCGGCAGTGGGACTAATCAGGCCAACTGGCGTCTGAACGGAACGACATACTCGGTGACGCGGTCGAACACGTATTCCGCAAGCCAGAACTACCTGACAGACGTCGGGACTTTTTCAGGAAGCCCGAGCAAATACGGAACTTTCGACCAGAGTGGCAACGTTATGGAGTGGAACGACAGTCCGCCGCTCATTGATGGGGCTGGCAATAACGTGCGTGGAGTCAGAGGCGGGAGTGCGGGCTATGAAGCGGATCTGATGGCGGCTTCCACGGACTTTTGGTCCAGCACGTCGAGTGAGTACAACTCGATCGGTTTTCGTCTCGCAAGTCCGGTTGCCGTGCCCGAGCCCTCCACCTACGCCATGGCCCTCGCCGGCCTCGCCTACGGCGGCTTTTCGATGTGGCGACGTCGGAAGCGCAGCCCAAGGGGTCAGTCGCTCTCGGCCACTACCGCATCGTGCCTCGCTGTCGCGGTGGCCTTCACATCGCTCGCTCCTGCTGACGCCACGCCGATCACGATCGACTGGGTGACGGTGGGAGATCCCGGGAACGCGGCGGACACGACGGGTTACGGAGCTGTCGCCACGGCGTTCCAGATCGGCAAGTACGAGGTGACGATCGGTCAGTACGCGGCCTTCCTGAATGCTGCTGCCAAGAGCGACCCATACTCGCTCTACAGCACGAGCATGGCGACTGACCTCAACAGCGCTGGCATCTCGCGGACAGGTGCCAGCGGGTCGTACACGTACAGCGTGATCGGTCCGGCCGGCAGCACTCCCGCAGGCGCGAGTAGCCCCGGCAACCGGCCGATCGCGTACGTCTCGTGGTTCGACGCGGCCCGCTTCGCCAACTGGATGCACAACGGGCAAGGGTCGGGCAGCACGGAGACGGGTGCCTACACGCTGAACGGGGCCACGAGCGGCACGGCTCCAGCGCGGAACGCAGGCGGCCAGTTCTACCTCCCCACGGAAAACCAGTGGTACAAGGCCGCGTACTACAAGGGCGGTGGTACGAATGCGGGCTACTGGGACTACGCCACACAAAGCGACACGGACCCTGGTAACACGATCGGTAGCGCGGCAAATCAGGCGAACTACATCAACAGTGTCTACTCCGTGACGCGGTCTTCGAGTTACTCGTCGGGCCAAAATTACCTGACCGAAGTGGGAGCATATACGAATAGCCAGAGTGCCTACGGCACGTTTGACCAGAGCGGCAACGTGATGGAATGGAACGATCTCACAGGTGCTGCCGGCACGTCCCGCGGGCTCCGGGGCGGAGGGTGGGACTGGAACGGTGCGATCTCCTTGTCGTCACCTTTCCGCGTCACGGACGCCACGTCGGCCGACAGCTACTTCATCGGCAACGGTTTTCGTCTTGCAAGCCCGGTTGCCGTGCCCGAGCCATCGACGTGGGTGATGGGACTGGCCGGAATTGCCTGTGCGGGTTGGCGGGCGGTCCGACGTCGCACGCGCGGCCGTGGAGGTCGCTCGCTTACGGTGAAAGTCTCGCCTAACCTTCTCGCAGGCGGCATGCGGAGGAAGCTGCCCATTGGCGGTATCTCCGCATCACTCGCGCTCGTTCGCACCAAATCCGTTAGGGAGAAGAGTCCGCGCCGGAGACTTTTTGCGCCCTCCTCTTTCCGTTTTTTTGTTGCCACGTGCGGCATCCTTGCGGCGGAATTGCTGTCGTCCGGCCCCGCCGATGCCGGATCGATCGCCATCGCTGTCCCCACTGCTGCCGCCACAACAACCGGTTCCAGTAGTTGGGGCTTTGGGTACTACGGTTCGCAGCAGGTGGCGCAGAATCTTTTTCCAAGCAGTGAACTGGTCGGGATGAACGTAGGCGACACGATCCTAGGACTAACGATTCGCTCGCCATATTTTCCATTTCCTGGCAGCTCTTTTTCCCCGTATACATTCCCGCAATTTGATATTTCCGTTGGTCGTGGGAAAGCATCGCTGGGTTCCGTATTTGCGGATAACTTCCACAGTCCACCCACAACGGTACGAACAGGCTCGCTCACTGTTGGCCAAGGTTTTTTTCAAGGACCGCTAAATTTTGGAACGATGATTTCGTTCGATACGCCCTATGTATATAGCGGCGGGAACCTTCTCATTGAACTCCGTACGAAGTCTGCCCAAATCGGTTTTGATGCAGATCTGATGGTTGCCGGACAGACTTCCGGTCAGTTGGCGTACGCGTTTGGTAGTACAAGCGCTACTAACGCAACCGGGATTGAGAACTACAATTTTGCGATGCAGTTGAACGTCTCGCCGGTGCCCGAGCCATCGACGTGGGCGATGGGACTAGCGGGTCTTGCCTACGGAGGCTTCTCGCTGTGGCGGCGTCGGAAGGCGAAGGCTGCCTTGGCCGTCGCGCTCGTGTCGCTTGCCGTGGCCGGCAGTGAGCCCGCGCTCGCGGGTCCCGTCTCCGGCCCGATGGCCGACGTCGTATTCGGGAACCTCGGGGCGTCCGGCAACAACGCCCTCGGCGGGCTCTCCACCAGTGCGATCGACGCAGGCCCGGACGGCACTCGTATAGCCGTGTCCTTCGTGACCGGCTCGGACGGGCCTTGGACGTTGGGCAGTCTGCGGCTGGGCATCGGCAGCCCGACGAACGATCCCGTTCCGTTTGCTCTCATCACGGGGGACGATGGCGGAACTCCGTCGCTGTCAACGGTCGCGGCCTTCTACTCCATTCCAGGTGAGGGCAGCTCCATAACGACCACGGGCTTCTACGACTTCACTCCGACGTTTGCAGCAGAACTGCAGGCATCGACGACCTATTGGCTCTTCGTGGGAAATGACAGCCCCGAGGCCTCGTCGTTCGGCTGGTATGGCAACGCGGCCGCCGCTTCGCCGACCGCACAGAATGATTCCGGATGGAGTTTCGGCGCGACCAAGATCTCCTTCGACGGCGGCTCGACATGGGGTGGCTACAGTGCCGGTAACTCTGTGGCATTCAGCATCGCGGCGGTGCCCGAACCCTCCACCTACGCCTTGACCCTCGCCGGCATCGCCTGCGCCGGCTGGCACGTCACCCGTCGCCAAAAACGGCTGGCAAAAAAGGTGACGGCCACCAAATCTGGGTGGCTTTGCCGGTGTCGCGGCTTGCAATCCGTTTGAGCCGGCCCCACCTAGCCCTTCCGCATCCGTTCGTAATGGATTGTCCACACCGGCTACCGCCCGGTAGCCACCCGCCTGCTGAAACAGTTTTGCCCACTTCATGGAGTCCTCTTCCCTATCGGCCTGATCCGTGGCGACTCGCATCGCTCATCTCAAATGGAGAACCTCGCGTCATGAAAGTCCTAAACCTTCTTTTCCGCTTCGCCGTGCTCGGCGTGTGCATCACATCCTCCGCATCAACCGCAAATGCCGATACGGCCTACGGGAACCTCGGCGCTGACGAAGGCGGATCGCTGGGCGACAACTACGCGCAGCGCAACTTTTTCAACCTCGGCGCCTTTCAGCAGTTCCAGACCGGTTCCAACACGGCTTTCCTTACTTTAGAGAGCATTCGTCTTGGCCTGTCCGAAGGCGATCCCGCAGGAGTCAGCCGCACCGTTGGGGTCTATCAATCGGGTACTGGACCCAACCCCTCCACTCCAGTGTTATTGGCGACGTCGAATCCGACATTGGTGCTCGGAAAAGGCGTCTATGATTTTTCATTCAACCCCGAGACGCCTGTCACGCTGGCTGCCTCGACAACCTATTGGATCAGTCCGGCCTTTGGCTCTAGTTCGCGCTGGTACATGAATACAGCGGAGACTGCACCGACGGCGTTCAATGATTCGGGCTATGGGTTTCTCGGAGCAGGAAGATACAACACCATGTTTTGGCCCACGAATTCAAGCGACCAAGGCCTGTCTCTTTCCATCACCGCCGTCCCTGAACCATCCACTTCCGCCATGGCCCTCGCCGGCCTCGGCCTGACGAGCTGCTGGATCTGGCGCCGTTACACGAGGAAAAAGAAAAAGGTGCCGGCCACGAATCGCACTGTCGTGGCGAAACTCAGGCTCTGGACTGCGCAGGTTCCTGCCGGAGAGTAGCTCTGGTTTTTCCGCCGCAGGTAGCGGTGCCTCCGGCGTTTGGTGACGCGATGCTCGAATGTCCTGGTCGGTTGGCGACCCGCAGGACCAGCATCCACGCGGAGAGGACGTGTTGGCAGGCCGAGGCGAGGCTGATCCGTCTCGGCTTGCCCGGGCAATCGGCAGGCCGCGGCCTCCTTTCCGTCCCGAATAACTTGCGACAGCCATTCCCACACGATTGGGGTCTCCCGCTCGATCCGCGGAGACCGCCGGCCGAAGGCCAATCTGCGTGTTCGCTTTGCCACGACAGTGCCGTTCGTGGCTGTCACTTTTGTCCCCAGCCGGCGGATTCGTCCCTGCTCGTGCCGGATTCGTCCCTTTTTCGGCTGTTGCGCGTCCGCTTTTGGCCGCCGTTTTCGCCTTTGTTTATGTGGTGACGAGCGCTGCCAATTCACCTCGTGCGTTTCCGGACGGAAGCTGGCGAGTGTTGCGGCTTCGACGGCATCGCGCTGACAGAAGCCGGTGCGACGGCCTTGTCATCGGCAGCACTTCATCTCGAGAGGCACCTCCGTGTTTGAAAACCGTCTCCTCCAACTCTCCTGCTCGATCGGGGCACTGGCTGTCGTTCTCATGGCATGCGGCGTCACCCGCGGTCAATCCTCCGACCTCACGGTGTCGAGCGGCTCGCAGGTGACTCTTTCGTCCTCGGGAACATATGCCACGCTGACCATCACGGGCACGAGTCCGGGCGGACAGCGATCCACTTTCAATGCCAACGCGCCGCTGACCTTGTCTGGGCAATACGTCCGTGTTCTCGACGTCAACGCCGGCGGCATTCTCAACGTCAATGCCGACGTCACTGCCAGCGACATGATCTTCGCGGATTCCTCAGTCAGCGGCGGCGGCAGAATCTCGCTCAATTCGGGCACGCTCGCCGTCGGCCGGTTGTTTCTTTCGGGCTCGAATGCCTTCGCCCGCACGGCTGGAGCTTTCGCCGTCCACGATCTCATCCTGAGTTCGTCCGCGAGCGTTGCTTATACGACCGCCGACTCATTCACAACCTATGCTCAGTACCCCGCTTTGCTGCCCTCGGTGAGCCTTCAGTCCGGCGGCCAGTTCGCGCTCGGACGTAATCTTGTCGGTGTCGACCTTCATCTTTCCGGCTCCAATTACGCGATTCAGCGCAACGGGCATACGCTCCAACTCGGCATGCTCTCGCTCTTCAATAACTCCAATTTCACCGTGGCAGACTCCGACACGTTCACCGGCCTGTCTGTGAACCATCGGTCGACCGTCACGCTGCCGAGCCTGGCTGCGCTGCCGGTCGTGAACGTTGAATATCTCGGCATCGGCGGCACGATCGCAGGGCTCGCATCCCGTCCCTTCCAGACCCAGCGACTGAGCGTTTCCGGGAGCCAGTCGGTCGTGCTCCGTGCCGGGGCGATCACCGATTCGGTCAGCGATGCCGTCGAAATCAGTGACAGCGGCACGCTCTCACTTCAGCATGATCTCGTGCTCGGCGGATCCTCGACGATAGTCCTGGCGATAACCGGCACCGGCAGTTCGCTCAACCGCAACGGCTTCACGGTCACCACCCCGAAGCTCACGATCCAAGAAGGCGCAAGCGTCACGCTTGACGAGGGATTCAATGTTGGAAAAATGATCGAGATCAGCGGTGCATCCGCCCCCACGACACTGTCACTGGCCAGGAGCATCGTGCTCTCTGGATCGACTTTCGATCATGGCTTCACCATCGCCGGGTCCGGTGCCATGATCACCCGAAACTCGGGGGCGACAATCACGGCTGTCGGCGGGGCCATCAACATCCTTGACGCAACGGCCAACTTCGCTTCCGGCGACAACTTCGCCGATTCGGTCGTCTTCGTCGTTGGCGGCACAGCCTCAAACGTCGGGGCGATTTCCGTTGCGACTCTCGACATCGCCTCGTCCCCGGAAAACGTGGGCTACTACACGGCCAACGCGCCGCTTACCGCAACCCAGCAGATCTCGGTCACCAACGCGGAGTTTCATGTCGGCGCCAATGTTTCGGCTGACGGAGTGATCGTGACTGCCGAGGCCGACAAGACGAGCGTCTTGAACCTGCTTTCCGGCACGCTTTCCGCGAACTATCTCTTCATCTCCGGCACAGGCAGTGCCGTGACCCGCGCACCTCACGCACGCTATGACCTCAATTTTCTGACCATCCTGGATCAGGCGGCGATGGCTTTTTCCGCCGGCGACAGCATCGACTACCTGGATCTTTCCGCAGGCTCACTCACTGCAACTGCGCCGTTGGCGATCGTGCAACTGACGGTTGGCGACGCCTGGTTGCTCACGCTGGAGGATTTTAGTGGTGCCGGCCCGCAAGGAACGCAGTGGGGCTTCAGAATCGACGGCGATCAGCGGTCGGTCCTCGAAAACTTCATCGCGGAACAGCGGATCGTCAGCACATCCCCACTCGAGACGCTGTACGATCCGCTTGGCAACAAGACGTACATCACCTCGGTGCCAGAGCCGAGCTCGATCGCACTCTCGCTGTGCGGCATTGCCGCTTGCGGCTGGAGGATGAGACAACGCCGCACGGCCACAGCCGCCCAGCCGAAGAGGTGAAGGGCACCGTATCTGCGGAACTTGACGCCACAATCGCTACATATCAGCACGCGGTCCTGGCTCACTCGCATACCTTTGCCGCCGGACGCCGGCGGTCTCACGCGCTAGACACGGCCGTCGGTCGATCCATCGAGCCGGTGGCCGATCGGCTGGCCGCGGCTGACTACAAGATGTACGCCCGGGCCGAAATCGCGACCCGATAGCCGGGCCATGCGGGCCATCACGGCCGCGGAAGTTCGCCAGCTTACCCGGCTCGCCAGGCCGGTCGCACGGATCGCAACGATCCTCATCCCCCGTGCCGGATGTGCCGAATGATCCGGTGGGCACAATCGCCGCGCCGTCTGCGGCCCGCCCTTTCGGGAACGCCAGCCGATGCCGGCCACCGCACGATTCCGCCTCGCCGTCCTGGTCCTCGCCGCGGGGCTGACGGCAGCCGCCCGGGCCGACGACCACCCGGCGACCGAACCCGCGCCAACGGAGACGCTGCTCCTCGACCGGGCGGCGGAAAACGTGGTCGTCGCCCAGCCGGTCGGGATCGTGGAGCCGAATACAGCCGCGGCAACTGAATCGATCGTCGGCGAGCAGCCCGCGACTCCCCCGGCGGTCATCGAGGACTCGGTCACACCGCCCCTCGACACGCGGCTGCCGGCCACCGGTGCGGCGCAGGCCTACGCGATCGCCGACGTCCTCTTCCTGCAGCGCGACAACCAGTCCACCGACCAGCTGCTCGCGGCGAGCGCCGGCAACGCCGTGCTCACGACCGGCCAGGTGCAGTTCCCCACGCAGCCCGCCCTGCGGCTCTTCTATGGCAGCGTGAACGACTGCGACGCCGGCTGGGAGATTGGCTACCTCGGTGCCTGGAACATGTTCGGCTCGCGGACCGCCGGCGGCCCGGACGATCTCCAGACGCCTGACCCGCTCGCCCTGCTCGTGCCCGACTTCAACGGCCGCGCGACGGCGCGGGCGACCTATGCCTCGACGCTCAACTCCGCCGAGGTCAACGTCTTTTCGAGGACCGATGACGGCGGCTATTGCCGCGGGGCGGCCCAGCCGTGGCGGCGTTGCGACGGCTACTGCCGCGGCACGTTCGACTGGCTCGCCGGCTTCCGCTGGGCTGGGCTCGACGAGTCGGCTGGTCTGACGCTCACCGGCGGCTCGAGCCCGCTGCCGGGCGTCTACGCCCTGCGCAGTTCGACGAACCTGTTCGGCGCGCAACTCGGCGGCCGCGGCCGCATGGAATGGGAGCGGTGGGCGCTCGAGGGCTGGGCCAAGGCGGCGCTGTGCGGCTCGGCCATGACGCAGTCGCAGGATCCGATCGTCGACGCGGCCGTGCCTGACCCGCCGATTCGCCCCACGCAGTCGGCCGCGGAGGGGGGCGTGGGCTTCATCGGTGACATCAACGCCACGCTCGTCTATCGCCTCACCGACACCTGGGGCCTGCGGGCGGGATACAACCTGATCTGGCTCTCCGGCGTGGCGCTGGCGCCGAACCAGTTCGACTTCGGCGCCGCGAGCACCAGCGGCAGCGGCCTCAACGGCGGCGCCGGCCTCTTCCTCCACGGCGCGAGCCTGGGGCTCGAGGCCCGCTGGTAGCGGCCGATCAGGTCGTTGCCAGCAGTGTGACGTCGAACACGAGCGTCGAGTTGGCCGGGATGCCCGGTCGGGCCGTCGAACCGTAGGCGAGGTTCGCCGGAATGATCAATTGCCGACGGCCGCCGACCTGCATCGTCGCCAGGCCTTCGGTCCAACCGGCGATCACCTGATTGAGCCCGAACTGGGTGCCGTTGTTGCCGTCGAACCGGGTGCCGTCGAGGAGGCGACCCTCGTAGTTCACCGTCACCCGGGCCGTCGAAGACGACGGCTTGGCGCCCGTGCCCACCACGAGGTCGCGATACTGGAGGCCCGTGGCGGTGGTGACGATGGCCGGATTCGTGGCGGCGACGGCCGCAGCCACACGGCCCGCGACCGGCCCAACTCCGCCGAGGGCGACGCCCGCGGTCGAGAACCGACGCACGGCCTGACCGGCCTGCGCGGCCAGCAGCGTGTCGGCGCGGCCGTCACCGTCGCCGTCGATCGCGGTGGCGACCGTCGGCGCGAGGCCGCTGCCGGCGAACGCCGTGAAGGCGGCGAGCCGGGCGTTGGCGGCGGGACCGACACGGCCGTCATACACCTCCACCCGTCCGGCACCACGCCGGCCCGCCGAGACGATCACGTCGGGAATCGAGTCGATGTTCACGCGAGCCGTGGTCACGGCCAGGCCGCCGAGCGACGCGGGGGTGAAAGGCCGGATCGTGTCGATCACGGGCGGCCGGGCCGGGGACAGGTCGTAGATCCGCACCTGCGGCGCGAGGGTCGGACCGTTGCCGATGAGCAACTCCGCACGGCCGTCGGGCGCCGTGGCATCGACGGTCGTGCCGGCGACGAACCTGCCGAGGTCCGCGAACGCGACGGTCGATCCGCCGAGATACGTCGCGGCGAACGGCCGGATCGTGCGATACGGCCCATCGGCGACCGGATCGGCGCCGGCCTGGCCGCGGAACACGCGGACTTCGCCGTCGCCGCTCGCCTTGGCCGCGGCGAAGTCGACGAAGCCGTCGCCGTCGGCATCGCCCACCGCGACGTTCACGCCGCCGCGCCAGCCGGGCCCGAAGGGCAGCGTGCGGTAGGCCGTCCGTTCGACGCCGTCGAGCGTGAAGACGCGGATCTCGCCGTCGCGGCCCCGGCCCGAGACCGTCACGACCTCGGGCCGCCCGTCATCATCGACGTCGGCCAGCACCACCTGCACACCGCCGCGGAAGCCCGGCTCGTAGGCGAAGAACCGGGCACGCTCGGCGCCGGTGGTCGGATCGACGACGCGCACGGCCGACGTGCTCGCGACCCCGGCGTCGTCGGCGACGACCAGCGGCGTGGCGACGAACTGCAGCGTCTCACTGGCGGTGTTGTTGGCGGTGTTGGCATCGCCGGCGAGGGAGACGCTGGCGGTCGAGGTCAGTGGACCGGTCGCAGACGGGCCGATCGTCGACACGACCGTGAACGTGGCGCTGGCGCCGACCGGCAGCGTGACGGAGCCGGCCACGTTGCCGGCACCGACCACGGGGCCCGACCCACCGGCCGAGTACGCGGCCGTCCATGTGCTCTGTGTGATCTGGCCGGCGAGCGCGGTGGACACGGTCCCCGTCGCCGTCTCGGAGCCCGGATTGCTGACCGTCACCGTGTAGGTGACCTGGGTGCCGGGCGCGTACCAGACGTGGGCCGAGTCGATCGCCACCCCGAGGTCGGCCGCCATCAGCGCGCGGGCTTCGAGCGTCTCGTGGCCCGCTCCCAGTCCCAGCCGTTCCCAGGAACCGAGCGGACGACCGCGACGCCGGTTTCCGCTGCGATCGGACCGGCGACTGGGGTGTGACGACTGGGAAAAACGCATCGGTGGTCGCTCCGGGGAACGGAGGCTATACGATGAACGGTAGTTCAAGGTTCGCAGCAGGTCCATTTTTCGGCCGGAAACGTGCTCCCGGTGCAGGGAAACGCCACCGGCCACACCCATCCTGCCGAGCAGGGAGAGCCGCAGGTGACGATCGAGGCCGACACGCACCGGCGGCGGTCGAAATCGGTCGCCGCAGGCCGCGCCCGACCTGCCCCCGGGCCCGCGGTCGAGCGATCTCGCGAATGGTTCGCCGCCCGGGGCTGGGACGTGTTCCCGTTCCAGACGCAGGTCTGGGAGGCGGCCGCCGCCGGCTCCAGCGGCCTCCTCCACGCGCCCACCGGCACGGGCAAGACGCTCGCCGCCTGGCTCGGTGCGGTCGCCCGGGCCGAGGCCGTCGCCGCTCCGCAGGCGTCGCGCCGCGGTCCGCTGGTCGTCTGGATCACGCCACTCAAGGCGCTCGCCGCCGACACGGCGCTGGCCCTCCAGGAGCCGCTCCGCGGCGCCGGCCGCGTGTCGAGCGGTTGGACCGTCGGCATCCGCACCGGCGACTCGTCGGCCGCAGAACGGCGGCGGCTGCGGGCCCGCTGGCCGACGGCGCTGGTCACCACGCCCGAGTCGCTCTCGATCCTGCTCTCGCTCGACGACGCCCACGAGATCTTCGCCGACCTGCAGACCGTGATCGTGGATGAGTGGCACGAACTGCTCTCCACGAAGCGCGGCGTGCAGACGGAACTCGCGCTGGCGCGACTGCGGGCCCTGCGGCCGGGACTCGTGTCGTGGGGGCTCTCGGCCACGCTCGCCAATCTCGACGACGCGCTGGCGGCGCTCGTGGGACCGGCCGGCGCGGCGGCCGCTCGGCTCGTGTCGGCCCGCGTGCCGCGGCCGCTCGAGATCGAGACGCTGATCCCGGAGCGGATGGAGCGGTTTCCATGGGCCGGCCACATGGGCATGCGGCTCCTGCCGCAGGTCGTGGCGGCGATCGAGCGGGCCGCGACCACGCTCGTGTTCACCAACACCCGCTCGCAGGCGGAACGCTGGTTCGAGGCGCTCGCGGCGGCCCGGCCCGAGTGGCGGAAGACCATCGCCCTGCACCACGGCTCCGTGGACCGCGACCTGCGCACCGCGGCCGAGGCGGGCCTGCGGGCGGGGAAGCTGAAGTGCGTCGTCGCCACGTCGAGCCTCGATCTCGGCGTGGACTTCGGGCCGGTCGAACAGGTGCTGCAGATCGGCAGCCCGAAGGGCATCGCCCGGCTGCTGCAGCGGGCCGGACGCAGCGGCCACGCGCCCGGCGCCGTCGGCCGGCTGGTGTGCGTGCCGACGCACGCGCTCGAGCTCGTGGAGTGCGCCGCCGCGCGGCGGGCGGCCGAGGCGGGCACGGTCGAGGCCCGGCCACCGCTCACCGCCGCCCTCGACTGCCTCGCGCAGCACATCGTCACGGTCGCCTGCAGCGGCGGCTTTCGCGAGACCGACCTGCTGGCGGAGGTCCGCGGCACGCGGGCCTTCGCCGACCTCGACGACGCGTCGTGGCGCTGGGCGTTGGACTTCGCCGCCCGCGGCGGGCCGGCGTTGGCGGCGTATCCGGACTACGCGCGGATCAAGGAGCGGTTCGGCCGCTGGTATGTCGCCAGCCCCACGATCGCCCGCCATCACCGGATGGGCATCGGCACGATCGCGGGCGACGCGACCGTGGAGGTGAAGTGGGTCCGCGGCGGCCGGCTGGGCACGGTCGAGGAATCGTTCGCCTCACGGCTCAATGCGGGCGACCGCTTCCTGTTCGCCGGCAAGCCGCTCACGCTGTTTCGCTTCGACGGTCTCACCGCCTGGGTGAAGCGGGCCCGCGGCCAGGCTCCGCTGCAGGTGCCGCGCTGGAACGGCGGCCGCATGCCGCTCTCGACGCTCCTCTCCTCGGCCGTGCTCGATCTCGTGGGCGCCGGAGCCGCCCCCGGCGGCGGGCGGCACGCGCCCCGCGAGGTGGCGGCCGTGCAGCCGCTGCTCGACGTGCAGGCGCGATGGAGCCGGCTGCCCGACGCCGACACGCTGCTCGTCGAGCGCTGGCAGGGCCGCGACGGCCATCACTGCTTCCTCTTCCCCTTCGCCGGCCGGCTCGTCCACGAGGGGCTGGCGGCGCTCGTCGCCTGGCGGATCGCCCGGGCACAGCCCGCCACGCTCACGATGGCGGTCAACGACTGGGGCTTCGAGCTCGCCGGCCGCGACGCCTTCGCCGCCGACGCGCGCACGTGGCGGCGATTGCTCTCGCCCGCGAATCTGCTCGACGACCTCCTCGCCTGCCTCAATTCCACCGAGATGGCCCGCCGCCACTTCCGTGAGATCGCCCGCGTGGCCGGGCTCGTGCAGGGCGGTCGGCGGAGCGACCGCCAGACGCAGGCCTCGGCCGGCCTGATCTTCGACGTGCTCGCCGAGCACGACGCCGACAACATGCTGCTCGCCCAGGCCCGGCGCGAGGTGCTGGAGCGGCAGTTCGAGTTCCGCCGCCTTCACGAGACCCTGACCGGGCTGGCGTCCAAGGAGATCAGGATCGTGGAGACAACGCGGCTCTCGCCGCTGGCGTTCCCGATCTGGGCGGAGTTCGTGCAGACGCGACTGACCACGAAGGACTGGCTTGCGCAGATCGCCGACATGGCCCGCGATCTGGAGCAGGCCGCGGACGGCGTCGCATGACAACGACGGCAGGAAGCAACACCGTGCGCATCGAGATCGCGAACCCGACGCAGGCCGGCCGCAGCGACGCCGACATCCTCCTCCTGCCGGGGAGGGCCGCCTTCCTGCCCGCCAGCGGCACGCTGCTGGTCGCCGACCTGCACCTCGGCAAGGCGGCGACGTTCCGCCGCGCCGGGATTCCCGTGCCCGAGGGTTCGGCCCAGGCGGACCTGGCGCGGCTGGAATCGCTCGTGCGCGACACGGCCGCGCGACGGCTCCTGATCCTCGGCGACCTGCTGCACGCCAGGAGCGGTTGCACGGAGGCGGTGTGCGCCGAGTTCGCCGCGACCCGGCGGCGGATCACGGCCGCGGAGGTGGTGCTCGTGCTCGGCAACCACGACCGCGGCCTGGGCCGGGTGCCGGCCACGCTCGGCCTCGACGCCTGCGTGCCGCACCTCGCGGAGCCCCCGTTCCACTTCGTCCACGAGCCCGCCGTGCCGCTGCAGGCCGACCACGCGGCCTTCACGGTCGCCGGCCACCTGCATCCCACCGTCTCGATCCGTTCGCCCGGCGGCGACCGGATCGCCGACCGCTGCTTCGTCGCCGAGGCCTCGACGCTGGTCCTGCCCGCCTTCGGCTCGTTCACGGGCGGCCACCGCGTGGCCCCCGTGCCGGGCATGCGGCTGTGGATCGCGCGCGACGACGGCGTCGCCGACGTCACCCGCCTCGCCGCGCTCGCAAAGCGCGTCCTGTAGCGGCGGTCGCTGACTTCACGCGTCGGCTCGGCATCCTGCCGACCGACGCTTGGCCGGCTCCGCCGGCTGGACTAACCCGGCCCTCCAGGCCT
>JBIKND010000198.1:0-6745 GCA_044358905.1 Pirellulales bacterium | reverse complement strand
CCATTAATCGTGGTCCCAGCCGTGCCAGAGTTCAATGCGCTGCCGCCACCCGATCCGCTTGCGCCCGAAGAATAATTTGCAGCGCCGCCACCCCCGCCCAAACCGCCGTTGCCGGGCGTCACACTGGGGAACACCCCGCCGCCACCGCCGCCGCCCCAATAGAGGCCGGTATAACTGCCAATGTTGATTTGTGCCCCGACGCCTCCGTTACCACCGTTGCTGTTCGCGGCCCCATCCAGCGTCGTCGGATCGGTAACGCCTGCCCCGCCACCCCCGCGACCCACCGTGGTGCCTCCACCCACACGGGAGGCCGTGACAGTACCTCCACGACTTCCATAGATCGTGCCGCTAAAAGAACCAAGGCTCGACCCATTCGCCGAGCCACCGCTCGGTGTTCCAGAACCATTTGATCCGCCCGCACCACCGCCGGAACCGCCGCTCGCACCATTACCGTTCTGAAAGGCGCCACCGCCACCGCCACCGGCAGCCGTAATGTTCGAAAACGTCGAGGCGGTTCCTGTAGTGCCCGCAGTGCCGCCAGCACCGACCGAGACTGAATAGGAGCCGCTCAGCGTGACCGACGGGATGTAGACAACTCCGCCGCCACCACCGCCACCGCCGATGCTGGCGCCACCGCCGCCGCCACCGCCCACGACCAGCACTTGCCCCGTGCTGCTCATCGGAATGGTTAGGGTGGCCGCGCCGAGGCTAGTGAACGTATGGATCACATTGCCGCCGCTTTGCGTGACCGTCCCGCCGGTGCCCTGGTTGAGCAGGGCACCTTGAACACCATTCACCAGGGTGTCGCCGTTCAAGGTAAACGAGCCGTTTGTGGGGGAAGTGGTGAGCGTGTAGGTCTCCGCCTGCGCCGGCGAGGCGCCGAGGAGCAGCATCATGACCGCGGCCGTCAGGCAGGTGCCGGCCACGATCGCGCCGCGTGTATTGAAAAGCCTGGTTCCGATTGCGTTCATGGCATTGAATCCTTGCGATTGCACGACTGATTGAAGGCGGTTGGCTTCGCTTTCACCCCGGAATGAATGGATCTGATTCATGCCCTTTTTCCTTTGGTCGAAGCTAAAAACCTTCCTGAAAGAACACCACCACCGTCTCCGCGGCCGACAGGCAGCCAGAATCGGGATCTTAACCTCCACCACGGCACTAGCACGAGTCGAATCATTCTTCACGGTCCCCGGAAATGGTCCGACAGGACAGGTGCACCGATTTCTGGGGGAGCCGCCCCGGCGCGACCTGCGGGAACCGGTTTTTTCGGCAAGATCGCCGATCGCCCCCCACCACGACCCCCACCCCCCCGGGCGGGAGGTGCTGCCGGGCCGTGTCCCGCGCGAAGCCATCCGGCCGCCAGTCTGTCAGCGACGCCGCGGGCCCCCGGCGGCAAGCGCCAGATCCGCGTCGGTCGGCGACTTCGAGGACGCGAGCACGATCACCCGGCAAGCGGTCGCCGCCACGCGGAGCCGGTCGAGCGAGTCATCCCACGATTGAATCATCTTCCGCCACCGCCGACCTGCGCGACGAGCAGGTGGTTCGCGGACACGGTCTCCGGCAGCGGCCGCTCGGCGCCGGCGAACCGGCAGCGGACCGGCGTGTCGTGTCCCTCGCCGAGCTGCGCGCTCAGGTCTTGCAGGGCCGCAGGCAGCGAGCCGCCCGCCGTGCGCGGCGATTGGAGTGACCACACCGCGCCGCGGAGCTGCTCGGCCGGCGCCGTCACATCACGGCTGACCGGAGTTACTCGGCTGCACGAGCGGCTCGAGCTTCCCGCTGCAGTTTCTGCCGCTCATCCAGCCAGTGTGGCATGACGAAGTCTTCCGTGACACTTCCATCCGGCTCCGGGATCAACTCCAGCGTCTCGATCAAGGGTATCTCTACGTCTTCCTTTTGGATCAACGCCGTCAGCGTCTCGGGGGAGATTTTCTTGAGGTTAGGCAGGGCGAGACGGCCGGATCGCGTGGCGAGGGCTTCGGCGATGGCGACGGAATCGGGGGAGTCGAATGTGGAGACACCGGGAAGAAAGCCATTCCACGTACTCGACGCCGCGAGTGTCTTGGCCACCTCGGGAGAGAGCGCGGCCTTGCCAACCACGTCCTCGTGCCGCGCCAGTGCCTGGGCTCCCTCTTCGGAGAGCGTGGTCAGGGCGTTGCAGGACAGTTTGCCATTGTGCCGCCCCAATGCCTCGGCCGCCTCATCGGAGAGCGTGGTCAGGCGGCGGAAGTTCAGGTCCGAACTTCCCTGCGCCAACGTGGCCGCCAACTTCGCACTCGTCAACTCGCTGAGTCCGCTGAGGACCAGCTGGCCCTCGTGCCGTGCCAATGCCTCGGCCGCCTCGTCGGAGAGCGTGGTCAGACCGACGAGGTACAGTCGGCCCTTGTGCTGAGCCAATGCTCTGGCCGCTTCATCGGAGACCGTGGTCAGGCAGCCGAGGTTCAGCGTTGAAACGGAACCTCCCTGCGCCAGTCTGGCTGCCAACTCCGCACTTGTCAGCTCGCTCAGGCCGTCGAGGAATAGCTGGCCCTTGTGCCGTGCCAATGCCCTGGCCGCCTCATCGGAGAGCCTGCGCAGGCCGACGAGAAACAGTTGGCCCTCGTGCTGTGCCAGTGCCTTGATCGCCTCATCGGAGAGCGTGGTCAGGCCGTTGAGCTGCAGACCGCCCTTATGCTGTGCCAGCGCCGTGGCTGCCTCGGCGGAGAGCGTGGTCAGGCCGCTGAGGTCCAGTGCTCCCGTCCCCCGCGCCAACCTGGCCGCCAGCTCCACACTTGTCAGCTCGTTCAGGCCGTTGAGGTACAGCTGGCCCTCGTGTTGTGCCAGTGCCTTCGCCGCCTCCTCGGAGAGCGTGGTCAGGCCGTTGAGGTTTAGCTGGCCCTTGCACCGCGCCAACACTTCGGCCACCTCGTCAGAGATCGTGGTCAGGCCAATGAGGGACAGGGAATCGACCTTCCTCTCGAGCAACTCCCTGGCGTCCGCCGGCGTCAGGCTCTTGATCAGGTTCGTGTCCCCGGGCAACGGATTCCCGGCAACATCATCTTCTGCAAACGCAGCCTGGCCGGCACACGAGAAACCAGCTACGAGCAGGACGACCACGAGCAGCGAAAAGCGGGCGATCGAGTTCATGGCATGCCTCATGTCGGAAGGTGGTAGCAGCCGCGGGAGACAGGGCGGACGAGTTCTAACCGAAAGTCGTGTTCCGTAGAGGGAACAGAAAGAGGCGGCGTATCCTGCTGTGACTTGTTCACCAACAGCATCCCACGACGGGCTGACATGATACGCCACCCGGAACGAGAGGACGGTCACGGGCAGTTCCGCCGTCGTTTTACCGGTGACGACCAGCTGATCGCCGCCGAGGTGGACCGCCGCCGAAAGTCAGGCGAGGGATTTGACAGGCTGGCCCGGGAGATGAAGGTCAGCCGGCGCAAAAAGGAAAGCCCGGCCAATGGCACTTCCTCAAACATTGCCCGACGAATGAGCGACTCGTGAGCGGGTTGCTTCCGCCGCCCGAGCCTGCCCCGGCCCAGAAAGCGGCTCCCGGGTCGCCCGCCCTGCCCATCTTGAGTGGCGTTTTTCTGGCGTCAGCGCAGAATCTCTCCGGGTCCGGCGGCCGCGCGGTTTTATCGTGACCTTGCGTCCGGCAGCGGTCAGAGGCTGTGAATGTCGATCGCGGGCAGCTCGTCTATCCGTCCCTGAAAGATCGCCCGGTCGTCATCGGCCTGCACGAGTTCTCCCCAGTCGGCGGGCGGGCCACGAGCAGGCGACACTGGCGGCGGGTCGAGTGGTTCGCCCAAGTAGGTGAGGATCTTGCGGATCGGCCCCGGCTCCGTGATGAAGGCGACGAGCCGGATGTCGCCGCCACAGTTCGGGCACTCGAGCGGAAACTTCTCCGCCACCCGCGCCATCAGCTTGGCCCAGGCAATCCGCGAGGTGTCGTGTGAGCGGGGTGTTGTGTGGTTCGGGGCACCCTCACCCCGGCCCTCTCCCAGAGGGAGAGGGGGCGACAGCGCGACCTCGCGCCGCTTGCCGACATTCCCGATCGCCAGCGCCGTGACGGCCCGCCTCAGCTTGTGATTCGGCGCAAACACCCCGTGGTAGCGATGCCGGTGCTTCCGCGGCGGCGGGACGAGGTCCGCCAAACGATCGAGCTGACATTCCGGCGGCAGGGCCATCCCTGGCCCCTGCCGCCTTGGGCGGTCGCAGCCAAAGCCGAGGTTTGGCTGGACCGCCGGACCGGCATCCTGCCGGCAAACGGTGGGAGTTCGACGACGCCATTGGCTTCCGGCCGCGTCGACCTCCGGCCGCGGCATCGAGCAGGCGAGCGAGCCTGAACCAGCGGACCACGCGACGCTGGACCCGCTCGGTGAGTGCGGTCAGATCGGCCGGGGTGACTGGCCGGGACGGCACGAACGTCGGCGGTGCGTCGCCTGCCGCTTCGGCAGCAGCCGGCACGAAGACACCGTCGGTCACGCAGGTATGGAGGTGCACGTGATGGTTGAGCGCCGAACCGAAACGGTGCAGGAAGGAGACGGCGCCCAGCCGCGGGCGGGCGGCTGCGGGCGTGTTGGTGGCCCTGGTGACTCCTGCGGCAGCGCACAGCAGCCGCTCGATCTCATCAAGAAAGATCTTCGTGAGGGCCGCGACGGCCGCGGGGCGGTCGGCAAGCATGCCGCGCAGTCGCTTGGGCACGGAGATCACCCACTGCCGCACGGGAACGGGTGGAATCACGTGATCGACAAGATGCGCGGCGGTCTGGGCCATGTGGCGGCCGTTGCAGGACGGGCAGATGCCCCGGCCCTTGCAGGAGAACGCCACCACGAACGCCTGGCCGCAGCCTGTGCACAGGGCACGGGCGAATCCGAAGCAGAGGATGCCGCACTCGAGATAGCCGCGGAGTTCCTCCGCGACGTAGCCCGGCACGGGCCGCTCGGCGGCTTCCCGCCAGGCGAGCCAGCTCTCGAGGTTCTCAGAGACGATTTTGTGGAGCGGCGTCTTCTCGGGGCGGCGGCGCTCGTAGCGCCGTGACGGCGGGGGGCCTCCGTGCGGGCGCGGCCGCGGCCGCCCGGGAAACGCGGCAGCGGACGCGATCATGGGCGGACCGGGGTGCGGGCGTGAGGACGGAACGCCCGTACACTACTCGGCCGACCCGCCCGATGCGACTTGGCCGCGTGTCATCCCCTCGGCCAGGTGGCGATGCGTTTGCGGTGCCGGGCGAGCCGGCGGCTGCGCGGACTTGGACCAGATGCTGCTCGAGGCCGCCTCCGCGTTGCCGGCCTGACGCCGCGCCACCCCACCGTCAGCCGCTTGTCCGCCCGCCCGAAGCCTACTTCGCCGCACCCGGCAGCTTGCCTTCCCCGAGCAGCGCACCGAAGGTCGGCGCGTCGCTCTTTTCCGGATCGCTCGGCAAGGCCGCGACCTCCTCGAGCGCCTTGCGGATCTTGTCGGTGTCTTTCTTGTCTTCCTTCGTCAGCAGCTTGTCGAGGGCGCTCCCGTAGGCGTTCCGCTCCTTCTTCGACTTCTCCCCGTGGCAGACGAGGCACTTGGCCGTCTCGACTTCCTTGAAGAAGGGCTTGCTCTCGTCGGGCGTGTAGACCTTCTTGAACTCGTCGAGAAACTCCTTGTGCGCCTGCGCGGGCCGTTGCACGACCGCAGCAGCAGCCGCCACGACCGCCACCACCAGAACCGCATGCCTGCTGAACTTCATGGAGAGCCGCTCCGAAGGGTGTGATGCGTCGACCATCCCGCTCGACGCGGAGAAAATCATACGGTGTCGAGACGGGCGAAGGCAATCGTTCGGTGCCGCGGCCGGCGGGTCGGGGGCCGCTTCCCTCGCCCGCGTCCGCTACGTGCTCCCGCGACACAAGGCGGCCAACTGGGTCGGCCCGGGGCGCGGGCGGAAGTCCACGCGGCCGGGCGTCAGCGGCGTCGTCGAGCTTTCCCCATTTGAGTTCCTCGACCGGCTCGCTGCCCTCGTGCCGCCGCCGCGGAAGCACCGGCATCGGCCAGCCGGAGGCTGGCATGGCGGTCGAGCCAAACCTCGGCTTTGGCTCCGACCGCCAGAGGCGGCAGGGGCCATGGATGGCCCTGCCGCCGTACAGCAAGCCAGGGGTGTTCGCCCCGAATCACAAGCTCAGGTCCGCCGTCACGGCCCATGACAAAAGCGAATGTCGGCAAGCCGCGTGATGCCGCGACTGGTGGGCGTGCGGTCGGCGGACATGCGGCACGCCGAGATGCCACCGGCGACTGCTGCGACTTACGCGACAAACCGCGATCTCACGACACCTCCCGACGCCAAAGGCCAAACTCATGGCTCGGGTGGGGGAGGAGTTTCCGCTCGAGTGCCCGGGGTGCGGCGGCGATATCCGGCTGATCGCGTTACACCCAAGCCGGGGCCAGTGACCAAACGACTGCCGGCAGGAGCCGGCCCACGTCGAACCGGAGGTTCGCAAGCGGGCGAAGGCCAGGATGGCTTCGCCCCGCGTACAGCGGCGCCTCCGCCAGTCTCTCCTGCCCGCGGCCCGCCCACCGACTGGGGAGAGCTCGTCCAGGTCCACTTTCGACCGGGCGATTTTTCAGGCGTCACCCGTCGAGCTGCCCGACATCGACATCCACAGCCTCTGACGGCATTCCATGCCACGGTGCGGACGGCCCGCGAGAAGAGCGGTTTCAAGGCGGGCTCGAGCCAACGAGAAAAACCCGGCCTTGAGCGTGGATAGGAAGCTCCTCGGCACCTCGAAGCGAGCGTCGC
>JBIKND010000196.1:0-6769 GCA_044358905.1 Pirellulales bacterium | reverse complement strand
GATCCGCGACGCGGGCGCGAAGGACCGGCGGACGATCGCCGACGCGGCCCTGGCGATCCGCGACTACGACGGCGCCCTGGGCCGGTGGGGCTTCGACGCCAACGGCGACACGACGATGCGCACGCTCACGGTGAGCGGCGTCAAGGACGGGCAGTTCGTGTTCGAGGAGATCCTCGACGCCTCCACCGCCGACACGCCGGCCGGGCCGGCGACACAGCCCTAGGGAAAGCCACGGCGGCCGTGCAGTTCTTCCTCCAGCAATGCCTGATCGGCCTGACCAACGGCGCCCTGGTGGCGCTGGTGGCCCTCGGCTACACGATGGTCTACGGGATCATCCGCCTCATCAATTTCGCCCATGGCGACCTGATCATGCTGGGGGCCTGTCTGGCGTTGTCGCTGGTGGGTGGCCTCGGCCTGGGGGCCGGAGGCGTGGCGACGACCTGGGGCGGGATCGCGCTGCTGGTCGCCGTGTGCGGCGTGTTCTGCGGGCTCGTCAACGTGGCGGTCGACCGGATCGTCTACCGGCCGCTGCGCAACGCCCCCAAGCTCGCGCCGCTGGTGTCGGCGATCGGCGTGTCGTTCATCTTCATGAACATCGGGCTGTTCTGGATCGGCCCGGCCGACCGCTCGTTCCCGGAACTGCTGCCGGCCACGAACCTCCTCGCCGGGGAGGGGCTGCAGTTCACGGCCAAGGACCTGCTCGTGCTGGTGGTCGTCGTGCCGCTGATGCTGGCGCTCTCCGTGCTCGTGAAGTCGACGCGGCTCGGCAAGGCGATGCGGGCGGTGTCGCAGGATCCGGTGGCGGCGGCGCTCGTGGGCATCGACGTCGACTGGGTGATCGCCGCGACCTTCTTCGTCGGCGGTTTCCTGGGCGGGGCCGCCAGCGTGATCTACGGGCTGTACATCAACACCATCGGCTTCCAGATGGGCTTTCAGAACGGCCTCTATGCCTTCACGGCCGCGGTGCTCGGCGGCATCGGCAGCATCCCCGGCGCCGTCGTCGGCGGACTGGTGATCGGCCTGGTGCGGTCGCTGTCGAGCGCGTACGTCGGCGAGCGGTGGACCGGGGCGATCGTGTTCGCGATCCTGATCGTGATTCTCGTCTTCCGGCCCGAGGGCCTGCTCGGGAAGGCGACGAAGGAGAAGGTATGACCGACGCGACACGAAACGTCACGGGAGCGGGTTCGGCGCGGGCGAAGGCTCTGGCGTTCCTGCGCGAGCGGTGGGATCTCGTCGCCCTCGTGGTGCTGGCGCTGGCGCCGCTTGTCGTCCCCGCCCTCGGCGGCGCGCTCGGTGGCCAGGTGACCACGCTCTTCATCTACTGCATCCTCGCCCTGGGCCTCAACGTGATGGTCGGCTACACGGGCCTCGTCCATCTCGGGATCGCGGCCTTCTTCGGGATCGGCGCCTACTGCTACGCGATCCTCACCGTGCCGATGTACCCCTTCCAGATGCGGTTCGCCCTGGCGGCGGCGATCAGCGCCCTGGCGGCGGCGGCGGTGGGCCTGGCCCTCGGCGCGCCCACGCTGCGGCTGCGGGGCGACTATCTGGCGATCGTGACGCTGGGCTTCGGCGAGGTGGTGAAGGTCACGCTCCGCAACCTGGAGCAGATCACCGGGGGCATGAAGGGGCTCAATCCCGTGCCGCCGCCGGGGGCCGGGGTGCGGCTCGGTGGCATGGACCTCGGCCTCGCCTTCGCGATCGACCCGCGCTGGTTCTACTACCTGGCGCTCGTGGTGCTGGCGGGGGTCGTCGTCGCGATGCGGCGGCTGGAAAACTCGCGACTGGGGCGGGCGTGGGTGGCCGTCCGCGAGGATGAACTGGCGGCGGCCGCGATGGGGATTTCGGCGACGAAGGTCAAGCTCTCGGCCTTCGCGATGTCGTCGGCGGTCGCCGGCCTGGCCGGCTGCCTCTACGCGGCGAGCCTCTCCACGACGGCCGATCCCAACGCCTACGACTTCAACCGTTCGATCATGGTGCTGTGCGCGGTGATCCTCGGCGGCCTGGGAAGCATTCCCGGCACGCTGCTCGGCGTGGCCCTGCTCGTGGGCTTCGACACCGTGCTCGCCCCCTGGGCCGACGCCTGGATCCAACAACTGAACGTCAATCCCTCGGGCTCGAGCCTGTTGTCGTTCAGCGGCTGGCGGCTGGCGGTGTTCGGCGTGGCCCTGATCCTGGTGATGCGGTTCCGGCCCGAGGGTCTCGTGCCCTCGCGGCGGCTCGCGGCCGAACTGCACGAGGTGCATGGATGACCGCCCGCGCCGCCGATCCGCCGGCCCTCGTGGGCTCGGCCCCGCTGCTCGCCCTGGAGGGGGTGACGATCCGCTTCGGCGGCCTCGTGGCCGTGTCCGATCTCGATCTCGACGTGCCCGAGGGGAGCATCGTGTCGCTGATCGGCCCCAACGGCGCCGGCAAGACCACCGCCTTCAACTGCATCAGCGGCGTCTACACGCCGACGGGCGGCACCGTCCGCTTCCAGGGGCGGCGGTTGGAGCGCGCGTTCACCCCGGGCACCGTCTGGTCGGCCTTGGGAGTCGGGCTGCTGACCGGCCTGCTCTTCGCCGCGGCGGCCGTGGACGTGGACCGGCTGTGGCAGGCCGTCGTCAACCGGGGCATGATCACCGGCGAGCCGTTCACGCTCGCCGGCGCCGCCGACCGGCTGCGCGGCTACTTCCGGGCCGAGTTGGCGATCGACCAGATGGCGGGCAAGTGGCGGGTGGTGAGCGCCGACGGGAGCGACGTGCTCGCGATCCGCCGCGATCTCGGCGAGGCGCGGGCCGTGCGCAACGAGCTGCAGGCGGCGGTCACCGCCCGCCGCACGGGCCCGGGCACCGTCCCCGACGCCACCGACACCGAGCAGCCCGGGGCGGCCGCCGGGGCGCTGGTTCCGCTGGTCCGCGAGGAGGTGCTCGATCGCCTCGCCGCCGGGAAGAGCCGGATTCGCTGGCGCGGTGTCCTGGGCTTCCTGTTCGGCGGGCTGCTGGGCGCCGCGGGCACGGTGGCCGTCTGGTTGCGTGGCCGCCGCACGCCCGACGTCGTCGCCCGCGCGGGCATCGCGCGGACGTTCCAGAACATCCGCCTGTTCTCCAACATGACGGTCCTCGAGAACGTGCTCGTGGGCCTCGATCGCACGATTCCCGGCGGCGCGCTGGGGATGCTCTTCCGCACGCCGGCGAACCGGGCCGCGGAGTCGGCCGCCGCGGCTCGGGCCTTCGAGGCCCTGGCGTTCGTGGGCCTCCAGGGCGACGCCAACCGGATCGCCGGGCAGTTGCCCTACGGCGACCAACGCCGGCTGGAGATCGCCCGCGCCCTGGCCACGGGCGCCTCCCTGCTGCTGCTCGACGAGCCGGCCGCGGGCATGAATCCCGCCGAGACGACCGAGCTGGCGAAGCTCGTCGAGCGACTCCGGGACCGCGGCCTCACGGTGCTGCTCATCGAGCACCACATGAACGTCGTGATGCGGATCAGCGACAAGGTCGCCGTGCTCGACCACGGCGTGAAGATCGCGGAGGGGCCGCCCGACGAGGTGCGGCGCGACGCCAAGGTCATCGAAGCCTACCTGGGCGGGGAAGGGTGAGGGCGATGCCGCTGCTGGAAGTCACCGACCTCGTCGCGGGCTACGGGCCGATCCGGGCCCTCGACGGCGTCTCCGTCACTGTCGAAGAAGGCGAGCTCGTGGCGATCATCGGCGCCAACGGCGCCGGCAAGACGACGCTCCTGATGGCGATCTCCGGCGTCGTGCCGCCGCGGGCGGGCACCATCCGCTTCGCGGGCCGGTCGCTGGCCGGCCTGCAGCCCCACGAGGTGATGCGGGCCGGGATCGGGCACGCGCCGGAGGGGCGGCGGATCTTTCCGCGGCTCACGGTGCGGGAGAATCTCGAACTCGGCGGCTTCGCGCGGGACGACCGCGGCCAGGTGGCCCGCGACATCGACGAGGCCTGCGGGCTGTTTCCCGTGCTCGGCCAGCGGCTGGGGCAACTCGGCGGCACGCTCTCCGGCGGCGAGCAGCAGATGCTGGCGATCGCCCGGGCGCTGGTCGGCCGGCCGCGGCTGCTGCTCCTCGACGAGCCGTCGCTGGGCCTGGCGCCGTTGATCGTGGCGAAGGTGTTCGAGGTGATCAAATCGCTTTCCAGCCGTGGCATCGGCGTGCTTCTGGTGGAGCAGAACGCCCGCGCGGCGCTCAAGCTCGCCGCCCGCGGCTGGGTGCTGGAGACGGGCCGCGTGACGCTCACGGGCACCGGCCCCGAGCTGGCCGCCGACCGCCGCGTCCGCGACGCCTACCTCGGCGAGTCGTGAGCCGAAACAGGTGTGATACGGCTCACACGTGATCCACGCGAGTTGTTCCCAAAAAGCCCCGGGCGGAAGCCCGGGGATCCCCCGGCTTCCGCCGGGGGCTTGTTGGATCCTCGTCGCGCCCGATTCCGCGAGGCTCACGTGTGACCCGTATCAGGCGGGATCCCGGCCCGCCACGAGGTCGAGGATCGCGGAGCCGAAGTCGGCGAGCCGCTTCTCGCCGATCCCCTTGCAGCGGAGCAGGGCGGCCGGTGAGGGCGGCTTCTCGCGCGCGATCGCCCGCAGGGCCTTGTCGTCGAGAATCGTCCAGGCCGGCTTCCCGCGGGCCTCGGCCACCCGCCGCCGCCACTTCCGCAGCCGCTCGAAGAGATCGCGATCCACGCCCTCCCAGTCGTCGGCGTCGGCCTGCGTCGTGCGGGCCTTGCCGGCCCGGGGCTCGAGGAGCACGACCTCGCGGGTGCCGCGAAGCACCTCCCAGGACTTCTCGTTGAGCGTGACGACCGGCCGGTCGCCGGGGGTGCGGTCGAGGAGCCCCTGGTCGAGCAATTGGTGGACGAGGTTCTCGGCCGTCCGCTGGTCGAGGTCCGCCAGCAGGCCGAATGTCGAGAGCCGGTCGTGGCCGTGCCGGGCCACACCCTCGGTCTTCGCGCCGCGGAGCACCTCGCACACGTGCCGAACGCCGAACCGCTCCCCCACCCGGGCCACACAGGAGAGGATCTTCTGGGCAGTGACCGTCGCGTCCGGGAGGCTGTTGGTCTCGCCGAGGCAGACGTCACACGCCCCGCACGAGGCGACCGGGTAGGCCTGGCCGAAATACTCGGACAGCGCGGCATGGCGGCAGCGAGCGGCCTGGGCGTAGCGCCGCATGGCGTGGAGGTGCTCGACCTGTGAGGCGCAGAGCTTCTCCTGCTCCGCCGCGTCGAGTTCCGATTCCGCGGCGCTCTTGCGGACGAGCGACTCCCAGCTGAACACGTCGGCCGACGAGTAGAGCAGCACGCACTCCGCGGCCAGGCCGTCGCGGCCGGCCCGCCCGGTCTCCTGCTGGTAGGCCTCCAGGCTCTTGGGCAGCGACGTGTGGAGCACGAGGCGGACGTCGGAGCGGTCGATGCCCATCCCGAAGGCCACCGTCGCCACGACGACGTCGATCGTCTCGCCGGCGAAGGCCTCCTGGGTCGCGTGCCGCTGGCGGGCGTCGAGGCCGGCATGGTAGGGGCGAGCCAGCAGGCCCTCGGCCGCGAGGCGGGCGGCGAGCCGTTCGGTCTCCTTCCGCGAGATGCAGTACACGATCGAGGCCTCGCCCCGATGGCGGCCGAGGATCTTCAGCACCTGGGCGGCCCGATCGGCCCGGGGCACGACCCGATACACGAGGTTCGGACGGTCGAACGTGCCGATGAGTGTCGCCGGATCGCGGAGGGAGAGCTGGCGGGCGATGTCGTCGCGGACCCGCGGCGTGGCGGTGGCCGTGAAGGCGTGGATGCTGGCCGTCGGAAACCGGTCGCGGAGCAGGGCGAGCTGCCGGTATTCGGGGCGGAAGTCGTGCCCCCACTGGCTGATGCAGTGGGCCTCGTCGATCGCGAACCGCTTCACGCCGACGCGGGCGAGCAGGTCGAGCAGGCCCGTGTTCACGAGTCGCTCCGGCGCGGTGAACAGGAGCCTGATTTCACCGGCCGCAAGCCGGTCGCGGACCGCCGCCCGCTCCTCCTGCGACATCCCGCCGTGGAGCGCCGCCGCCGGGTAGCCGATCGCCTCGAGGGCGTCGACCTGGTCCTTCATCAGGGCGACCAGCGGCGAGACCACGACGTCGGTCGTGTCGCCGACCAGCGGCGGCACCTGGTAGCAGAGGCTCTTGCCGCCGCCCGTCGGCATGACCACGAGCGAGTCGCGGCCGGCGAGGGCCGCCGCGATCGCCTCGGCCTGAAGGGGCCGGAGCGTGTCGAAGCCCCACCACCGGGAGAGCACCTCCGTGATCCGCGGGTCGGCGTGCGGAACAGGATCCTCGGCCGGGTCGCGAGTCGCAGTCGTCGAGGCCACGGTCCACGGCTCCAGGGGCAACGCCGCGGCAATGTACCAGGTCTGTCGAAGCACGCGGAGCCAAGGATGGCGGAGCGGCGCAGAGATGCAGTGAATGCAGGCCCGGAGGCCGATCCTGTCGGGCACGAATTGGGCGTGACGATCGGCATCTTCGAAACAAACAAGCCCCGGGCGGGAGCCCGGGGACACCGGGAAGTTGGGCGCGACCGTTTGGCATTGGGAACGGCACGTTGCGGAACGTGGAGTCCCCCGGCTTCCGCCGGGGGCTTCGTGTGGCAAGGGCCGTGCCGAACAGGATTGCCCGGAGGGCTGGAGTGAACGTCCGGAGACGTGACAGGGGCACCCCCGAACCACGGAATTACCGGACCGACCCTTTCGCAGAGGCCGTCGCTGCGGCGGTACAATCTTTCGGCATGCTGTGGATCGCGTGGAAAATGCTGATCGG
>JBIKND010000042.1:0-23065 GCA_044358905.1 Pirellulales bacterium | reverse complement strand
TCCATGTGGTGCATGATCTGGGTGCCGTAGTAAGAGTAGTAGAGGTCGGGCTTGGGGCCGGTCTTGGCAAGGAACTCGACGCCGCGTTGCAGGGCGGGGTTGTCCTTCTTCCAGCCGAGGTACATCCGGCAGAGGAGGCCGACGGCGGTCGTGCCAGGGCCCTTGCCCGGCGTGCGATAGCCGTAGAAGGCGCCGCTGTCTTCCTCGACGGAGTCGAGGAACCTGATGGCGTTCTTGATCGTGGCCGGGTTGACCTCGAGGTAGGCCATGTTGCCGCTCTTGAGGGCCATGAGCTGCCAGCCGACGATCGAGGTGTCGCCGGCGCTCTTGAACCCGTAGCCCCAGCCACCACCGGCCGGGTCCTGCCAGTCCATGATGGAGTTGAGGACGTACTGGGCGGGCATTTGCAGCCGGCCGTCTTGCGTCATGGCGTAGGCCTCGGAGAGGCAGATGCCGGCGAGGCCCTGCGAGTAGACGCCGCCGCCACCGGCCTTGGCTGCGTTGCCCTCGCCCTTCATGGCGAGACCGGCGAGGAAGGCGATGCCGGCCTCGAGCTGGGCCTTGTAGGGGCCTTCCTTGTGGGTGTAGCCGCGGCCGAAGAAGGGCAGCAACGCCATCGCCGTCGCGGCGCAGCGGTCCTCGCGTTTCCCCTCGCCGCTGTGCGAGCACTTTCCCTGGCAGCTGGGGCACTGCTTGAGGTCGAACGACCAGCCGCCGTCGGGCATCTGGTGGGCGATGAACCACTTGAGGGCGCGATCGACGGCTCCCCCGGTGCCTTCGCGCAACTCGATCGTCCTCACGCTCTCCGCGTGCCGGAGGCTCAGGCCGCCCGGCTCCCGGCCGCTCGCAGGGCCGGGGCCAAAAGCGCAGCCGGCCATTTCGCCGAGCAGACCGTCCGGCAGCACGTCTCCGCCGAGCGGCAGCTCCGGCTCGCTCGCGGGGACGGGAACGTCACAAACCGTCTCGTCCGCCTCCACGGCGGGTGCCGCGACCGTCTCGAAATGCATTGGATCCGCGGTGGCCGGCAGCGGCGGAAGTGCGGTTTCGAAATCAGGCATTTCGTCGTCGCGGTCCGCGGGGGCCACTACGATCGACAAGGCGGCGAGCCTGCGGGGAGGATCCGAGACCACCAACGCCATCACCAAGAGGGCGACCACATGGACGACGAGGCTGGCTGCCCAGCCGGGCATCTGCCGAACCAACCTTCGGCCCGGGCCGCCTTCAGGGGCGTTCGTGCGTGTCATGACCCTAACCTGCGGCCTGTTGCTGATGAACGAGTCGCCACTGCCGGTGATGCATTCGCCAGCGGTTCGGCCGATTATTCCCAAGGCCAGCGGCCACGGCGGCCCGGGCCCGTTTTCCGCGACCCGGCCGCTGGTGCTGGTCAGGCCGATTCCCGGCGGGTAGGATCGCCCGATCCCGGTCGTCGCGGTGGCGGCGGGTCCAGGTTTGACACGGTTCGTTCGGCGGCGGAAGGAAGGACTGCGGCTCCCGCAGGCACACCCCCACATGGCCAAGGGCAAGAAAAAACTCGAAGTGGTCCACCTCGTTTGCGAGGAGACCGGTGATCAGAACTACACGCTGCGGCGCAAGACCGGTGGCGAGAAGCTGAAGGTGAAGAAGTATTCGCCGCGGCTGCGCAAGCACACGGTCCACAACGAGAAGCGGAAGTAGTCTCAGCCCGCATCGGCGAGCACGGCCGCGAGTGCCGCCGCGTCGCCTGATGCAACGCATGCCACGCGGTCGGCGCGGCGCCGCACCGCGGGCTCGGCCCGGGCCGCGTCTTCGATGATCAGCAGGCGGCACTCGGCCTCGCGGCGAAAGACGGCGCCGCCCGGTCGCACGACGAACTCGATCTCGCACGCCTCGCCGGCGTTGGCCTGCGGACAGCCCGCCAGCAGCCGGGCGGCCGCCCGGCCCAGGGCCGTGGTGGCGAGATCATCGGGCAGGCCCCACCGCAGTCGCACGGCGGGCCGTTCGACGAGCCCGCGTCGGCACATGGTGAGCCGGCCGCGGCGTTCGAAGTAGGCGACGTTCGGACCATCGCGCCAGCGGACCGCGGCCGTCGGGTCGGTCGGATGCCAGACGTGCAGCGAGCAGGTGTCGCCGAGGATCGACTCCAGCCGCACGCCCGCCGCCCGCAGCCGCAGGCCGAGGTCGTCGTCTTCCTGGCCCCAGCCGACGAACCGTTCGTCGAACCCGTTGACCCGTTCGAAGTCGTGCCGCCAGACGCCGAAGTCGCCACCGGCCAGCCGGGGCTTCGTGGGATGGCGGAGCGCCCCATGCCACCAGGCCTTGCGCCGGCGGCGGGCGAGCGCCCGCTGCTCGGCATGGGGCACGAGGGCCGGGAGATCGGCGTGCGGCAGGTTCTCCGGCACCAGCAACTCGCTCGTCCCGCGCGAGAGCCGCGCACAGTAGCCGAGGAGGGCCGTGCCGTGCCGCCGCCGGGCGAGGTGCGCCGCGACGTGGTGTGACGGCACGACGCAGTCGCCGTCGAGAAACAACAGATAGCCGCCGCGGGCGAGGCGGGCCGCGGCGTTGCGGACCCGCGCCAGCCGGAAGCCGTCGTGCGGCTGCGTCGTGAACCGCACGGGGAAGGGGGCGTGGGCCGCGAATGCCGCGACGACCGCGGCCGTGTCGTCGGTCGAGCCGTCGTCGGAGACGATCACCTCCAGCCGGCAGTCGGCCTGCTGCAGCGCGATCGACTCCAGCACGAGGCCGAGGTGTCGCGGCTTCTCGAACGTGTTCACGAGGATCGAGACGTCGATCGCAGCGGCGGGAGGCGCGGTCATGGCAACAGTCTCCGCACGATCTCGTCGGCCGCCGCCGTCCGGCCGTAGGTCGCGGTATGGGCCGCCGCGGTGGCCCGGTAGTGCTCCGCATGCCGCACGACCTCGCGGATCGCGGCTGGGGCGTCGGCGGGCGCGGCGATCACCAGGCCGACGGCCGAGGCGGGCACTGGTCCGTCGGTGGCGAGTTCGCGGACGGTGATCGCCGCCGGGGCGGCGGCGTCGGCGCCGCAGGCCGGTGTGATTTCGCACCGCAGGTCCGCGGCAGCGATGAGGGGCATGATGGCGGTGGAGACGCCTGCGCCGGCACCGGCCGCGAGTACGGTCGCCGGCCCCGCTGGTCCGCCCGTGACGCCCACGCGCACCGGCGGCAGCGCGAGCCGCATGGAGTCCTCGGCCTCCCAGGCGATCTCCACGGCGACGGCCGCAGCATCGCCTGCGATCGTTGAGAGCGCCGCGAGGTCGATCGTCAGCGGCTGCCGGCCGATCGGTGGTGGCGCGCGCCTGTGGGTCGCGAGCACCCGCGATCGGGCCACGACGGCCGTGGCGTGTGCCTCGGTCGCCGCCGCGATTTGCCTGGCCATCCAGCCGCCTCCCGTCATGATCGGCACCGCCCCGGCCGCCAGCGCCTCGAGCACCACGCCCGAGCAGCGGCTGCGATAGCGACCCTGATCGTACGGCAACAAGAGCACGTCCGCCGCGGCGAGTTCGCGGGCGTAGGCCTCCGCGTCGAGGGGGCCTTCCAGGAGATCGAGCGGCGCTCCGGCGGCGGCGGCGTGGTCGAGCGCGGCAAGCGATCGGGTCACGGCCACGTGCTCGGGCTTGCGCGACGTCGCGGAATAGCCGCGGTTCGTCTGCACGGCGAACCGCACGCGGTTCGACACCGCGGGGTCGGCTGCGATGTCGGCGACCACGGCCGCCAGGCACTCCGAATGCTTCTCGGGCCGCGCGTCGCCGAGACAGGCGATGCGGATCGGGCCGTGGGCGGGCCGCGGTGCGGACGCCGGCGCCTGCACCGGATAGGGCAGCACGTGCACCGGCCCCGGGACGAGCCGCTCGTACTCGGCCGCCAGATCCTCGGTCGTCGCGTGGTAGGTGAGCGCATGCGGTGCGGCGGCCGTCGCTGCACGCAGGGCATCGCGGGCCGCGGTGAACCGCCGCTCCTGGCGCGGATAGTCGGGGGCGAAGCCGCGGAAGATCGGGAAGTGGAACTGCACGTGCCAGCCGACGCCGTGCGGCGGCCGGGCGGCGGCAATCGCCCGGGCCAGGCCGATGGCCTCGAGTTCCGAGGCGGTCGCCACGAGTACCGCGTCGCCCGCCGCGAGGCCGGCGAGCGCCGGGAGCACGTCCTGCGCGAAGGCGGCGATCCGTTCTTCGCGGCGTTGGCTGGCATGGCGCCGCGCCCACGGCAGGTCGGGCAGCCACGGGCCGCGGCCCCGGTCGTCGAGCCGGTCGAGGCCGCCGCAGAGCGTGTATTTGGAATAGGCCGTGTGCGTGCAGGTCGGCAGCACCCGCCAGTCGGCGGGCGCGGCGGAGAAGTCGCGGTGCGTGACGAGCAGTCCTTCGTGGCCGGCCCGCGTTGCCGCCGCGAGGACGGCCGCGGCGTAGTGGTACGGATGCGACCCCAGGCCCGTCAGGCAGGGATCGACGAGCACGAGCCGTCGCGGTCGGCCGGGCACGCTCACGGCACCGCTCCGGGCGCGACGTGGCCAGCGACGGACTCGAGGACGATGCGTTCCAACGCGTCGCCGCCTTTCATGAAGTCGATCGCGATCTCGAGCGCCGCCAGCGGCAGGCCATCGAGCGCGGCACGGCGAATCTTGACGAGGTCCTTGAGCGTGGTGACGGCGAGATCGGCGCGGGCGGTCGCGGCTTCGCGGGCCAGCGACTCCAGATCCGCCGCCGTGTAGGCATGGTGATCGGGCAGCGGGCGGAAGGCGACCACCTCGGCGCCGAGCGCGGCGAGGGTGGCGCGGAATGCGGCGGGGTTGCCGATGCCGGCGAAGGCGAGGACACGGCGGCCGACAAGTTCGGCGAGCGGCCGCGTCGCGCCGTCGGCGGTGCGCAGACCCACGGGACGGTGATCGGCCTCGGCCCACACCGGAGGGGCGCCCCGGCAGGGAGCGAAGAGCGCAGCCCGGATCGCGACGTGGCGCTCGATGTCGATGGACGACGCTCGGGTGAGCACCACGGCCCGCGCTCGCGTGATGCCGCGGAGCGGCTCGCGGAGCAGGCCGCGGGGAAAGAGCCGGCCGCAGCCGAAGGGATCGGTGGCATCGACGGCCACGATATCGAGATCCCGCGCCAGGCGGCGGTGCTGAAAGCCGTCGTCGAGCACCACGGCGTCGGCACCGAGCGCCACCGCCCGCGCGGCGGCCGCCACCCGGTCGCGGTCGGCGACGTGCGGCACGTCGGGCAGGAGGATGGCGAGTTCCGCCGCCTCGTCGCTGCGTTCGCCGGGGGCGGCGCCGTAGCCGCGGCTGACGATCGCGGGCCGGCGGCCGTGGCGGGCGAGGAGAGCGGCGGTCCAGGCCACGAGCGGCGTCTTGCCCGTGCCGCCGAGTGTGAGGTTGCCGACCGAGATCACGGGCACCGCCGCCCGTGACACCGGCAGCAGGCCGAGCTCATAGGCGGCGTTGCGGGCGGCGACCGCCAGGCCGTAGGGCGCCGCCATGGCCGCCAAGGCGAGCCGCGCGAGGCTCGGCCCGGGACCACGGGCGGTGCCATCGACGAGCCGTTTGAACGACTCCGCGTCGGGCACCAGGGTCATGGCTCACACCCTCGAGTTGTCCGTGGGCAAAGCCATCCATGGCCTTTCTCCACGTGATCGCCCGCAGCATCCGGGAAATGGACCGGTTTTCCAAGGGCCGGCCGACGCACGGCTTTTCCGGCCGGGGATTTCCGGCGCGAACCAGGCAGCCGTGGCGACCGATATACTGAAGGTCGTGCGGCGGCGCGACCGCCCCCGGCCGCCCATCCCCCACCGCCGACCACGTGCCTTCGGAGGGTGTTTCGCGATGGCGACGGCAACCCCAGACACAACGGATCGTGACGATCCGCTGGCCGTCGCCGTCTGGCGGGACGACGGCGAGCCGGATTCGAAGTCTGAGCGCTACCTCGCGCGGCGGCTGGCGGCGGCCATTGCCGACTACAAGGGCGTGGCACTGACCACGTTCGTGCTGGCGGCATGCGTGGCGGCGATGCTGTGGCTGGCCTCCGGCGTCGTGATCGAGCACTGGATCGTGCCGGGCGGTCTGCCGCGCTGGGCCCGCTGGGCGTGGCTCGCGACCGGCCTCGCGGCCCTCGTCGCAGCCATGATCCGCTGGATCGTGCCGCTGGTTCGCTATCGCGTGAACCTCGTCTACGCCGCCCGGGCGATCGAGCGCGACAACCCCGACCTGCACAACGACATCGTCAACGCCGTGCTCGTGCAGGCCCGGCCCGACGCCGCGGCCCCGCGGGTGGCGCGGTCGATCGAACGCCGGGCGGCCAAGCAGCTCGCGGAGGTGCCGGCGGAGGGCGTCATCGATCGCACGGTCGCGGTGCGCCTGGCCTATGCGTTGGCCGCGCTGGTGGCGCTGGCGTGCGTGTACGAACTGGCGGCGCCCAAGAGCCTGATGATGACGGCGGCGCGGCTCGTGGCGCCGTGGACCACGATCGCCGCCCCGGCGCGGGTCCGCATCGACGTGCCCCGACTCGCCTGGCGCATGCCGGGCGAGGAGCCGCCGCCGGGTGGCATGGATGACGAGTCGCGGAGCGTTCACGTCGCCGGCGGCGCGGCGACGGTGGTTCGGGGTCGCCAGCTCGTGGTGGCCGCGGGGATCCACGGCCTGCGGCGCGACGAGCGGCCGGTGCTGCTCGTGACGCCGCTCCGCGAGGACGGCGGCGTGGATGCCGCGGCGGCACCGTGGCAGGCGGAGATGACCAAGGGCGGCGACGGCGCGCACGTGGCCGTGCTGCCCGACCACGCCCGCGGCCTCGACCGGTCGCTCGAGTTCGTGATCGCCGCCGGCGACGCCCGCGGCGAGCGGCTGCGGGTGGCCGTGGTGGACGAACCGTCGCTGCTGGTCCGCAAGGTGACCTACGACTATCCGGACTACACGAAGCTCGCCGCCGAAACGGTGGCCTGGCAGGGCGACCTGCGGGCCGTCGAGGGCACGAAGGTCACGCTGGAGGCGGAGAGCAACCAGCCGCTGGAGGCCGCCTGGATCGACCTCGACTGCGAGGGCAAGCGGGACATCCGCCTCCGGGTCGGCGCGAGCGACCTGGCGCGGGCGACGGGTGGGCTCGTGCTCCGCCTCAACCGTGATCGCAATGGTCCGGAGCATGCGAGCTACCGGCTGCTCTTTCAGCCCCGCGGCGTGACTGCGGCCCACCGGGAGCAGGTGATCACCGAGAAGATGGAGCATCGCATCGAGGTGCAGGCCGACCTCGCGCCGGAGGTGACGATCGAATCGCCCGCGGAGGCGGCGCTGCGGGTGCCACCCGGCGCGGTGGTGCCGATCGGCGTGCGGGCGGTCGATCCCGACTTCGGACTGGCACGCGTCGGCATCGAGGCGCGGCTGCAAGGTGGGGCGGCCGTCCCTGAAACGGTGATCTTCCGCGGCGACCAGCAGGGCCCGTGGCGCGGCGTCGGCCGGCTCGACCTGGGGAAGCTCGGCGGCGGCCCGGGGGCCGTTGTCGAATACCGGGCCGTCGCGGTGGACAACCGCCCGGAGATGCCGAACGAGGCGCGGACGGAATGGAAGACGCTGCGCATCGACGCCAGCGCCCCGCCGCCTCCGCAGCCGCAGGGCGCGACGAACGGGCAGTCGGGCGACCAGTCGGGCGACGGTCAGGACGGCAACGAGGGCCGCATGGACCCGGAAGCCGGCCAAGGCGGTGGCGAGAAGGGGGACGGCGAGAATCAGGACGGCGGCGGGCAGGGCGGTGATACTCCGCAGGCCGATGGCGCCAAGGGTGATCGTGGTGAGGATGGCGGCAAGGACAGCGAAGACGGGAAGTCGGCCGCGAGCGATTCCCAGCCGGGAGGTCGGGAAGGGAGTGAATCGCAAAAGGGTGATGCATCGGCCAATGATGCCGGCGCGGGAGCCAAGCCGAAGCAGGAACCGAACCAAGGCGACGGCGAGCAGGGTGAGCCGCAGCAGGGCGACCAACAAGGCGCCGCCGACGGCAGCCAGTCGAAGGACGGCGAGCAGGGGCGGGCCGGCAACCAGGCCGGTTCGCAGCAGCGGCCCGGTTCGCAGGACGGCGCGGGCAATCAGCAAAACGGCGCCGGCGGGCAGGGGGGCGCCAATGCCGGCGAGCAGGCGGGCGGCCGGCAGCCAGGAGGCAAGCAGGCGGGTGGCACGGCTGGCACGCAGGGCGAGCGGCAGCCGGGTGGTGACGCGAAAGGAGATGGCGCCGGCAACCAGCCTGGCAAGGGATCACAAGCGGGTGGTCGCGAGGGACAGGCGGGCACGCAGGGTGGCGGGGCCGGCGCAGGGAAGCAGGCGGGGAAAACGCCACAGCAAAACACCGTCGCCGCGGACGGAACGAACGACGGCGAGGCGATGGAGCGGATTCTCGAGCACCGCCGACAGGAGCAGGGCGACGGCGGTTCGCAATCGAAGGACGGCACCGGCTCCCAGCAGCGAGGCGCGTCACAGCCAGGCGAGCCATCCGAACAGCCGGGGCAACCAGGCCAACAGGGAGCCGGTCAGGGACAGCAGTCAGGACAACCGTCACCGCAAGGCGGTAGCCAACCGGGACAGGGTGCCGAGACGGGTTCTGATGGTGAGCAGTCGTCGGGGCCAGGTGGTCAGCAAGGTCAAGGCGAAGGCCGCGAGGGCGCAGGACAGCAGGGCCAAGGACAGCAGGGCGCAGGACAGCAGGGCGCAGGACAGCAGGGCGCAGGACAGCAGGGCGCAGGACAGCAAGGCCAAGGACAGCAAGGCCAAGGTCAGCAAGGTCAAGGTCAGCAAGGTCAAGGCGAAGGCCGCGAGGGCGCAGGACAGCAAGGTGCAGGGCAGCAGGTCCAAGGGCAGCAGGGTCAGGGGCAGCAAGGTCAAGGCGAAGGCCGCGAAGGCGCAGGACAGCAAGGCCAAGGCGAAGGCCGCGAGGGCCAAGGACAGCAAGGCGCAGGACAGCAAGGCGCAGGACAGCAAGGCGCAGGACAGCAAGGCGCAGGACAGCAAGGCGCAGGACAGCAAGGTGCAGGACAGCAAGGTGCAGGACAGCAAGGTGCAGGACAGCAAGGTGCAGGACAGCAAGGTGCAGGACAGCAAGGTGACGGCGCGGGAGCGGCCGGACAGGAGCCGAGCCAGCCTGGCGCCGGGCAGGCAGCTCCGGGCAGTCAGGTCGGACAGGGCGGGCAGGCCGCCGGTGGTCAGGGGGGCGGTGATGCCGCGGGTGCGAACCGCGTCGATCGTGAGATGGAGTGGGGCGAGCAAGATCTCGCCACTGCGAGGAACGCGGCCGATCTCGCCGTCGAGCACCTGCGAGAGAGCGTCGCGGCCGGTCGGACCGATGTCCTCGACTCCCTCGGGTGGACTCCGGAGCAGGCTCGGGCGTTCCTCGATCGATGGGAGGCGATGAAACGCATGGCCGGGAGTCCCGACGTCCGTCAGCGGGGCGAGTTCGAGAAGACGCTTCGCAGTCTCGGCCTCCGGCCTGGCGGCGTGCGCAGTTCCCGCGACGTGCCCACCGACGTCAAGGGAGGCCAGGCGGAGGGACGCCGCAGCCGGCCGCCCGCCGGCTACCGGGAGCAGTTAAAGGCCTACCTGCAGGGCACGGGCGGCGAATGAATCAATCGTTCGAGGGGCCGCGTTACCTGGTCGCGTTCGGCCCGCAGCGGCTGCCGCACTGCTTCACCGACGTGCTCATTCTCGGCGGCGGCCTCGCCGGGCTGCGGGCGGCGCTGGCGGTCGATCCACGGCTCGCGGTGACCGTCGTCACGAAGGAGGATCTGCAGGCCTCGTCGAGCCAATGGGCGCAGGGGGGCATCGCCAGCGTCGTCGATCCGGAGGATCGCTTCGACAACCACGTCGCCGACACGCTCACGGCCGGCTGCGGTTTGTGCCACGAGGACGTCGTCGACTCCGTCGTTCGCGAGGCGCCGGGGCGGATCGCCGAACTCATCGCCTGGGGCACGCGGTTCGATTCAGCCAACGGCAGCCTCGAACTCGGCCGTGAGGGTGGTCACAGCCACCACCGCATCGTCCACGCGCTCGGCGACGCCACCGGCCGCGAGGTGATGCGGGCCGTGATCGAGCAGGCCAAGCGGCTGGAGAACCTGGAGGTCTGGCCCGATACGTTCACGATCGACCTCGTGACGCACGAGGGCCGCTGCCGCGGCGCGATCGTGTGGAACCCCGCCCACGGCAAGACGATCGTCTGGGCGAGGCGCACGATCCTCGCCACGGGGGGCGCGGGGCAGTTGTATCGCGAGTCGACCAATCCGCCGGGCGTGGGCGGCGACGGCATGGCGCTGGCCTGGCGGGCCGGGGCGGAACTGCGCGACATGGAGTTCATGCAGTTCCACCCCACGGTGCTCTACATCGCCGGCGGCGCCCGGAGCCTGATCACCGAGGCGGTGCGGGGCGCCGGAGCCCACCTCGTCGACCGCGACGGCCGGCGGTTCATGCCCGATTTCGACCCCCGCGCGGAGCTCGCGCCGCGAGACGTCGTCTCGCGGGCGATCACCGTCGTCATGCACCGCACGCACCACGCGAACGTCTATCTCGACCTCGCGCACCTGGATGCCGACATGGTGCGCCGACGGTTTCCGGGCATGGCCGAGATCTGCGCGAAGTTCGGGCTCGACCTGGCCCGCGACCGGATCCCGGTGCGGCCCGGCGCCCACTACATGATCGGCGGCGTGACGGTGGACGACACCGGCCGCACGACGCTGCCGGGGCTGCTCGCCGCCGGTGAGGTGACCTCCAGCGGGCTGCACGGCGCCAACCGGCTGGCGAGCAACAGTCTGCTCGAGGGGCTCGTGTATGGCGCCCGCGCCGGCGCCGCGGCCTCGGCCGACGTGTTGACGATGCCTGGCGGGGATCGCGCCGACGAGTTTCGCGTGCCGCCGATCTCCTTTCCCCGGGCCGGCGCCGGCGAGACCAACGGCACGCTCGATCTGGCCGACATCCGCAACTCGCTGCGGGCTCTGATGTGGCGGCATGTGGGCGTGGAGCGGACCGAGGCCTCCCTGTGCGAGGCTCTCGACACCGTCGAGGGCTGGTGCCGCTACGTTCTCCCACGGCAGTTCGCCGACCCCCAGGGCTGGCAGCTGCAGAACATGCTGGAGGTGGCCCGGCTGATGATCCACGCCGCGATCGACCGCCGCGAGACCCGCGGCGTGCACTATCGGGCCGACCATCCCGCGACCAGCGAAGCGTGGCGGCGGCACATCGTCTGGCGCCGCGGCCGGCCCGAACCGGTGTTCGAGCCGGTGGGGTAACTGTCCGTGGACAAAGCCCTCCATGGCCTTTGTCCACGTGATCGACCGCAGGAAATGCCGAGGGTTTCCTGGGTCGATGGCCCGCGCATCCTGCCCGGGCAGACTTGTTCCACAGTCTGCTCGGCTCGCGTGCTCCCCTGTGTAGCGGCGGTCTCCGACCGCCGAAGCCGCAGGGCCCGTACGGGTCTGTCCGTCCGACGAATCGGCGCTCGGAGGCCCTCGTTCCGATCGCGAATTGTCTTCGACAGTTCGTGCCCCCTAGCATTTGCTCGTCGCGCGGCGGTTCGCCGCGCGCATCCCGAGCAGGATGGGGTTTGGGCGACGCTGCGGCGGTGTCGCGGCCCCGGGGGACGGAACCTTTCACCTTTCGGAGGTTCCGATGAGTGCTCTTCTTGCAGCGGCGGCCGACGGCGCGGCCGTGTCGATGGATTTTCTTCAGGCGCAGGCCGCGGGATCGCTGCTGCAGACCCTGACGCTGTATCTGTTCTTCGCGGGCACCGTCGCCATGGGGGCCGGTGCTCTGTACTTTTTCCTGCTCCGCAACGACGTCGAGCCCGAGTACCGCAGCACGATGGTCGTGGCGGGACTGGTCTGCGCGATCGCCTGCTTCCATTACTTCAAGATGACGAGTGTCTACCAGGCCGGGCACGGCTTTCCGACGGCGCTGCGGTACGTGGACTGGCTGTTCACGACGCCGCTGCTGCTCGTGAAGTTTCCGCTCCTGCTGCGACTGGGTGAACGCGGGGCGAAGTTCTTCTGGCAGTTGGTCACACTGGACGTGGCGATGATCGTCACGGCCTTCATCGCGGAAACGTCCCCGGTCGACTCGCAGCGGTGGTGGGCATTTTTCCTCGTGTCGTGCGCCTTCGAACTGCTGATCGTCGGCGTGCTCTTCGTGTCGCTCGGCCAGGCCATCGCCGAGGCGCCGGCGCCGCTTGCCAAGGCGTTGCACACCATGCGGCTGTTCGTGCTCATCGGCTGGGCGATCTACCCGATCGGGTTCCTCATGGCCCGGGCCGGTGCCGGCGAGTATCGCGAGATCATCTACAACGTGGCCGACGTCATCAACAAAGTGGGCTTCGGTCTCGTCGCCTACCAAGGCATCCAGGCGATGGGCCACGGCATGGGGCGGCGGACCGCGCATTGACTGTCCAGGCTCACGGCGCCGCCCGCTCGCCACGTTCGTGTCGGGCGGGCGGCGGTCCGACGCGGAAGCCGTTCCATGAGACCGTCTCCGTCGGCCGAACGCAGCGCACGGTTCGCGGATTGCGTGTTCCGCCGACTGCCGCTGCTGTGTCTCGCCGTGGCGGCGGCAGTCGCTGCCGTCGTCGGCCCCGGCTGGTCGGAGCGGATCGCGCCGCTGCCCTGGATCGTGTCGTTGGCGGTCTGCGGCCTGCCACACGGGGCGGCTGATTTCGCCGTCAGCCGTGGCCATTGGAGGGGCTGGCCGCTGGTCACGCTGTGGCTTGCCTACGCCGGTTCGATGATCGCGGTGGCCGCCTGCTTCGCCGTGGCGCCGGCGTTCGCGCTGGCGGCCTTCGGCTGCTTGAGCGTGTGGCACTTCGGCCTCGCCCATGCCGACACGGGGCCCCCGCCACCGGCAGGGCGGGTCGTCGCCGCCGTCGCCCGCGGCTGCCCGGTCCTCGCCGCCCCGCTCTGGTTGTGGCCGGCGGCGACGGCCGGAGTGGCCGGTGATCTGGTGTCGCTGGTCGTGTCCGCGGGGCCGGAGTTCCCGCCGGATCGCTTGCGTGTCATGGGGGCCAGCCTGGGATTGGCAGGCCTCGGCGGCCTGATCGTCGAGGGCCTGGCCGACCGTCTGGTCGGCGGCCGGGCGGGCCTGCGGAACCTGCTCGTGGAGGTGGGAGTGATCACCGCCCTCGGTGCCCTGACGCACCCGTTGTTTTCCGTCGGGCTGTATTTTCTCGTCTGGCATGGCTGGCGGCAGATGGGGCCGCTGGCATGCGACGTGACGGGCGTGGCGCCCGAATCCCCGGGGGCCCTTGCCGCGGCCGTGGGGCGGGTGCACGCCGCCGCCCTGCCGCTGCTCGTGCCGGCGTGGGTGGCGATCGGAGTCGCGTGGTGGGCGTGGTCACGCTCCCATTCGCCGTACGACCTGGCGATTCTCTCGATCGGCGGGTATCTCGTGGTCACGCCGGCCCACGAACTGCTCGGCGATCTGCGGACGCTGCGAGCCGGCGGACGATCCGACGCCGTTCGCGGAGGAGACGTCGGAACGGGCGGTGTCGCGGCGGCCTGGGGATTGTCGCGCGGGCGGTTCTGGGAAAGAATGTGAGGCCCCGCGGTTCCCCGCTTGCCCTACCCCCCGCACTGGACGCTGCGATGATCCAACAAAACCATCCGGCCGGCGGCGAAGCCATGATCGAGGCCGAGGGCCTCACCAAGTACTACGGCGAGTTCATCGCCATCGAAAATGTGACCTTCCGCGTGCCCCGCGGCGAGATCGTCGCCTTCCTGGGCCCCAACGGCGCCGGCAAGAGCACGACGATGAAAATTCTCACGGGGTATCTCGCCCCGTCGTCCGGCACGGCCCGGATCGCCAGCCACGACATGGCCACCGACCGGCTCGCCGGGGCCGAGCGGCTCGGCTACCTCCCCGAGAACGGCCCGCTCTATCCCGACATGACGCCCCGCAGCCTGCTCGAGTTCTTCGCCGACGCCCGCGGCCTGACGGCCGCGCGGAAGCGGGAGCGGATCGAGAAGGTCGTGAAGCAGTGCGAACTGGGCAGCGTGATCGGCAAGGCGATCGGCAAACTCTCCAAGGGCTACCGGCAGCGGGTCGGCATGGCGCAGGTGCTGCTCCACGAACCCGACGTGCTGATTCTGGACGAGCCGACCAGCGGTCTCGATCCCAACCAGATCCGCGAGGTCCGCGAGACGATCCGCCGGCTCGGAGAACAGAAGACGATCCTGCTCTCGACCCACATCCTCCAGGAGGTCGAGGCCCTGGCCGACCGCGTGCTTCTCATCGCCGAGGGTCGCCTGCGGTTCGACGGCACCCCTGCCGAGTTGCGTCGCGACGGCCGCGGCCTCGACGAACGGTTCCACGAACTGACGCGTTCCGCCTGACCCACCACCCCGGCCGACGAAGCTGCTTCGTTCCTGGCTGAACCACCGCCACGCACAACCACCCATGCAGCTCGGATGTATTACGGATCGACACGCCGCATCGCCGCTGCAGCGCCAGGCAAGGGGTCGGCGTGAGGATGGCGAGCGTGGCGGTCCTCCGCCAGCGAGACAACTCATGCCGCCCCGCAGCCATCCGGGTCGCATCGAGCAATCCGCCCTCTTTGGCCCCCTGCAGCGTCAGGCAAGGGGTCGGCGTGAGGATGGCGAGCGTGGCGGTCCTCCGCCAGCGAGACAACTCATGCCGCCCTGCAGCCATCCGGGTCGCATCGAGCAATCCGCCCTCTTTGGCCCCCTGCAGCGCCAGGCAAGGGGTCGGCGTGAGGATGGCGAGCGTGGCGGTCTTCCGCCAGCGAGACAACTCATGCCGCCCCGCAGCCATCCGGGTAGTTTCAATCCTGTCTTCTGATCACTGACCCGCTGAATTGACCGAAGGATCGAATCCATGAAGTGGCACGTCCTCGACGCCGTTTTCAAGCGGAACTTCGTCGCCTATTTCTCCAATCCCACGGGCTACGTCTTCATCTGCGTGTTCGTGCTCCTGGGGTCGCTGGCCGCCTTCTGGCCGCCGGAGTTCTTCAACGCGAACCTCGCCAACCTCGACCAGCTCAACCGCTACCTGCCCTACATTCTCCTGGTGTTCGTGCCCGCGATCACGATGAGCGTGTGGTCCGAGGAGCGGCGGCAGGGCACCGACGAACTGTTGCTGACGATCCCGGCGAGCGACTGGGAGGTGGTGTTCGGCAAGTATCTCGCCGCCGTGGGCATCTTCACCGTGGCGCTGATGTTCTCCTGCATCTGCAACCTGATCATCCTCCTCCGCTGGGGCACGCCCGACGCCGGGCTCTTCCTCACCAACTACCTCGGCTACTGGTTCGTGGGCCTCGCGATGCTGGCAATCGGCATGGTGGCCAGCTTCCTGACGAGCAATCTGACCGTGGGCTTCATTCTCGGGCTGCTGTTCAATGCACCGTTGGCCGTGGCCGACCAGGCCAGCAGCGTGATGGGGGCGAAGGCGGCGGAGACGGTGCGGTCCTGGAGCTTGGCCGAACACTTCGCCGACTTCGGCCGCGGCGTGGTCAGCCTGTCGTCGATCGCCTTCTTCCTGGGGATCGTGGCGGTCTGCCTGTACGTGGCGATGGTGCTCATCGGGCGGCGGCATTGGACGGGCCGGCGGGATGCCGGCAGCATGGGGCTTCACTACCTGGCCCGCACCCTCGGCCTCGCGGCGGCGGCCGTGGGCGGCGTGCTCCTCTTCCGGGCCCTCGACGTGCGGGCCGATCTCTCGGCCGAGCAGATCAGTTCGCTTTCCCCGGACACCCGGCGGCTGCTCAAGACCCTGGAGACGAGCCGACCCATCGACATCAAGGCCTACGTCAGTCCGACCGTGCCCGAGGACTACACGCAGACCAGGCTGAACCTCCTCAACACCCTGCGGCAGTTCCAGCAGCTCGGCCGCGGCAAGGTGAACGTCGAAGTCATCGACACCGAGCCCAAGACGGAGGCGGCGGCCCTGGCGGCGCAGCAGTACGGCATCGAGCCGGTCAACGTCCTGGCCCGGGTCCGCGGCGCCTATCGCGACGAGGAGATCTTCCTCGGCTGTGCGTTCACCAGCGGCCTGGAGAAGGTGGTGGTGCCGTTCTTCGACAAGGGCACGCCGGTGGAGTACGAGTTGATCCGTTCGGTGTGCACGGCGGCCCAGCAGAAGCGGAAGCGGCTCGGCGTGCTCACGACCGACGCCGACCTGTTCGGCGGATTCGACATGATGGGCGGCCAGCAGCGGCCGCGGCAGCCGATCGTGGACGAGCTCGAGAAACAGTACGACGTCGTCCAGGTGGACGCCTCTGCGCCGATCACCGAGACCTACGACGTGCTCCTGGCCGTGCAGCCCTCGTCGCTCGGCCCCGAGCAGATGACGAACTTCGTCGCGGCCGTGAAGGCCGGCCAGCCGGTGGCGATCTTCGAGGATCCGCTTCCGGTGCTGATGACGAACGTTCCCGGCACGTCGCAGCCGAGGCGGAGCCCGATGGGGCCGATGGCGATGTTCGGCGGGCCGCAGGGGCAGCCGAAGGGCAATCTCGACGAGCTGTGGCAGGTTCTCGGCGTGAAGCTCTCGGCCGGTGCCGGCCGGCCGGCGATGGGGCAGATGGGCGCCGCGCCATTCGTCGTCTATCAAGACTACAACCCGCACCTCAAGCTCGAACTGCCCGCGGAGTTCGTGTTCATCGACGCCACGCTCGAGGGCAAGGATTCGGGCTTCAGCCAGACTGACGCCATCACCTCGGGGCTGCAGGAAATCCTCTTCCCCTTCCCGGGGGCGATCGCCAAGGACGAGGCGGCCGACGTCACGATCACGCCCCTGGTGCGGACCGCAGCCGCGCGGACCGGCACCATCGAGGTCGATCAGGTGATGGGCAACCGGGGTGACATGCGGCAGCTGCAGATCTTCGAGCGGAAGGCGGATCAATCGATGGTGTTGGCGGCGCTCGTGGAGCGGAAGCCCGCGCCGGCTGCTGCGTCGGCATCCAAGGAGGGCGAGGCCGCGAAGCCTGCCGATGCGGGCCGGCCGATCCGGGCCGTCGTCGTGGCGGACGTGGACCTTCTCGACGGCCGGATCTTCGGCCTGCGGAGCCGGCCGGACGAGGTGTTCGGGCTCGATTTCGACAACGTCGAGTTCGCGCTCAATGCGCTCGACGTCTTGGCCGGAGACGACCGCTTCGTCGCCATCCGCAAGCGGAAGCCGAAGCACCGCACGCTCGAGCGGATCGAGAACGCGGTCGCCGACGCCCGTGACGAGGCCGACAAGCAGCGCACGACCTTCATCGCCGAGTTCGACAAGGCCGAGCGCGAGGCGAACGACGCCATGCAGAAGGAAGTCGGCGAGTTCGAGAAGAAGATCAAGGACATGGAGGCCCAGGGCGACGCCGATCCGCAGGCGGCGATGCAGGCCATCCAGCAGCTCGCCAGCCGTCAGCGGCTCGCCCAGCGGCGGCTCGACACGAAGATCGAGAAGCTCAAGAGCAAGCGTGACGCCGAGGTGGCCGCGGTGGAGCGGCGGCTCGAGGGGCAGGTCCGCCGGGAGCAGGATCGGCAGAAGTGGTTGGCGGTGCTCCTGCCGCCGATCCCGCCGCTGGTGGTCGCGTTCCTCGTCTTCTTCCGGCGGCGGGCGCTGGAGCGCGAAGGCGTTTCGAAGTCGCGGTTGAGGTGAGCATGGGAGGGCACGGCACGATGAACCACTCGACGAACCATTCAGGCGATGCGGCGGGCGGCGGCCTGTCGCCGGCGCTGCGGAAGACCGCGCTATTCCTCCTTGGCGGCTGCGGCCTGTTCCTGCTCGGCACGGCGGTCCAGCCCCGCTTTCGGCAGTCGGCCGTCGAGCCCGAGGCGGCGCGATTGCTGTTTCCCGAATTGTCCGACCCCGCGAAGGCCGCGAGCATGGAGATCGTCTCGTTCGACGACGAGACGGCCACGCTCAAGCCGTTCAAGGTCGTGCAGTCGGGGGGCGTGTGGTCGCTGCCGTCCCACGACGGCTATCCGGCCGACGCGAAAGAGCAGTTGGCCGCCGCCTGCAATGAACTCGTCGATCGACCGATCCTCCAGGTCATGAGTGCGTCGCCCGGCGACCACGAGACCTACGGCGTGATCGAGCCGAACCCCGAGAAGATCAAGGTCGGCGACAGCGGCGTCGGGAAGCTCGTGGAGATCCGCGACGCCGCGGGGAGCAAGCTGGCGCGGCTGATCATCGGTAAGGAGGACAAGAAGCCCGCCGCGGGAGGCATGCCCGGCCGCGCGCTGCGGTTCGTCCGCAAGGCCGGGCAGGATCCGGTGTACCGCGTAGAGATCGACGCCAGCAAGTTCACGACCAACTTCGACGACTGGATCGAGAAGGACCTGCTCAAACTTTCGACCTGGGACGTGAAGCAGCTGGTGATCGACGATTCGACGTGCACGTTCGGCTTCGACGAGGCCAGTGGCCGCCCGGCTGTTTCCCAGGACCGCAAGAGCCGGATCGAGCTCGCGTACGACGACAAGGACGCGAAGTGGTCGCTCCTGAAGCTGGAGGGCTTCGGGGCCGGCAACAAGCCGCAGGAGGAGAAACTTTCCGCCGACGAGGAGCTGGCCTCGGCGAAGCTCAACGACCTGCGGACCGCCCTCGGCGATTTGAAGATCATCGACGTGTCGCGCAAGCCGGCGGGCTTGAGCGGCGAACTCAAGGCGGAGGAGAAGTTCACGAACGATCGCGAGGCCGTGACGTCGCTGGCGCAGAGGGGCTTCTATCCCTTCGCCTCGGGTGAGATTCTCTCGTCGAACGGCGAGACGGTCGTTGGCATGAAGGACGGCGTCGAGTACCTGCTCCGCTTCGGCAACGCGACGAGCGTGGCGGGCGACGCGAAACCGGAGAAGGCGGGTGACGGCAAGCCGGCCGACGGTGACACCAGCGGCCGCTATCTGTTCGTGATGGCCCGGTTCGACGAAAGCCTGCTCGAGAAGCCGACGCTCGACCCGCTTCCGGAAGTGCCTGCCGTGCCCGCGGCGGACGAGAAGAAGGACGGGGAAAAGAAGGACGAGAAGAAGGACGACGCCCCGAACAAGGAGGGCGGATCCGGCGATGACGCGGCGGACAAGTTGGCGGCCGCCGACGAGGCCGAAGCGAAGGCCCAGGCGGCCCTCGAGGAGCGCCGGCGGGTCGAGCGGGAGAACCGCCGCAAGCAGGATGAGTATGACGACAAGGTGAAGGCCGCCCAGAAGCGGGTCAAGGAACTCAACGCCCGCTTCGCCGACTGGTACTACGTCGTGTCCGACGAGGAATACGCCAAGATCCACCTCGGCCGGTCGGGCATCGTCCAGAAGAAGAGCCAGGAGACCAAGCAGGAATAGAAGGCCCATCGGTAGCGATGCAGCGGATCTACAGCCGCTGATCGCGAGAGGCCCGGGCGTTTGTCGGCGGTTCAGAAACGCTCCGCGCGCGTTTTGGTATTCTCACGTCCCAATGTCCGACATCCTCACCTCGCCGCGGCCGTCACGCTTCGGTCGCGCCGTGGGGTTTCGGCTGGCGGGAATCGGCGCGGCGGTGCCCGATCGGGTGGTCACGAATGCCGACCTCGCGCGGCTGGGCTGCGACCCCGAGTGGATCGTGGCCCGCTCCGGCATTCGCGAGCGGCGGCACGCCGGGCCCGAGATGGCGACCAGCGATCTGGCGGCGGCGGCCGGCCGGGCGGCGATCCTGCAGGCCGGGGCGGCCGCGGCCGACGTCGATCTGCTCGTGCTCGGCACGTTCACACCCGACACCTGCATCCCCTCGACCGCCTGCCTGGTCCAGGAGGCGCTCGGCCTCGACGCGCCGGCGATGGACGTGACGGCCGCCTGTGCGGGCTTCGCCTACGCGTTGGTGACCGCGGCGAACTTCGTGGCGGCGGGATCGAGCCGGCGGGCGCTGGTGATCGGCGCCGACACCAACTCCCGGGTCGTCGATCCCGAGGACGTGAAGACCTGGCCGCTGTTCGGCGACGGCGCGGGCGCGGTGCTGCTGGAGGCGACCGAGCCGGACGTGAATGGCCGGGACCACGGGCTGCTGGCCTGCTCGCTCGGGTCGGACGGCCGCGGGGCCGGCCTCCTGGTCTGCCCGATGAGCGGTTCGCGCCAGCCGGTCACGGCCGAGGGCATCGCCCGCCGCGAGCAGTTCATGCGGATGGACGGCCGGGCCGTCTTCAAGTGGGCGATCCGGCTGGCCGAGGAGAACATCCGTCAGGTCGTGGACCGCTCGGGCGTGCCGCTCGAGCACGTGGACATGTTCTTCCTCCATCAGGCCAACGCGCGGATCATCGAGGGGGTGCGGGAGGCCCTGGCGCTGCCGGCGGACAAGGTGTTCATGAACCTCGACCGCTACGGCAACACGTCGAGCGGCTCGATCCCGTTGGCCATGGAGGAGGCGTGGCGGGCGGAACTGATCGGGCCGGGGAGCACGGTGGTGGTGTGCGGCTTCGGGGGCGGCCTCGCGTGGGGCAGCGCCGTCTGGAGGCTGTGATGGCCGTGGGCTTTTCGCCGGGAGAGTCAACGAGCCCAAGCCGGCCGAGGGTTGCCCATGCCCTCGGGGCGGACGGTCGCCGCGGCCCTCCAGGCCGCGGCTCTCTGCGTGTCCGCTGCGCTCCGCCATCCATGGCTTCGCTTGCTCCCACAGCCCGCCCTCGGGCATGGGCAACCCCCGGCCTCCCTAACGATCGCGGGCTCGGCGATTGCGCCGACCGGGAGGCATCCGAGGATACGACGGCGCTGCCTTTTGGCCTTGAATGGTTGGGGAGGCTGCGGGCCATCCGTGCCCTGAGAGCCGGCGTATGATGCCCTGTGTAGCGGCGGTCTCTGACCGCCGATGCTGGAGCGAAAAGAATGGCGTCAGGTCGGCGGTCAGAGACCGCCGCTACAGCACGGAAAGTCGTCGTGCCTGGTGCGGTAGCAACCCACAGATCGAACGACCCCATTGATGGACGGCGGTCATCTCGGAAAGGATACCCATGAGCGACACGATCATCGAAAAGAAACTGCCCGCGCGGAAGGATGTGGCGATCGGCGACACGTGGGACCTGAAGAGCCTGTGCCGCTCGGATGCCGAGTGGGAGGAGACGCTCGCCGTGTGGGAGGAGCGGATCGGGCAGTTCGCGCCCTATGCGGGCACGCTGGGCTCCGCGCCGGAACGGCTCGCCGAGTGCCTGGAGCACGACCTGGCGTTCGACCGGGAAGGGGACCGGCTCGGCACCTACGCGCACCTGCGGGCCAGTGAGGACCAGGCGGCGGCCGACGCGCAGCGGATGATCGGCCGGTTCCAGCACGTCGCCACCCGGGCCGGCGAAGCGGCGAGCTTCATCCGCCCCGAGATCATGGCGATCGATCCGGCGAAACTCGCGGCCTGGATGGAACTGCCCGTCCTCGCGCCCTATCGCCTCCTCCTCGAGCGGATCGTCCGCACCCGGGCCCACACGCTCTCGGAGCCCGAAGAGAAGCTCCTGGCGATGCAGGGCACGTTCGCCGGCACGGCGGGCAAGGTGTTTCGCCAGCTCACCGACGCCGATCTCAAGTTCGGCAGCGTCACGACCGGCAAGGACGAGCGGATCGAGCTCTCGAACGCCACGTTCACGACGCTTCTCCACGACACGTCGCGGGACGTGCGGCGGACCGCATTTCACCAGTTCTATGCCCAGTACGAGGGCCACGCCAACACGCTCGCCGCCACGCTCTCCGGCTCCAACGAGCGCGACGTGTATTCGGCACGGGTGCGGCATTACCCGTCGGCGGTCGAGGCGGCCCTGTTCGCCGACAACGTGCCGCTGGCGGTCTACGACCAGCTGATCGCCGCGGTCCGCACCAATCTGCCCGTCGTGCACCGCTATTACGACCTGCGCAAGCGGGTGCTGGGGCTCGACGCCATCCACCACTACGACTGCTACGTGCCGCTGGTGCCGGAGCTCGAGCAGCGGCACACCTGGGACGAGGCGGTGCGGGTGGTGATCGAGTCGCTCCAGCCGCTGGGCGGCGACTACTGCTCACGGCTGGAGCGGGGGCTCCGCGGACGGTGGTGCGACCGCTACCCGAACGCCGGCAAACAGTCGGGGGCCTTCAGCTCCGGCACCTACGACTCCGATCCCTACATCCTCATGAACTTCCAGGAGGACGTGATCGAGCACGTGTTCACGCTCACGCACGAGGCGGGCCACTCGATGCACACCCGCCATTCCGCGGAGGCCCAGCCCTACCAGTACTCGGGCTACACGATTTTCGTGGCCGAGGTGGCCAGCACCTTCAACGAGCAGCTGCTCGCGCGGCTCCTGCTCTCGCGGGCGACGTCGAAGAAGGAACGCGCGGCCATCCTCACCCGGGAGATCGACTCGATCCGGGCGACGATCGTGCGGCAGACGATGTTCGCCGAGTTCGAGCGCAAGAGCCACGCCTCGGCAGAGGCGGGCGAGCCGCTGACGCTGGAGCGGATCCGTTCCATCTATCGGGAGCTGCTCAACGCCTACTTCGGGCCGAACTTCACGATCGACCCCCAGCTGGAGCTCGAGTGCCTGCGGATCCCGCACTTCTACAACGCGTTCTACGTTTACAAATACGCCACGGGCCTGGCGGCGGCGATCACGCTCGCCAAGAAGGTGGCCGAACGGGAGCCGGGCGCCCTGGAACGCTACCTCGGCTTCCTCAAGGGGGGCTCGTCGAAGTGGCCGCTCGACCTGCTCCGCGACGCGGGCGTGGATCTGGAGAAGCCGGAGCCCGTCGCCACGGCCCTGGCCCGCTTCGGTGAGCTCGTGGACGAGCTCGACACGCTGCTGTAAGGCGGGCTTTCACGCGCCGCGTCGACTCGGGCCTGCATGTGCCCTCCCGGCGGACGTTCGCTGCGGACATCCTGTCCTGCGCTCACTGCATGTCCGCTTCGCTTCGGCATCCTGCCTGCGCTCGCTTCCATAGCCCGCGGGAGGGCACATGCAGGCCCGAACCTCGATCCACCGGAGACTCCTGGGCGAAGAAGGGTCAGGGAGGGGGTGCCCGTGCCCCGGGAGCGGGCGTGGCTGACCAGCGCAGCCCCGGAGGGCGAAGGTGCGTTGGGCATGGATGAATGATCGAAGGTGAGAGTCCTTTATGGGGCCCGTTGGAGGCAACCAGAAGCCGGAGGCAGCTGCACGAGGTTGAGGCTGGCATTGCACAG
>JBIKND010000195.1:0-6824 GCA_044358905.1 Pirellulales bacterium | reverse complement strand
GACCGTCGTGCCATCCATGGCCCGTTTTTGCCCTGTCGTTCGGAGGCGAAGCCAAGGTTCGCCTCGAACGACGTGTCGCCATCGTGGCGACAGGCAGCAGCGGGCTGACACGCCCTGGAGCGGCGGTCTCTGACCGTCGTGCCATCCATGGCCCGTTTTTGCCCTGTCGTTCGGAGGCGAAGCCAAGGTTCGCCTCGAACGACGTGTCGCCATCGTGGCGACAGGCAGCAGCGGGCTGACACGCCCTGTAGCGGCGGTCTCTGACCGTCGTGCCTGCCTTCCCGCGTTCCATCGGCCGCGGGGAACGCCAAGGGTTCCCCGGGCCTCCACCCGTCGCCTCCTGCGACAGGCAGCAGCGGGCTGACACGCCCTGGAGCGGCGGTCTCTGACCGTCGTGCCTGCCGCCCCGCGTTCCAGTCGGCGGTCAGAGACCGCCGCTCCAGGGGGCGCCCGTCAGGCGATCTTTTCGAGCTTCGTCACGCGACCGGTCTCCACCCACTCCGCCACGAAGATGTCGCCGGCCGGCGAGAAGCAGGCGTCGTGCGGATGCACGAACTGGCCGTCGAGCCACTTGTCGGGCTGCTTCCGCAGGTCTTTGATCTCGTCAAGCCGTTCGACCGCCCGGCCGAGCCGGACCACGACCGCGTTCTTGTCGTCGAGCAGCGTCACGCACGCCTTCAATTCGGGCACGAGCATCAGGCCGCCGAGCGTGTCGATGTTCGCCGGCAGGCCGAAGCCCGGGATCGTCTCCTTGTAGGTGCCGTCGAGGGTGAAGATCTGGAGCGTGTCGTGGGCCCGGTCGGTGACCACGATCGTGGGCTCGCGACCCGGCCGGCGGTCGATCCACAGGCCGTGCGGCGTCTTGAACGTCCCCTTCCCCTCTCCCTCGCCGCCGAAGCAGTTCACCCACTTCGCGTCCTTGTCGTAGCGGTGGATGCGGAAACTGCCGTAGCCGTCGGCGAGGAGGAAGCCGCCGTCGTCGAGGAACGCGAAGTTCGTGGGCAGGAAGCCCTGGCGGGTCCAGTTCCGCGTCGTCGACGTGTCTTCACCGGGCGCGTAGCCGCCGGCCTCCATCGGCGCCTTGCGGAACCAGACGATCTCCCCGTCGAGCGTGAGCTTGGCGAACGACTTCACCTGCTGATAGCCGCACACATACAGGAACTCGCCGTCGGCCTCCCGGCGCACCTCGATGCCGTGGCCGCCACCCTGGAACTGGGCCCCGAAGGCCCGCACGAACTTTCCCTCCGGGTCGAACACGAAGATCGCCGGATGGTCTTTCTTGTCTTTGCGTCCCTCGTGGATGACGTACAGGTTCCCGGCCGCGTCGAGGGCCACGCCGTGCGTCGTCTGCCAGGTGAAGCGGTCGGGCAGTTGCGGAAAGTGGTGCCGAACGCGGTAGCGATGCGGCCCCGCGCCGACGATCGTCTCGGTCGAAAGGAGGCGAGCGCGGGCGCTGGCCGGCGTCGCGGCGGCCGCGAGCGCCGTGGCGGCGGTGGCCGCGAAACTGCGACGCGAGAGACGGTCGATGAATGGCGATGTGTCGGCCACGAGAACCTCCGAACGTGGGTGAGCGAACGAGAGACGCTTCAGCCGGCCCCCGCGGCCAGCGTACGGGCGTCGTCGAGCAGGGCGTCGATATCGGCGTCGGTCGTCGCCCAGGAGCACATGAAGCGACAGCCACCGGAGCCGATGAAGTCGTAGAACCGCCAGCCGCGGGCCCGCAGGCCGGCCGCGAGCGACTCCGGCAGCCGGGCGAAGACGGCGTTGGCCTCGCGCTGCCCGAGCACCTCGACGCCGGCGATCCCGCGCAGCCCGGCCTCGAGGCGGGCAGCGGCGACGTTGGCCCGCCGGGCGTTGGCCAGCCAGGCGCCGTCCTCGAGCAGGCCGACCCAGGGGGCGGTGAGATACCGCATCTTGGAGGCCAGCTGGCCCGCCTGCTTGCAACGGTAGGCGAACTCCTCGGCGAGGTCCTTGCGAAAGAAGACGACCGCGTCGCCCACGCCCATGCCATTCTTCGTGCCCCCGAGGCAGAGCACGTCCACGCCCGCCTCCCAGGTGAGCCGCTTGGGCGGCACGGCGAGCGCCGCCACGGCGTTGGCGAACCGGGCGCCGTCCATGTGGAGCCGCAGGCCGTGCCGCCGGCAGGCGTCGTGGATCGCCGCCAGTTCGTCGAGCGTGTAGACGGTGGAGAGTTCCGTGGCCTGCGTGACGCTCACGACCCGAGGCTTGGGATAGTGGATGTCCTGCCGCCGCTCGACGGCGTGCGTGATGCCCGCGGGCGTGAGCTTGGCGTGGTCGCCGGAGAGCAGCAGGAGCTTGGTGCCGTTGGAGAAAAACTCCGGCGCCCCGCACTCGTCGGTCTCCACGTGCGAGAGCTCGTGGCAGAGGATCGCGTGATACGACTGGCACATCGCCGCGATCGCCAGCGAGTTGGCCGCCGTGCCGTTGAAGACGAAGAACACGTCGGCCGGATATTCGAAGAACTCACGGATCAGGTCGCAGGCCCGGGTCGTCCACCGGTCGTTGCCGTAACTGGCGAGGCAGCCGGCGTTGGCCGCCTCGAGCGCCCGCCATGCCTCGGGGCAGATTCCTGCCGTGTTGTCGCTGGCGAATTGGCAGCCGGGGGAGGCGGTCGCCGTCGTGGCCACTGGAGGCATGGGGGCATTCCTGGGGGCGGATACCGTCACGATACCCGGTTCGGGCCGCGGGCGCGGATGCCGGCCAGCCGCACGCCGGGGCGTGGCCCCCGTTTCCCGCCGGTTGACGGCGCCGGATCCGTGTCATACAACCGACACAAGAACATTTGTACACATGCCACCCCCTGGCCCTGCCGTCATGACGCCCACCGCCCCTGCCGCCACCGACCCGATTCGCGACCATGTCCGCCTCGCCTGCCTGCCGGGCGTGGGCTCGCGCACCCGACGGGACCTTCTCGCCCACTTCGGTTCGCCGGAAGCCATTTTGGCCGCCTCTGCCCGCGAACTCGCCGCCGTGCCCGGCGTCGGCCGCCGGGTCGCCAAGACGATCCCGAGCATGGCCGACACCACGGCGGCCGACGAGGTTCTGGAACTCTGCCGTACCCGCGGCGTGGGAATGCTCCTGGAAGGCAACGCCGGCTATCCGCCCTTGCTGGGCCGGATCTCCGATCCGCCCAGCCTGCTCTTCGTGCGCGGATCGATCGAGCCCTGCGACTCCCTGGCGATCGCCATCGTCGGCTCGCGGCATGCGACGGCCTACGGCCGGCGGATCGCCTGGCAGCTCGCCGGCGGCCTGGCCCGCGCGGGCTACACGATCGTCAGCGGCCTGGCGCGAGGCATCGACGCCGCCGCCCATCGCGGCGCGCTCGACGCGGGCGGCCGCACGCTCGCCGTGCTCGGCAGCGGCGTGCTCAACGTCTATCCTCCGGAACACGCCGATCTGGCGGTGGAGGTGATGGCCCACGGCGCCCTGCTCGGCGAGGCACCGCCGCTGACGGCTCCCCAACCGGGATGCTTTCCGCAGCGCAACCGGATCGTATCGGGCCTGTCCTTGGGCGTGATCGTCGTCGAGGCCGCGGAGCGGTCGGGGGCCTTGATCACCGCCCGGCTCGCCGGAGAACAGGGCCGGGAGGTATTCGCCGTCCCGGGGCCGGTCGACTCGCGGCTCTCCCGCGGATGCCACGCACTGATCCGCGACGGCGCCCGGCTCGTGCAGGGCATCGACGACGTGCTCGACGAACTCGGCCCGCTGTGCGAAGCGGCGCAGTCCGCCGACGGGCGTCGGGTACACGCGCCGGCTGAACTGCGGCTCGACGACGTCGAACGGCAGGTGCTCGCCGCATTCGACGGCGAAGCCGACGGCGCGACCCGTGCGGCGGCGATCGATGACGTGGTCGCGGCCAGCGGTCTGGCGACGTCGCAGGTGCTGGCAACGCTCGGCGTGCTGGAGATGCGGCGCATCCTCCGCCGGCTGCCGGGCAACCGGGTCGAGCGGGTCTGATGGCGATTTCGTGATCGGGTTGGGTACGGCCCTTGCATCACTGATTCCGTCATCCTCGGGTCGCATGCCCGCCGCCGGTCGGCACGCGGCCTGTTTCCCAGGCAATCGCCACCGGGGGCCCCTGCCATGCCGTCCAACCATCGCCGCTTTTCGCTTCCGCAGAATGCGTCGCGCGCCGCAAAATGCCGCACTCCGCGACGACGCCCGGCCCTGGCGGGCTGTGAGCGGCTGGAGAGCCGGTCGCTCATGGCCGCCGACGGCCACATGGCGGTGGGCATGAACCTGGAGAACGTCGTCGACTGGTCGCCCGCCTGGACGTTCACCGACGCCTTCAAGGCCTCCCGCCCCTGGATCGCACAGGCGGTGAACACCGTCACCGGTGAGACGATCTGGGACACGGGCGCCGCCCGACCGCTCGCTCTCGACGCCAATGGCAACGTCACGTCACTGGCCACGTGGACCAACGCCGCCGGCCAGGCGATGCGACAGATGGCGGGCACGCTCATGTTTCGCGACACAGGGGCGGCCCATCCGGCGGGCGTCTACCGGGCGGAGTGGGACGGCACCGGAACCGTGACCTTCGGCTTCGACGCGCGAACGATCGCCAGCGGCCGCACGCCGGCGGGCCGGAACTTCGCCGACATCCAGGTGACGCCGGGCTCCGACGGGATCTTCATGCGGATCGAGGCGACGAGCCCCGCCGACCCAGTGCGCGACTTCAACGTCTGGATGCCCGATTGGGGCGGCCGCAGTTTCGCCGGCGAGCGATGGCAGCCCGGCGCGGCGTTCTCCCCCTTCCATCCGTTGTTTCTCGAGCGGCTCGCCCCGTTCAAGACCATCCGCTTCATGGGCATGCAGGAGACGAACTCCTCCGACATCCGCACCTGGGCCGACCGCCGTGACGCCCTGGATATCCGCCAGGGATCGGGCTCGGGGGGCACCGCGAGCGAGCCGGTCGTCAACGGCATGGCCCTGGAATACATGGTGCAGCTGGCCAACGACCTCGACGCCGACCCCTGGTTCAACATGCCGCACATGGCCGACGACGGCTTCGTGCGCTCCTTCGCCACCTACGTACGCGACCATCTCGAGCCCGGCCGCAGGGCCTACGTCGAGTGGTCCAACGAGATCTGGAACTTCGGATGGGGATTCGAGGCCTCGCACTGGGTGCAGGAACAGACCGGGCTGCCCATCTACGCCGGCCTCGACAACTGGCAGGTCGCCGGCCGCGAGGCCAAGCGCGACCTCGACATCTGGACGGAGGTCTTCGCGGGCCAGACGCAACGGCTCGTGCGCGTGGCCGCGGGCTGGGCCGCGGTCGACTGGGTCAGCAACCGTGTCGTGGAGAGCATGGGCGGCGCCTTCGATGCCATCGCGATCGCCCCCTACATCACGCCGACCGACGACCAGCGGGCCGGCTACTCGGCGGCGACCACCGTGGATCGGGTGCTCGCCGACACCCGGGCCAACATCGCGACCTCGCTGGAGTGGACCGCCAATCACGCCCGCCTGGCCCGCGAGTGGTCCACACGCCTCGGCCGCGAGATCGCCCTGGTCGCCTACGAGGGCGGGCCGCACCTCGACGGCCGCGGTGCGGCCTATCAAGACGCCTTCTACGCCGCCACCAACGATCCGCGGATGGGCGACATCTACCGCGACTCCCTCCGTGGTCTCGATGCGGCCGGCATGACACTGTTCGTCGACTTCCAGTTCACCGGGCAGGCTGGAGCCGCCCCCTGGGGCGACTTCGCCAAACTGCACCGCATGGACCAGCCGCTCGACACGGCCTCCCGCTACACGGCCGTGGTCGCCGCCGCTAACGGATCGCTGTGGGGCGAGCCGCCGACGGAACCGCCGCAGCCACCTCCGCCGCCTCCGACGGCGGCGATCGTTTCGGCCGCCATCATGGAAGGCTCTTCCGGGCGGCGGCTGCTCTCCTTCACGATCACGCTCTCCACGGCGGCCGCGCAGCCGGTCACGCTCCGCTGGGGCACGGTCAACGGCACGGCGGTCGCGGGCCGCGACTATGTCGCCGCAGCGGGCTTCGTCACGTTCGCCCCCGGCCAGACGCAGCGGACCGTGGGCGTGTGGGTGCTCGGTGATCGTGTCCGCGAGGCCGACGAGCGGTTCCGGGTGAACCTGGCGACACCGGTGAACGCGACCATTTCCCCGACCGCGGGCTTCGCCACCGGGCTGATCGTCAACGACGACGGACTGAAGAGGGCCCAACTGGCGGCCGCCTTCGCCACGCTCGAGGCCTTTAATCGCGACGCCAAGCGCCACATGTAGCTGTCCGTGGACAAAGCCTTCCATGGCCTTTGTCCACTTGGCCGACCGGTGGAAACGCCGAGGGTTCCACGGTCGGCAGTCCTCGCATCCTGCTTGGGCAGACTTGCTCCACAGTCTGCTAGCGCCGCTGCCTGCGATCGGGTCTCGGACATTCGGCTTCTCGATTCCATCCGCGGCGCGTACAATCCGCCGCATGGATACAGCTCTCTTCCACCGCGCCGAAGCGATCCGGGCCCGCCTGCTGCAGCTGCGGGACTCTCTTTGACTGGGAGGGACGCAAGCAATCCGCCGCGCGGCTCGAAGGCGCCATGGGTGACGCCGACTTCTGGAACAATTCCGAGAAGGCTCAGGCCACGGTCGCGGAACTGAAGAAAGTGAATGCGGTTCTCAAGCCGCTCGAAGAGGCGCTGGCCGTGGGCCGCGATCTCGAGGCCCTCGAGGAGTTGGCCCGCGAGGACGAGTCGCTCGAAGGCGAACTGGCGGCCGAGGCCGACCGACTGACGAAGCTGGTCGACGCCCTGGAACTCGCCTCGCTGCTCTCCGGGCCGCACGACCCG
>JBIKND010000041.1:0-23264 GCA_044358905.1 Pirellulales bacterium | reverse complement strand
CCGCCGGTGGGTGCCCGCCCTCGTCTCGCTACGCTCGACTCGGACGGGCACCCACCGGCGATTTACAGAACGTATGTTGCACTAACCCGTGGCAGAACGCTGAAGCTGATCAGCGGCGGACCACGGACTTAGATTTGCCACTGGACCCAAGCCGCCGTCTGATCCAGCGCCTGGTTCTGCCCGCTACGCAGTCCGCCGAGCATGGAGCAACTCGCCTGCCGCGATCGGGCGTACATCATCCGCATTGACAGTGATCAGGGCCACAGTGTGCCCGCTGCCATCCACAAACTCGACTTCGTAGGCACGGCCGCCTTCGTAAATATGCACAATCGTTCCAACATCACCACGATTGAGCCGTTCGTGGGTCGGTTCACAATCGAGCACGACGAGAGAATGTTCGGCAATCATGGCTCTTCATCCGGATACGCGGTTACGAGTCGAGGGGGACGATCGGCCTCGACTATCCACACAGCCAATACGCTTGCGGAGCGATGGGGGCCACGACCGATTTGGCCCTTCACGACGTATTTTACGCCGAACGGCGTCCGGACGGTAGCGAATTGCTCGCATGTGGCGGCAAGGGCCAAGAGATCGCTTGCCAGTTCATGCCAACGATCGCGGGCGTAGCCGAGCGACTGGAACCATGCCGCCTTGGAGCCGCCGTCCGGATGCTCCGGATTGAGCAAGTAGTCGCGAACCTTTTTGGTTGCGGCGGTCGCCTCGGTTGCATTTGGGATTGGCATCGGGATGGCAAAAGGCAGAACGGCCCCGATCAATGGCTCGCGACCATCGACGAACTATACCGCCGGATTTTATCGCGAGTCCGCTGCATTGCGTGGTTAGAGCTGCGCTGCCAGCATCGCCAGGCCAATGCCAGCCTCGACCCCCACTCCGGCAAGGTTATGTCCGGTCCGGCTGCCATCAACGGCATAAGACATTACGCGGGCAGAAGCGGCCGCGCACCAGGCCGCTCCAACAACTGTGAAGACTTGAGCGGACTGGGCGACAAGGCATCCGATTCCAAGGCACAGGAAAAATCCGCCATAGGTCGCACGGAACTCAGACACACCCAGCGGCCTATTCGGCTCAATACCAAGAACACGGCCCGCGGCTTTGGGGAATAGCAGGCTAAGGCAGCCCAGCATCACGGTCACAACGGCTGCGCAACTCGGCAACAGCATCATCTTGGGGGCAGTCCGTTCATTGCTCTAACGGCTGCCTTCAGCAGATCGCAGCCAACAGATTCTCAACTCCACGGGACGTCATCGCGATTCTGCTGCAAGGCTTTGTTCTGCATGTCTTGATTTGCTGCATTATTGCCCTGGACGGTCATTCGGTCGCCCCAAGTGACCATCAGCGAGGGCAGCACGCGATCACGAGTTTGCTCCATCGCCCGATTAGGCCCTGCGACTCGCCACATTCTTCCAGGCCCACACCGCTCCACTCCCTACAAGGGCGCCAACGCCAATCAGAACCGGGCCATACACACATATTGGTACGGATAGCAAAGCCCAGTAGCTAGTGCCATCGTTGCGAAGAAGGTCACCGTGGAGGGCCAACTGAACACCCTGGTGGAGGAGTAGCAGATTTGCACCAACGAAGACGCCCCATACGCATCCCGACACTGAAATGGAACGGTTCGAAAGAACACCAATCCATGTTGCCAGTACCGCGGTCATGAAGGGGGCCGCGATGGGGAGTAGAAACAGCCACCTACTCCAAATATTTCGATCGTAAGGCCACGCCACCGACACCGTGGCCACCAGGACACACGCTGCCACCAACACTGAAGATGCGGAAATCAGCAGCGGAAGCGCTTTCATGATCAAGAGGCCGAATGTGAAAATAGAGGAAACCGCAGTCAGGAGCAACGATACCGCGGGATGGAACAAAGATTCACCACAACGAAGGATTCAAGCGTCCGGAGCGGTGAACGCTATAGGCGGGGCGGCACCATCACCCGAGGAGACACTCCAGCACGGCTCTGGCTCTGGGCTTCCTGTTGCAGAACGGCCCCGATCAATGGCTCGCGGCGACTGGACTATCCATCACGCACGATGATGCCCGCGAGTCTATTGCATCGGGTGGTTCTCCCTAGGACTGTTTTTCGCTCGGCTCTGGGATGCCAAGGTCTTGGCAGATCTTCTTGGCTAGGTAGCCGGACACCTCACGATGCCGTGGCACTGCGGATCGGCGATTAAGAGCAGGATTGCCCCACCACGAGTGATTGCCGCCTTCGCGCACCAACTCGCAACCGTTATCCATTAAGTGGCGAATAAGGTCGCGTCGTTTCACGGCTGAATCGCGACTTCCTCAAACTGCTCGCCAGCTGCACTACGAGCGTCTTCGCGATTCATTTCGATGGCTTCGTTGAGGGCCTCCCGAAGATTCGCGAGCAGTTCCTCGCGCGTCTCGCCCTGTGAGTTCACGCCTGGAACCTCCTCGACCCAACCGATCCACCACTTGCCGTCGCGCCGGATGACGGCCGTGTACTGAGTCGCATTCACAGAGCTGGGCTCCGAGTAGGGAAGGGATGAACTACCCGTCGAACATTGAGTCTAGCAGATCGGAGAACGCCGCCGATCAGCGGCTCGCGACCATACGCGAACCACTCCGGCTGATTTTATCGCGAGTCCGCTGCATCGGCTTGTTCGCCAATCCTCGCACCGATGCGAGAGGCCGTGTTCGCTTGTCCGAAAATTTTGGGCATGACCTCGCACGCTAACCACCCGAGCGCAGTCGGAAGGTAGATCAACTGAATCGCAGCAAACACGAACGCTGCCAAATACTGCAAGTTTCTGGCCCACAGCCATTCCTTCCATGCGATGGCAAAGCCCACTGGGATCCACAGGGGCAGAGAGACCAGCCCCATCAGGAACACGGCAAGAAGGATCGTGGGAAAGCCGACGACCCAGTATCGGGTGATCCTATTGCTAAGGGTGGAGCTTGTCATATCGATGTGGCTCATGGTTGTTTGTCAGCACGGCTTCAACGTTCGGCGAACTTGTGTTTCTACGGTTCCGTATAAACGCCCGGGCCGCTGGATAACGTTCCTGGGCCTTGGCCCGAATGCGAATCGTAAGCGCATGCACCGACACGGGTTGCGATGCACGAGCAACACGGTTCGGATCGTGTTATCCAGTTTATCCGCTCGATAAACACCACTGTCAAACTGGGCTGAATGCGACGGCGGCAGTTGGCGTCAGGGGCAGGCGCCGTGGTGCCGGTGCCGGTGCCGGTCAGCTCTGCCGACGATCGACTGGTCCGCTTGACGCATGCGGTCATTTGCGGACACCCAGGCGGTCGGCAGGGCTGCGAACAGATAGGCCGCCACGGTTGAGCACGTGCGTGTAGATCATCGTCGTCTTCACGTCGTTGTGACCCAAAAGATCCTGCACGGTACGAATATCCGTGCCGTCTTGGAGCAGATGGGTGGCGAAGGAATGTCGCAGCGTGTGACAGGTGGCCCGCCGCTCGACACCAGCGTGGATCACCGCCTCGCGAACGGCCCGCTGGATCACCGTCTCGTGGAGGTGATGGCGATAAAAGCGGCCCGATTCGCGGTCACGGAAGTCGCTTTTCGCAGCGAACACCCACTGCCAGACCCAGGCCTGCTCCGCTGCCGGATGTTTGCGGGCAAAAGCCCCGGGCAGCATCACCCGCCCGCGGCCGTCTTCGACATCCGCTGCATGTTGGCGCCGGCGGCGGTGCAGCAGCTGGCCGAGCGGATCCCGTAGGCAGGACGGAAGCACCGTGACGCGGTCCTTCGCGCCCTTGGCCTCGCGGATCGTGAGGATGTTTTGCGGCATGTCGATGTCCTTGACCCGCAGCCGCAACGCCTCCATGAGCCGCAGGCCGGCCCCGTAGAGCAGCATCGCCACGACCCAGTGGTCACCGGCGAGGCAGTCGAGCAGCCGACGCACCTCGTCCGGCGTCAGCACGGCCGGCAAACGTTTCGGCCTCCTGGCCCGGACGACTCCTTGCAGATCTCCCAGACCCTGGTCGAGCACCTTGTCGTAGAGGAAAAGCAACGCCGCCAAGGCCTGGTTTTGCGTGGAGGCAGCGGGCGGCGGCCGGAGCCGTGCCGCGACTCCGGGGGGCGGCCGGTCAGTGGTTGAGGGAATAGAGCAGCACGTTGAGGGCGATCTTCTCGGCGTCGTCCCGCCCGTAGCCCGTGCACTCCATGGAGTTTTGCTTCTCCAGGGCACACGAGATGTCGTAGGGGGAGAAGATCACCGCCCACCGGTCCGCCATCCGCACGCCCTCGAGTTTAGGGGCGATCTTCCGCTTGCGCACGCCCAGGGGGCCCTCGCCACCGGCCGGCTCGCGCAGCGTCACCTCGCGGATGTCGTAGCCGCCATACTCCTGCGCCGTGAAGATCGGGTCGTCGGCGGGGATCTCCTCGAGCTTGTGGTTTGGGAGCAGGGCCGCGACCTCCGCACGGAAGGCCTGCGTGAAGCCGCCGGCGGCGCAGACGCTGTCGGCCAGCAGCGTGCCGCCCCGCTGGAGGAAGGCCGCGAGCCGTTCGCGACGCGGGGCGTCGAACGCGAATCCCTGGCGGCCGTGCATGAACACGAGGTGGTAGTCGAAGAGCCGCTCGTCGCCGGGGTCGATCTGGCTCGGCGTGTCGTCCACGCGGGCGCCGAGTTCGCGGGCCGCCGCGCGGAGAATGTTGGCCAAAGCCGCCGGGGCCGCGTCGCACATGCCCGCGTGCTTGAGTTTGCCGATCGCGATCTGGCCGCGTTCGAAGCGGTCGGGTTCGGAACGCTCGGCCGGCGCCACCGCGAAGAGCTCGTCCTTGCGCTTCAGTTCACGGTTCGTCGCGTAGGCGAGCACGTTCGTGCCGATCGCGAGCGCCGCGTCCACCTCCGTCTGGATCGTGGCCGGCAACGCCCGCCGGGCGGGACCGCCAAGCTCCCACAGGCAGGAGAGGCTGGGCATGGCGCCGTCTTCGGGGCGGGCGTCCGTCGGTGGAGCATAGATGAGGCAGGTGCGGCAGCCGTAGTCGACGCCGAGGAGCGGCCGGTGCAGGTCCGGCGGCACGATCTCCTCGGCGTGCCACGCAGGATGCTCGGGCGGCAGGAGGTTCAGGCGGTACTCGGGCTCGGGAAAAATCTCGGCCACGAGTTGGCGGAAGCGCCGGTCGAACTCGCCGCTCTTCGGGCAGCAGGCCTCGGCGAAGATGAACCCACCCTCGTCGAGATAGCGGCGCAGCCGCGGGCCCGCCTCGGGGCCGAGATCGAAGGCCACCTTGCCCGACAGCCAAAACACGGGCGCCTGCAGCAAATCCTCGAGGCCGGCTGAGGGCGCGTGGAGCACGTGCCACGAGAGGCCGGCGGGATAGTCCTTGCGCCAGCGTTTCTCGACGTGCTCCACGAGGTGCGCGATGTCGTGGCCGTGTCGATTCCAATCGTTGTCCGGATCGTGGCGACTCTTGGCCACGATCACCGGGCGGCGGCCCTTGGCCAGAAACAGCAGCGCGAAGCTCGTGGCCACGACCGGGTCCTCGATCCGTGGGGCCACGAACCGCCCCGTGAGGCCGTCCTGGACATTGACGAACATCTTCGCCCCCTCCAGGTACCAATCGTGCTCGCCGATGTACCGGCGGGCGGTGAACCGGCCCACCCGCTCGAGGCCGTAGAGGTAGTAGTAGAGCCAGGTCTGCCCGCCGGTGCCCGGATTCTCGACGACGGAGAACCGGCGGCCGAGCCAGTCGATGCCTCGCTCCAGTACCTTCGGCGTCGAGCCACCGCCACAGCAGGACACGCTGTCCTGCGCCGCGCGGGCGTCGGGCGTGCCGATGTGCTCGGCGGTGATCCACACGCTGGCGATGCCGGCGCAGGTCATGCTGCCCGAGCCGCCCGCGTTGCCGATCGTGTAGCCCCAGGAGCCGTCGGCGTTGGCGCAGGCCACCCAATATTGCTGGGCGCGGACCCACGTCTCCTCCTTGACCCGCACGCCCACGCGCGCCGCCTCGTGCAGGGCCAGCAAGGCGAACTGCGTGTTGGAGTTGTCGCCCCCGCCCCCCCGCTCTCGCTGCCCGTACGACCAGGCGCCGGCCGTCGGGCCCTGCCGTGCCTGACCGTCCTCGAGCCAGGCCGCGTTCCGCTCGATGAGGGCCCGGTCGGCGTCGGGCGAGAGCATCGCGAAGACCATCGTCTGCAGCGAGACGGCGTAGGTGTCGTCGGCCGTCTGCCCGCGGAGCCACTCCACCGCCCGCTGCATGTTGAGGTTGTTTGCGTCGACACCGGCATTGGCCAGGGCGAGCACGACCAGCGACGTGGCGCCGACGTTCGTGTTGCTGGCCCGCATCGCCGACCAGGACCCGTCGGGCCGCTGCTGCTGGATGAGCCAGTCGCGGGCCCGCTCGATCGACCGCTGGATCTGGCCGGCCGTGAGCGGCGGTGGATCGGCAGCGCGGATCGGGGCCGCGAGCAGAACGGCAGTCGCGCCGGCGACGACGAACCACGGCTGGCGACGGACGGGGCGCACGGCCGAACTCGCGCGGAGGATGAGGACACTCACATCTTGCCCAATCGTATCACGTTTCACGCGACGACGGCATCCGGGGCTGCCGTCGCACCCACGAAAGCGTGCGGCCGATTGCCGCTGCGGCGGCGGAAGTCGATACTGAAGGATCGAGCCGCCCGTCCCGTTCTCCAGGAAGGATCGCAGCGTGTCCACCGGCCCCCGTACCAAGACACTCGACGACGTGCTCCAGGAGTTCTCGCAGCACCGCCGGCTCATGCAGGAGGAGTTGCAGAAGGTGATCGTCGGCCAGAACGACGTCATCGAACAGTTGTTCGCGGCGATCTTCACCCGGGGCCATTGCCTCCTGGAGGGCGTGCCCGGCCTCGCCAAGACGTTGATGGTCGCGACGCTCGCGAAGATCCTCGACGTGGGCTTCAAGCGGGTGCAGTTCACCCCCGACCTGATGCCCTCCGACATCACCGGCACCAACGTGCTGGAGGAGGACGATTCCGGCCGCCGGCATTTCCGGTTCATGGAAGGGCCGATCTTCACCAACATCCTGCTCGCCGACGAGATCAACCGCACCCCCCCGAAGACGCAGGCCGCCCTGCTGCAGGCGATGCAGGAGCGGGAGGTGTCGGTGGGCCAGGAGACCTACGGCCTCCCCGACCCGTTCTTCACGATCGCCACGCAGAACCCGATCGAGCAGGAAGGCACCTACCCGCTGCCCGAGGCCCAGCTCGACCGCTTCATGTTCAACATCAAGGTGGGCTATCCCACGGCGAGCGAGGAGGAGCAGATCCTCATGGCCACCACGCGGTCGGAGAAGCCGGAGGTCCGCAAGGTGCTCTCCGGCCGGGCGATCGTCAACATCCAGAAGCTCGTGGGCAGCGTGGCGGTCAGCGAGTACGTCGTGAAATACGTCGCCCGCCTCGTGCGGGCCACGCGACCGAAGGATCCGCAGGCCCCGCCCTACGTCGCCGAACTGGTGGACTGGGGGGCCGGACCGCGGGCGGGCCAGTTCCTCATCCAGGGCGGCAAGGCGATGGCCGCGATGGATGGCCGCTTCAGCGTGTCGCTCGACGACGTCCGCCGGATCGCCGTGCCGGTGCTCCGCCACCGGATCGCCACCAACTTCCAGGCCCAGGCCGAAGGGCTCTCGAGCGAGTCGATCATCGAGCGGCTCGTGCGCGAGACGCCGGAGCCGGAGATTCCCAAGCTCGTGAAGTGAGCGGACGAGGGACCCGGGCCCCGGGCCCGTGACGAAGCATGCCCCGCGCCGTCGAGGAATACCTGAAGCCGGAGGTCGTGCGGCAGATCGCACGGCTGGATCTGCGCGCCCAGTTCATCGTCAAGGGCTTCCTTCAGGGGCTGCATGCCAGCCCCTACCAGGGCTTCTCGGTCGAGTTCAGCGAGCACCGCAAGTACGCCGCCGGCGACGACCCGAAGGACATCGACTGGCTCGTCTACGCCAAGACCGACAAGCACTACGTCAAGAAGTTCGAGGCCGAGACCAACATCACCGGCTATCTGGTGGTCGATACCAGCGCCTCGATGGCCTACACCTACCGCCAGCAGCTCTCGAAGCTCGACTACTCGATCTCGCTGGCCGCCGCGCTCTGCTGGCTGATGGTCCACCAGCAGGATCCCTGCGGCCTGATGGTCTTCGACGAGAAGCTCCACGCCTCGCTGCCGGCGCGGTCGCGGCGTTCGCAGATCGCGCAGGTGCTCTCGGTGCTCTCCAAGGTGAAGCCGTCCGGCAAGACCGACATCGCCCGCAGCCTCGTGCAGGTGGCGGCCATGCTCCGGCACCGGTCGCTGGTCATGGTGTTCAGCGACCTGCTGGCCGACCCGGCCCCGATCCGCGACGCCCTGCTGCGGCTCCGGCACCGGGGCCACGACGTGATCCTGTTCCATGTGCTCGACGAGGCGGAGGTGCGGTTTCCGTTCGACGGCATGGTGGAGCTGACCGAGCCGGAGACCCGCGACCGGCTCGTGATCGACGCCGACGCCGCCCGCAAGGCGTACGTCGAGAGCGTGGTCGCGTTCCGTGAGGAGTATCGGCGGACCTGCTTCCACGCCGGGATCGACTACGTGCCGCTGGACACGAGCATGCAGTTCGACAAGGCGCTGATGGAGTATCTGATCAGCCGGCGCAACAGGTTTTGACCATGGGCCTGTCGTTCCTCTCGCCGATGCTGCTGGGCGGGGCGGCCCTCGTCGCCGTGCCGATCGTGCTCCACCTGATCATGCGGCGCAAGCCGGTGCCGCACGAGTTCCCCGCCCTGCGGTTCCTCCGGGAGCGGGCCACGGCCACCCGGCGCCGCCTCCGGCTGAGCCACATTCTGCTGCTGCTGTTGCGCGTGGCGGCGCTGGCGCTGTTGGCCACGGCGCTCGCACGGCCGGTGCTCCGCGGGGCGGGCTGGCTGGGCGACCGCGAGGGGCCGGTGGCGGCGGCCTTCGTGTTCGACACGGCACCGCGGATGCTGCTCCGCGAGGCGAACCGCACGCGGCTCGACCAGGCCAAGGCGATGGCCAAGGTGCTGTTCGGCAAGCTGCCGGCGTCGAGCAAGGTGGCCGTGCTCGACACGTCGGGCGGGGCCACGGCCTTTTCCCCCACCGATGCGGCCGCCGCGGTGCGGATCGAGAAGCTCGCCGCCGCCACGCCCGCCGTGCCCCTCACCGCCGCGATCGCCGACGGCCTGCGGCTGCTGGAGGGAGCCGGCCTCGACCGCCGCGAACTCTACGTGTTCACCGACTGCTCCCGCGGCGCCTGGGACGGCGCGGTGCCGTTGGACCTGGCCACCACGCATCCCGGCACGGCCGTGCTGTTCGTGGACGTGGCCGCGGCGGCGCCGCAGAACTTCGCGCTCGAATCGATCGACCTCTCGAGCGACCAGCTGCCCGCCGGCACCCCCTTGGCCATCACCGCGTCCACCGGCCGCACCGGACCGGAAGCGACCCGCGCCGTGGCGGTCGAGGTGCTCGCTGCCGACGGCCACTACGCCCGCCGCGCCGTGAAGCCGCTGGAATGGAAGCCGGGAGTCGCCGGCCAGGTCGATTTCGAGATCGCCGGACTCGAGCCGGGCCTCCGGCAGGGCCGCGTGATCATCGAGGGATCCGACGACCTCGAGGCCGACGACGTGCGGTCGTTCACCGTGGAGGTCGGGGCGCCGGCCCGCGTGATCGTGGCGGCGCCGGCGCCCGCCGCCCGAACCGGCCTGTTCATGATGCAGGCGCTCGCGCCGCTCGCCCTTCGCAAGGCGGGCAAGGCACGGTTCGATGCGACGCTCGTGGACGTCGCGACACTCGACTCGGTCTCGTGGGAGGCGGCCCGAGGCATCGTGCTGATCGACCCGCCGCCGCTGCCGCCGCGGACCTGGGAGATGCTCGAGCAATGGACCGCGGCGGGGCGGGGCCTCGTCGTGTGGCTCGGACCCCGCGCCGGCGATCCGGCTCGCTTCAACTCCGACGCCGCGGCGCGCGTGCTCGGCGGCACGATCGTGCGGGCCTGGCGGAGCCCCGCCGGCGGCAACTTCCTCGCGCCGGCGGCGCTCGACCATCCGATTCTGGCCGCATTTCGCCGGGTCGGTGACGAGGTGCCGTGGCAGGATTTTCCCGTCACGCGGCATTGGGAGTTCGCGGCGCCGGCGGCCGGGGCCGACGCCGAGACCGGTGCGGCGACGGTCGTGGCCGCGTATCGCAACGGGCTGCCGGCCGTCCTCGAGCATCGGGTGGGCCAGGGGACCGTGATCGTGGTCACCACGCCCGTGTCGCAGGCCGCCGACGATCCCGACGCCTGGAACATGCTGGCCACGGGCTTCGAGCCGTGGCCCTTCGTGATGCTCGCCAACGAGATGCTGCTGCACGCGATCGATACCGCGGACGACCGGAACGTGACCACCGGCACACCGGCCGTGCTGCACCTCGACCGGCGCGACGTCGCCGCAGCCTTCGTGCGGACACCGGCTGGCGACGATTTTCCGGCGGCCGTCGACCAGAAGCGCGGCACGATCACGGTGACGGCGACGCGGATCCCGGGCAACTACGCCGTGCGGGCAGGCGGCGAAGGGGGTGGGATCGCCAAGGGCTTCAGCGCCAACCTGCCGGTGGCCGCCACCGACTATGCGCGGCTCCCGCCCGAACCGCTGGCGACGGTGCTCGGCTCCGGCCACCGGCTCGCACGCACCGAGTCCGAACTCGTCCGCGACGTGAACCTGGAGCGGATCGGTGCCGAGCTTTTCGGCTGGCTGATCCTGCTGGCGGCCGCGGTGATGGCGGCCGACTGGATCGTCGCGAACCGGTTCTATGCGCCGCGTGAGCCCGCGGGCGGCTCACCCGGACCCGCCGAAGTGTTCGCCGAGACGGTTGCGGGAGAACCGGCGGCGGGCACCGGACCACCGCCGATTCCACCGCCCGTGCCCGCGCCGGCCGCGGGGCCGCCTCCCGTGCCGCCACCGGTGCCCGTGTCGGGAGCCGGCGCATGATCGCGACCACGGCGCTGGAAGAGGTGTCGCTCCAGTTCGATCCCGTCGGGTCATGGGCGGTCGTCGGCATCGTGACCGCGGTCTTGGCCGCGGTGCTGCTGGCGGTGCCGCCGGACCGCTCTCGCGTCTCCCGTGGCCGGCTGACGGCTCTCGTGCTCTTGCGGTTGGCGGCCTTCCTGGCGTTGGTCGCCTGCATGCTCCGACCCACGTTCGTGGCGGAGACCAAGGCCCGGCAGCAAGGCACCGTGCTCGTGCTCGCCGACGCGTCTGAAAGCATGACCGTGGCCGACGGCCCGAACGGCAGGACCCGCTGGCAGGAGATGACCGGGGCGCTCGGGTCGGCCCGAGACGCGGCCCGCGATCTGACACGGTCGGGGGACTTCGACCTTTCGGTGTGGCGGTTCGACCGCGACGTCACGGCCCTGCCACCGGCCGGCGACGACCCGTTCCCGCTGGGCGAGTGGAAGGACGCGGCGACGGCCGATGAGACCGCGATCGGCGCCGCGATCGACGACTGTCTGCGAGCGACGGCCGGCCGGACGCTCGCCGGGGTCGTGGTCTTGAGCGACGGGGCACAGCACGCTTACGCGCCCCGCGACGTGCCGCCGCAGGCTGCGGCGCGGCGGCTCGCCGAGACCGGCACGCCGCTGTGGAGCATCACCTTCGGCCAGCAGCGGGGCGCCGGACAGGGCCGCGATGCGGCGGTGGTGAACCTGGCGGCGGCCGAGAAGGTGTACGTCAAAAACTCCCTCGAGGTGGCCGGCCGGGTGCGGCTCGAGGGGCTCGCGGGGGCGGCGGCGGTGAAGCTGCTCGCCGAGAATGACGCCGGACGGATGGAGGAGGTCGCGCGGACCACGGTGCGGGCGACGACGCCGGGAGGCGAGGAGCCCGTGCGGCTCACGTGGACGCCCAAGAGTGTCGGCGAGCGCAAGATCGCGCTGGTGGTCGAGCCCCAGGAGGGGGAAGTGATCGTCGCCAACAACGAGCTCTCCACCTTCGTGGAAGTGGTCGACGGCGGCCTGCGGGTGCTGTACCTCGAAGGAGCCCTGCGGGTCGAGCAGCGGTTCCTACGCCGCGTGCTGTCGTCGAGCCCCGACATGCAGGTCGATTTCCAGTGGATCGACTCGAGTCGCCGCGACCGCTGGCCGGTGGACCTCGCCCGCACGCTCGCCGCGGACTACGACGTGTTCCTCGTCGGCGATCTCGATGCGGCCGCGTTGCGGGCCGAAGACCTGCGGACGATCCTCGGCAAGGTGAACGCGGGCGCCGGCATCGGTCTGCTCGGCGGCTTTCACGCCTTCGAGGCGGGGGGCTGGGCGTCGTCGGCGCTCGGGCCCGCGGTGCCGTTCGAGGCCGACCGCCTGGCCCGGCAGCCGTTCGACGGCCCCGTCCGCGAGGGGCTGCATCTGCAGGGGCCGCAGCGGATGGTTCCCGACCAGCGGTTCGGCAACGTCTCGATCCTCCGGCTGGGCACGAGCGAGCAGGACACCCGGGCGGCCTGGGAAGCGCTGCCGCCGCTCGAAGGCGCCAGCCGGATCGGCCGGCTCACGCCGGCGGCCAAGGCGCTGGCCGGCACGGCCGATGGGCAGCCGCTGCTCGTGGCCCGGGAGTATGGCGAAGGCCGTGTGCTGGCCTTCGCGGCCGACTCGACCTGGCGGTGGGTGATGCAGGGCGCCGGCGAGCAGCATCGCCGGTTCTGGCGGCAGTTGGTCCTGTGGTTGGCCAAGCAGGACGACGCGGAGCAGGACGCGCTCTGGGTGCGGCTGGCCCAGCGGCGGATTTCGCCGGGCACGCCGCTGGAGTTCGACGCCGGCCTGACGAAGCCCGACGGCTCCGCCGTCGCCGACGTGACCATGGACGGCACGCTTGTCGCCCCCGGCGGGCAGCGGCGACCGGTCCGGATCGCCCGCCAGGCCGGCGGCTTTTCGGGTGTCATCGCCGATTGTTCCGAGCCGGGCGACTGGACGCTGATCGTCAAGGCCGCGAAGCCCGGCGATCCGACGCCGCGGGAGCGTGCCGCGCGCTTCACCGTGTTCCGTCAGGATCTCGAACTGGCCAATCCGCGGGCCAACCCGCTGCTCATGCGGCAACTCGCCGAGGCGACCACGGGCGGGGTGCGACTGCCGGAAGAGCTGCCGGCGATCTTCGCGGAACTCGCCGCGCGGCCGCCGGCCTTCGAGACCCGGGAGCAATGGTCGTACTCGCCGTGGGACAAGTGGCCGATGCTCCTGCTGCTGGCCGGCTGCATGTGCGCGGAGTGGTTTCTGCGGAAGCGCTGGGGCCTGGTGTAGGCCGGTTTTTCGTATTTGGGGCCGGCGGACGCTTTGCTACCTTTCCCGGCCCCCGCGGCTTCACGCGGGGATGGGAGGTCGAGCGTGCAGAGGCGTCGGGCGATCCGCGAGAAACTGCTGCTCGGCGCGCTGCTGGTCGGCGTGATGGTGGCGGTGCTGTCTGCGTCGAGCTTCCTCGGCATCTACTCCTACCGCCGGCTCGTCCGCGCGCTGTCCAGTCGCGCGGCCGAATTGCCGCGGGCGAGCGAGCTCGGTGAGTGCGTGGGGCTGCTGCGGCTTTCCCACGCCCGGGCGCTGGCCGACGACGCGCGGGCGCCCGACTTCATCGGGCAATTGCCCGTCGCCCGCGACGCGCTGCAGGGCTACTGCGTGGAACTGCAGGAAGGGGAGATCGAGAACACGCCCTTCGGGGACCGTAGCCGGGAGCTCGAGACGACCCAGCAGATCGCCGATTGCTTGGCCACCATCGAGGCCCGCGCGCGACTGCCCGCAGACGACGCCGACTCGCCCGCCGCCGTGACCGCCGCCGGGCGCCGGATGCTGCTCGACGTGGCCCCGCACCTCGACAGGCTGGCCGCGTTGACCGCCGAACTGCCCTCCTATCTTCAGGACGGATTGCACGACCTGTCCCACGAGGTGCGCACGGGCTACCGCACGTTGATCGTCACCACCGCGACCGCGGCCTTGGCCGCGGCCGCGCTGCTGGCGGCGATCGCGGTGCTCACCTACCGCTGGGTCTTCCGCCCGCTGCGGATGCTCGGGCACGGCTCACGCCGGGTGGCGGCGGGCGATTTCGGCTACCGCATCCACCTCGACACCCGGGACGAGATGGCCGAACTCGCCGAGGCCTTCAACGACATGACCGAGCGGTTCCAGGCGATCCGCGACGACCTCGACCGGCAGGTGGAGCTCCGCACCCGCGAGGTGATCCGCAGCGAGCAGCTGGCAAGCGTCGGGTTTCTCGCCGCGGGCGTCGCCCACGAGATCAACAATCCGCTGGCCTCGATCGCGATGTGCGCCGAGTCCCTGGAGACCCGGCTGGCGGACCTGGCGTCGGCCGAGGACGACGTCCAGGTGGTGCGGCGCTACCTGGAACTGATCCAGACGGAGGCCTTCCGGTGCAAGGGCATCACCGAGAAGCTCCTCGACTTCTCCCGCCTTGGCGAGGTGCGGCGGCAGCCGACGGCCGTCATGCAGCTCGTCGCGGACGTCGCCGAAATGCTCCGCCACGTGGGCCGCTTCGCCGGCCGGACGATCGAGACCGAGCCGGGGCCCGACGTCCTCGTCATGGTCAATCCGCAGGAGATCAAGCAGGTCGTGCTGAATCTCCTCGTCAACGCGCTCGATTCGATCGAGGAGGCGGGCCGCGTCACCGTGGCCGCCAGGCGCAGCGGCGGCGAGTGTGTGCTCACGTTCACCGACGACGGCTGCGGCATGACCGAAGAGGTGCTGGAGCACCTCTTCGAGCCGTTCTTCACACGCCGCAAGGCGGGGCAGGGGACGGGGTTGGGGCTGTCGATCGTGCACCGCATCGTCGCCGACCACGGCGGACGGATCGAGGCCACGAGCGCCGGCCCCGGCCAGGGCTCGTCGTTTCGCGTGACGCTGCCGCTGGCCGACGTGGCCACGGAGCCGGCCCGGGGCCGTGACACCGCGTCCCGCGCGGCGTGATTCATCCAGCAGGGACTCCCATGAAGCAGCATGCCAAGGCGATGCGAATCCTCTATGCCGACGATGAGACGTCGATCCAGGAGCTGATGCGGATCGAGCTGCCACGGCTCGGGCACGACGCCACGGTCTGCCCGGACGGCCGCACGGCCCTGGCGGCGCTCGAACGCACCTCCTACGACTGCGTGATCGTCGATCTCGACATGCCGGGCGTGGGCGGCCTCGACGTGATCGCCCGCGTCCGCGAGACCTCGCCCGACACCGAAACCGTGATCATCACCGGCAAGTCGTCGATGGAAAGCGCGGTGGCGGCGGTGCGGCAGGGCGTGTTCGACTATCTCACGAAGCCCTGCAAGCTCGCCGAGATCCAGGCCGTGCTCGAGCGGGTGCGCAAGAAGCGGGAGCTGACGTCACGGCTCCGCGCCCTGGAGCGGCGGGTGCGCCGGGCCGAGGGGGCCACGCGGCTCGTCGGGCGGTCAGCCGCCCTGGAGCGGGTGCGCCGGCTGGTGGCCCGCGTGGCCGGCAGCGAGGCGGCCGTGCTCGTGCGCGGCGAGACCGGAACCGGCAAGGAACTCGTCGCCCGCGCCATCCACGAAGGCAGCGGCCGGGCCGGCGGGCCGCTGGTGGCCGTCAACTGCGGCGCCCTGCCGGAGCACCTCGTGGAAAGCGAGCTCTTCGGCCATCGTAAGGGGGCCTTCACCGGCGCCGACGAGCATCGCGCCGGGCTGTTCGAGGTGGCCGATGGCGGGACGCTGTTCCTCGACGAGATCGGCGAACTGCCGAAGCCGCTGCAGTCGCGGCTCCTGCGGGCGCTCGAAAGCGGCGAGATCCGCCGCGTGGGCGACAACCAGCCGATCACCGTGGACGTGCGGCTGGTGTGTGCGACGCACCGGTCGCTGGAGCAGATGGTCGCCGCCGGAGAGTTTCGCGAGGACCTGCTCTTCCGGATCAACACATTCGAGATCCCGGTCCCGCCGCTGCGGGATCGTCGCGAGGACATTCCGGAACTGGTCGAGCACTTCGTCCGCAAGGCCAGGCCCCAGACGCCCGCGCAGGCGATCGTGGCCGAGCCGGCCGTGCTCGACGTGCTCGCGGCCCACACCTGGCCCGGCAACATCAGGGAATTGGCCAACGCCGTCGAGCACGCGCTCGTGCTCTGCGACGACCTGCCGCTCACGGTCGAGCACCTGCCGGCGCGGCTCGCCGGCCTCGCGCCACGGGTGGAGCCGCCGGCGGCGCAGCAGCCTGCGGCCCGCGGCCCCGTGAGCCTCCGCGAACTCGAGATGCAGGCGATTCTCGAGGGCCTCGACCGCAACCACGGCAACAAGGTGCGGACAGCCGAGGAGCTCGGCATCAGCCTCAAGACGCTCTACAACAAGCTCCACCAACTGCAGGAGGCCGATCCAGCCGTCGCGCGACCCGCGTAGGCCGGTCAGGTTTTTCGCACGACGCCGACCAGCACGCCGAGCACCCGGGCGTTCTTCACGTAGATCGGCTTCATGGACGAGTTCGCCGGCTGGAGGCGGATCCGATCCCGCTCGGGAAACCACTGCTTGAGCGTGGCGTCGCCGTCCTCGGTCTGCGCCACGACGATGTCGCCGGCATGGGCCGTCTGCTTCTTCTGAATCACGACCCAGTCGCCGTCGGCGATCTGGGCGTCGATCATCGAGTCGCCCATCACTTTGAGCACGAAGTGGTTGTCGCGATTGAAGAGGCTCTCGAAGTCGATCCGCTCCGATTGCTCGTCCGCCGTCCGCAGCGTGCCGGCGGCGACCCAGCCCGCCATGGGCAGGCCGCGCAGGTGGGCGGGCTCGGCCACGAGCTCGATCGCCCGCGAGATGTTCTTGCCGCGGGTGATGAGTCCCTTGCGTTCGAGCGCCTTGAGATGGCAGACGACGCCGTTGGGCGAGCGAATCTTGAAGGCCTGGCCGATCTCGCGGACCGTGGGCCCGTAGCCGCGGGAATGGATTTTGTCGCGGATGAACGCGTAGATCTCCATCTGGCGCTCCGTCGGCGCCTCGGACGGATCGCCCTCTTCGGTCGTGTTCAGGCCAAACGGATTGCGGCTCACGGCGGCGACCGCCGCGGCGGTGCGGCGGGCGGACGGCCGGCCGGATGCGGTGCGGGAGGCAGTGCGGGCAGGGGTCTTACGCTTGGACATGCTTGCCGGGCGGCTGGGCCGCTTCCTGTAACGATGATGAAAGATCGAAGAAAGTGTGGACGCCAGTATCCTACTATACGACCGTTCATTTTCAAGGGCAGCGAGGAAAAGTTTCGAGGATGGGGGGTGGGTCGCTACAGTGAGGCCGTCGCCACGCACTCCCGCGGAGCTCCAACCATGCCGTTGCCTCGTCGTTTCCCGGTCCTGCTCCTGCTCGCCGCCGCCGCGGCCGCAGGTTTTCCCGCCAGTCACGTCGTCCTCGCCCAGGAGGCGGTGGCCGAACGCGGCGCGTCGGTGGAGGGGGGCGAGCGGGCAACGAAACGGAAGTCCACCGCCACGGTCGCCCATATCCGGCTCACCGGGGCTCTGCCGGACGGCGTGGGGCAGGGGGGGCTGCTCGTCGACGTGTCGCCGCACCTTCATCGGCTCGTCGAGCGGATCGACAAGGCCGCCCAGGACGCCCGGGTGAAGGCCCTTGTGTTGCAGATCGATTCGCCGGCCCTCGGCCGGGCGCGGGCCGACGAGATCCGGGCGGCGATCGCCCGCGTGCGGGCGGCGGGCAAGCCGGTGGCCGCGCATCTCATCGGTGGCTCGCCCGAGACCTACGGCATCGCGCTGGGCTGTGACTCGATCGCCATGCCTCCCGCGGCGATGCTCGAGATCACGGGCGTGCGGGCCGAGATGATGTTCTTCAAGTCGATGCTCGACCGGCTGGGCGTGAAGGCCGAGATTCTCCAGGTGGGCGAGTTCAAGGGGGCGGGCGAGCCGCTGACACGCGACTCCATGAGCCCCCAGCTGCGGGCCCAGTACGAGGCGTTCATCGGCGACCTGTTCGAGCTGCTGGTGGCGCGGGTGGCCGAGGGCCGCAAGCTTCCCGTGGACAAGGTGCGGGAACTGATCGACGTCGGCGTGTACACGCCCGACCAGGCCCGGGCCGCGGGCCTGATCGATGCGGTGGCCTACGAGGACGAGGTGATCGACGCCGTCGCGAAGCGGGCCCGTCTCGAGGCCCCGAAGGTCGTCCGTGACTACGCCGAGCGCAAGATGGACGACGACTTTTCCGGCCTCGGCGGGCTCGTGAAGCTCGTGGAGATGCTCTCCGGTCAAAAGCAGGACCGGCCGGCCGGCAAGGGGAAGCGGATCGCGATCGTGCATCTCACGGGCGAGATTCGCGAGGGCAAAGGCAAGGACGACCTGCTCGGCGGGGCGGCGGCCGGTTCCGAGACGGTCATCAAGGCGGTGCGCGAAGCGGCCCGGGACGAGGCCGTGGCTGCGATCGTGCTGCGGATCGATTCCCCCGGCGGCTCGGCGCTGGCCAGCGACCTCATCTGGCGGGAGGTGAAGCAGGCGGGCAAGCCCGTGGTGGCGAGCCTGTCGGACATCGCGGCCAGCGGCGGCTACTACATCGCCGTCGCCGCCGACCGGATCGTGGCCGCGCCCGGCACGCTCACCGGCTCGATCGGCGTCGTCGGGGGAAAGGTGGCGGTGGGACCGGGACTGGAGAAGGCGGGCATCCACACCGACGTCGTCAGCAAGGGCCGCAACGCCGGCTGGCTGTCGATGAACGAACCGTTCACCGACTCCGAGCGGGATGCCTTCCTGGCGACAATGAAGGACGTCTACCGGCTCTTCACCACGAAGGTCGCCGCGGGACGCAAGCTCGACGTCGAGAAGGTCGCGACGCTCGCCGAGGGCCGCGTGTTCACCGGGCGGATGGCGAAGGAGGCGGGCCTCGTGGATCGGCTGGGCACGCTCGACGACGCCATCGACGAGGCGCGGAAGTTGGCCGGGATTCCGGCGGACGAGACGATCGACCGCGTGCTGCTGCCGGAGCCGCGAGGGTTGTTCGAGGACCTCTTCGGCTCAGCCGGCGGCACGGGCGATCCCGTGGCCCGCGTCCTTGCGACGACAGGCGCCCGGGCCGTGCTCCTCAGCCGGATCGCGGAACTGCCCGCGCTGGCGGCGCTCGCGGGCGAGGTCGGGGCCTTGGAACTCCTGGCCACCGGCCGCCCGCTGTTCATGCTCCCGGCCCGCGTCACGGTGCGCTAAAGCCTGCCGCGGCGGCAGGCGGTGTGGCTCGCCCGACTGGCTCGGCGGTCTCCGACCGCCGAGCCAGTCGGCTCGTGCCGGCGGGAGAACGACGGTGTCGATGGCGGCGGATGCCCGATGCCGTGAAGCCCGAGGCGCGAGCCGAGGGAATGCGGATCCGTTTCTGGTGGAGCGACGCGTATACCCTCAGCTCCCGCTTCGGGCTTCCCGGCAACGGGGGACGACTGTCAGAGACCGGCGTCCGCGGAACATCCAAACGCGCGCCCGGACGGAGCCAAACCTAGGCTTTGCCGTCACCAGGCGAGACGGTCGCAGGAGGCGACCTGGCCTGCGAAGCAGGCCACCAAGGCTGGCCGGGCCATGGATGGCCGACCAGCCGTGAAGCAGGGCACTTCGCCTGGTCTTACCAGGCGAGACGGTCGCAGGAGGCGACCTGGCCTGCGAAGCAGGCCTCCAAGGCTGGCCGGGCCATGGATGGCCGACCAGCCGTGAAGCAGGGCACTTCGCCTGGTCTTACCAGGCGAAGTGCGCGAATGCCTTGTTCGCATCGGCCATGCGGTGCACGTTGTCGCGCTTCGTCACCGCGGCGCCTTCACGCTTGTAGGCGGCGATGATCTCCTCGGCGAGCTTTTCGTACGTGCCACGGCCCTTCTTCTCGCGAACCGCCTGCAGCATCCAGCGGATGGCCAGCGACTGCTGCCGGTTGCGGTTGACCTGCATCGGCACCTGGTAGGCGGCGCCACCGACCCGCTTGGAGCGGACCTCGACGGCCGGCTTCACGTTTTCGATGGCCCGATTGAAGATCTCGATCGGCTCGGCGTCGGTGATCTTCTTGGCGACGATGTCCATCGCCTTATAGAAGAGGTTCTGCGCCACGCTCTTCTTGCCGTCTTCCATCAGGCAGTTGATGAACTTGCTGGCGAGGAGCGACCCGTATCGCGGGTCGGGGCGGAGCTGTTCGCGGCTGGCTGTGATGTTTCCCATGGTCGTGGTCTTTCGAGGTTAACCCTTCTTGGCGCCGTAGAGGCTGCGAGATTGCTTGCGGCCCTGCACGCCGAGTGTGTCGAGGGCGCCGCGGATGATGTGGTAACGCACGCCCGGCAGGTCGCGAACTCGGCCGCCACGGATCAGGACGATCGAGTGTTCCTGGAGGTTGTGACCCTCGCCGGGGATGTAGACGGTGACTTCCTTTTGATTCGACAGCCGGACGCGGGCGATCTTTCGAAGGGCGGAGTTCGGCTTCTTCGGCGTCATCGTGCGGACCTGCAGGCACACGCCCCGCTTCTGCGGGCAACGGTCGAGCACGGGCGACTTGGAGAACTTCCGCTTCGGCCGACGGCGGCTGCGGACGAGCTGACTGATCGTGGGCATGGGGTGTCCGGGTGCTGGTGCGACGAAAACGCGAGCCCTGAAGAATAGCCGACGCCCGAGGCTGCCGGAAGGCGCCTCGCGAAAATCCATATTTCAGGCCGCTTCCGGGCACCAGACCTCACCGCGTCCCCCCGCCAGCAGGTCCCCGTGCCAGTGTCGCCAGCGTCCGGGCGGGGCGGCGGCGATGCCGGTGGCTGCCAGCCGCCGTAGCAGGAGCGGCAGGAAGGCCGGAGTCCAAGCCGCACCGCGGACGAACGTCGCGGGAAGGCGGGGCGCGGACCGGAGGGCGACCAGCGACCCGCGTCGCATGCCGGCGGCCGGATGGGGTCCCAGCACGCCGCCGACGACGACGGTCCCGGCGTGCATCTCGAAGGCCGCTCCGGCGCCGCAGTCGCCACCGATCGCGAGCACACCCCGCCGCATCCTCGCTCCCGCGAGGGCACCGGCGTCGCCCGCCACGACCACGATCCCGCCGCGCATGCCGAACGGGCTGCCGGGCAGGGCGCCGGCGGCGTTGTCGCCGCAGTGGCCGCCGACGTGCACCTCGCCGCCGATCATCTCGCAGGCCAGCCAGTCGCCCGCCGATCCGGTGACGGCGAGCGTCCCGCCCGACATCCCGGCGCCGGCGTGCCGGCCGACGTCGCCGACGACGTCGATGCGGCCGGCGGCGAGTCCCGCCCCGACGCGGTGGACTCGCGAGAAGTCGCCGCGGTATTCGATCCGGCCGTCGTCCGCGGTGCCGCTCACCGCGAACACATCGCCCAGCGCGCAGGCACGGCCGTCGGCCGCGATCGGCAGACGGGAGACTGCCGCTGCGTCGAGATCCCGGACCCGTTCGGGCAGGATGCCGTCGAGATCGACGGCGAGCGGACCGTGCGGCTTGGCATGGGGTACGAGGACGAGCGGCATGGCGGCGAATGGAGGCGAATGAGCGCGGCCGCGGGATCGTCTCCGACCCCGCGGCCGCACGTCATCATACAGCAGCCAAGCCGCCGGCCGGCGTCACTTCGCCAGCACCGGCACCTTGCGCGAGGTGCTGGTCGGCGACTTCGCGAGCTCGACGGTGAGCACGCCCTTGTCGTAGCGGGCCGTCACCTTCGCCGGGTCGACGGCCTCGGGCAGCGGGATCGCCCGGCTGAAGGCCCCGACGTGGCTCTCCCGGTGGGTCCAGCCCTCGCCGCTCTCCTCGGTGTGCGACTTTTTCTCGCCCGAGATGACGAGCCGGTCCTCCGAGACGCTGACGTCCACGTCCTTGGGATCGATGCCCGGCAGCTCGGCCCGCACGTGGATCTGCTTGTCGTTCTCCGCCATGTCGATCGCCGGCAGCCACTGGCCGGGCTCGATCGTCTCGAACCACCCGGACGCCGCCAACGGCCGCGAGAAGAAGCCTTCGAAGAGGCGGTTCATCTCGTGGCGAAAGTCGGCCAGGGTGGCCATGCTGCCGGGCTCCATGCCGCTCGCGCGCTTCGTGCGAAAAGGAATCAGGCTCATCGCGTCGCTCCTTTTCTCAAACCGGGGATGGGACACTCGATCACTGCTTCGAAACACCCGCGCCGTTCATGCCGTGCGGACCGCGATCTTTCGCGGCCGCACCGCCGCCAGCCGGGGCACGCGGATCGTGAGCACGCCGCGACGGTAGTCGGCCGTGATCAGCGAGGCGTCGAACCCTTCGCCGAGCCGGAACGACCGACGGTAGCTGCCGACGCCATACTCGCGCCGCAGCACGATGCCGGGGAGTTCACGCGGCGGCACGGCGGCCTGCACCGCGAGCACGCCATCCTCGAACGTCACGTCGATGCCGTCCGGACGGGCGCCGGGCACGTCGCAGACGAGCAGCACTTCCGTGCCGCGGTCGCAGATGTCGACGTTGGGATGAAACGTCAGGTCCGGGGATGCCTCGGTGCGGGCCACGGGCGTCGTGGGGCCGTTGGTGGTGACCATGGGATCGTCTCCTGGGGTGATGCGAAGGGTTTTGGCCGATGGGAAAGCAGCGGGCGTCACGACGTCCGCACCTCGACCTTGCGGGGCTGGCACTGCGGCGCCTTGGGGCACGTCACGGTGAGCACGCCATCGACGAGTCGGGCCTCGACGCGGCCACCATCGACGGCCATCGGCAGCGTGATCCGCCGCTCGAATAACCCGGTGCCGCGCTCGCGGCGGTGCCAGGTGACCGACGGCTTTCGCTCGCCGTCGCCGGCTTCGGTCTCGGGTGCCGGGCACTCGGGCCGTGAGCCCTTCAGGACCAGCTCGTCGTCGGCGACCGAGATGTCGACGTCGCCGGCGTCGAGCCCGGGCAGTTCGGCCTCGACGGTGATGGCGTCGTCGGTCTCGTAGACATTCACCGCCGGAAACGTGGCGGTCGCCTGGCGGGCGGCCCAGTGCTGCAGCGGTGGCGCGGTGGCGATCGTGTTCCACACGCGATCGAGCTCATCCCGCAGTTCCTCGAACTGGGGCGGGAGGAACTGGCTGGCGATGTTCAACGGAAAGCCGGCGCGAAACGAAGGCATGGCGAAGGCTCCTGCAGGAGGTGGTGTGGTTTGGCACCGTCCCTGGAGCGGATGACTCGTGGCGCGGACGAATCATTCGCGGGCACGGCGCCAAAAAACAAATCGAACCGACGGCCCGACATGAAATGCAAAGAGCGTGCCGCAGGTGCGTGAACGCCCGAACACATGGCTGCAGCACGGTTCGCGGGCCGAAATACGCAGGTTTCTCGAGCCGGGTGCGCGAAATTCTCTCGGTCGCTCCGATCGTGACGGCTGTCAG
>JBIKND010000194.1:0-6852 GCA_044358905.1 Pirellulales bacterium | reverse complement strand
GCGAGTTCCACGGTCGTCGCCGCCAGCGTGGCGGAGGCGGTCGCCCTGGGCAGCGCGTCGAGGACGTCCCAGACCGGCCCGAGGTCCGTGGCGGGATCGGCGTGGGGATCCTGCGGGGCGTTCATGATTCGCCCCCCTGCAGATACGGCCCCAGCGCCTCGCGCAACTGGTCGCGGGCGCGGAAGAGGAGTGATTTCACGGCCGGCACCGTGATCTTCATGCTCGCCGCGATCTCCTCGTAGGAGCACTGCTCGAACTTCGCCAGGAGCACCGCCATCCGCTGCCGTTCATTGAGGGTGGCGAGTGCCCGCTGCACGACGGCCCGGAGTTCCCCGCGATCGGCCTGCCGCGCCGGCAGCAGGCCGCTGGCGGCGACGGCGAGCTGGTCGAGGCCGACGGCGCTCGACGAGGCCGACACGCTCGGCGGCACGCCGTGCTCGCGGCGCCGGTAGGCCCGCTGCCGCAGGTCGCTGGCGACGTTGCCGGCGATGGTGTGGATCCAGGTGGTGAACTTCGCGGTCGGCTGGTAGGAGCCGCGGGCGCGGTACACGCGCAGGAACACTTCCTGCGCGAGGTCCTCGGCTGTGGCGTGGTCGCCGGTCTGATGGAGGAACAGCGTGACGAGCCGGTCCTGCCAGAGCGACACGAGCCGGGCGAAGGCCTCGGCATCACCATCCCGCACGCGCAGCATGAGCGCCGTCGAAGGATCGACCGCCTCCGGCATCACCGCGGAATCGGCCATCAGTTCACCCTGACCGCGCTGCCCGCACGCAGCCGCCACCGGCGGCGCCGCGTGCTGCCCGCTCCAAACGCACGCAGCCGCCACCGGCGGCGCCGCGTGCTGCCCGCTCCAAACGCACGCAGCCGCCGCAGGCGGCGCCGCGTGCCCTGCCCTGGCTCGATCGGTCTCGCCGCCGCGGCGAGCCGTCGAGCCGCCGCCGCCCCGCGGCGGCCACGCTCGCCAAGACGGCGGGCGAAGCCCGCACGTCGGGAGGGCGAGCGCCCGCCCGGCCGGGCACACCTCGGCTGTGCCCGCGACGGGCAAGGCCTGCCGGGGCCATGGATGGCCCGGCAGGCCTGAAATGGAGCGGAGGAGGATCGAACTCCCAACCTCGGCATTGCGAACGCCGCGCTCTCCCAGTTGAGCTACCGCCCCGCAGGGGTCCGGCCGCGGCCGTTTCCCCAGGGAAAACCGATCGTACGGCACCCGCGGGCGGCTGTCCAGAACGGGCCTACAATGCGGGCATGCACGTTCCCCCCATCGTCGTCAAAGGTGCGCGCGAGCACAACCTCCGCGACGTGACGGTGGGCCTGCCGCGCGGCCGGCTGGTCTGCCTCTCGGGCGTGAGCGGATCGGGCAAGTCGAGCCTCGCCTTCGACACGCTCTACGCGGAGGGGCAGCGTCGCTACGTCGAGAGCCTGTCGACCTTTGCCCGCCAGTTCCTCGGCCAGTTGCCCCGTCCCGACGTGGACAGCGTCACGGGCCTGTCGCCCGCCATCTCCATCGCCCAGAAGTCGGCCGGCACCAACCCGCGCTCGACCGTGGCGACGATGACGGAGGTCCACGACTTTCTCCGCGTGCTCTACGCCCGCGTGGGCACGGCCCATTGCCCGACGTGCGACGCCGTGCTCGAGGCCCAGCCGCGCGACCAGATCGTGGAGCGGATCATCACGGCCCGCGCGGGCCGGCCGGTGATGGTGCTCGCGCCCGTGGTCCGCGAGGCGAAGGGGGAGCATCGCGACCTGTTCACGGATCTCGTAAGGCAGGGGTTCACGCGGGCCCGGGTCGACGGCGCCGTGTGCCGCGTCGAGGATCCACCCGCGCTCGAGAAGCAGCTCAAACACACGATCGACGTCGTGGTGGACAGGCTGGTGCCCGCCGAGGCCACGCGCAGCCGGCTGGCCGAGGCCGTGGAACTCGCCCTCCGCACCGGCGGCGGCCAGGTGATCGTGTCGGCCGAGCCGGCCCGCGACGCCGCGCCGGACGGCACGCGGGCACCCGCGGTCGCTGCCAAAGGCCGCGGCAAAGACGAGGCCGATCTCGTGCTCTCCAGCCGCTACGCCTGCACGGCGTGCGGCGTGAGCTACGACACGCCGGAGCCGCAGCTCTTCAGTTTCAACAGCCCGCAGGGCGCCTGCCCGGCCTGCGACGGCCTCGGCGACATCTACGGCATCGACCCCACCAAGCTCGTCACGGAGCCGGCCAAGACGCTCCGCAAGGGCGCCATCGGCGTGCTCGGCACCTTCCGCGACATGCCCCGGTGGATGCGGCGGCTGTTCACTGGCGTCGCGGCGCACGCCGAAGCGAAGAAGAAGCTCCCGGCCGGCACGCTCCTCGACACACCGTGGCAGGAGCTCACCGCGGCCCAGAAGCGGATCTGGCTCGATGGCACGGGGATGGAGGAGATCCAGCTCGCCTGGCGGCGCGGCCGGGCGGAGCGCGGCGCGAAGACGAAGTTCGAGGGCATCCGGGCCCTGCTCGCGAACCGCTGGCGGAACGCCAAGAGCGGCATCGTGCGGCGGATGCTCGAAAAACTGATGAGCGTGACGCCGTGCCACGTCTGCCACGGCGCCCGGCTCTCGCCCCAGGCCCGAGCCGTGCGGATCACGACCGCTGCGAAGGGCTGGCTCTCCGCAGGCCCGAGCCGCCGCGATGGATCGCTATCCCTCGACGCCCTGTGCGCGCTGCCGATCGCCGACGCCCGGGCGTTCCTCGCCGACCTCGCGCTCGACGGCACCCAGCGGGTGATCGCCGTCGAACTGATGAAGGAGATCAACGGCCGGCTCGCGTTCCTCGACCAGGTGGGCCTCGGCTACCTGGCGCTCGACCGCAAGGCCCCCACGCTGTCCGGCGGCGAGAGCCAGCGGATCCGGCTGGCCGCCCAGATCGGCTCCGGTCTCTCCGGTGTGCTCTACGTCCTTGACGAGCCGTCGATCGGCCTTCATCCGCGCGACAACGTCAAGCTCCTCGGCGCCCTCGAGGCCCTGCGCGACAAGGGCAACACGGTGGTCGTGGTCGAGCACGACGAAGACACGATCCGCGCCGCCGACTGGGTCGTCGACTTCGGGCCCGGGCCGGGCAAGCGCGGCGGCGAGGTGGTGGCGGCCGGCACGCCGGACGACGTGGCCCGCAGCCCGCGGAGCGTCACCGGGGCGTTCCTCGCCGGCCGCGACGAGATTCCCGTGCCGGCGAAGCGCCGCCAGCCGCGCGGCCCCGCGCTCACGATCACGGGCGTCCGCCACAACAACCTCCGCAACGTCGACGTCGAGATCCCGCTCGGGCTCCTGGTGTGCGTGACGGGCGTGTCGGGCAGCGGCAAGAGTTCACTCGTCGGCGACGTGCTCGAGCCCGAACTCCGCCGGCGGCTGGGCAGCGAGGCGGCGAACCCCGGCGGGTTCGACGCGCTCCACGGAGCCGACGCCCTCGACAAGGTGATCGTCATCGACCAGTCGCCGATCGGGCGGACGCCGCGCAGCAACCCGGCGACGTACGTGAAGGTCTGGGACGACATCCGGGCGTTGTTCACGATGCTGCCCGAGGCGAAGAAACGCGGCTGGAAGGCCGGCCGCTTCAGCTTCAACGTGGCCGGCGGCCGCTGCGAGGCCTGCGAGGGCAACGGGTCGGTGCGGCTCGACATGGACTTTCTCGCCGACGTGTGGGTGACCTGCGAGGTGTGCGGCGGGGCCCGGTTCGCGAAGGACACGCTGGAGGTCCGCTGGAAGGGGAAGAACGTCGCCGAGCTCCTCACCATGGAGATCGGCGAGGCGCTGGAGCTGTTCGCCGACGCCCCCGACATCGCCCGCAAGCTGCAGACGCTCCACGACGTGGGGCTCGACTACCTGCACCTCGGCCAGCCGTCGCCCACGCTCTCCGGAGGCGAGGCCCAGCGGGTGAAGCTCTCGCGCGAACTGGCCAAGCGATCCACGGGCAAGACGCTCTACATCCTCGACGAGCCGACGACGGGCCTGCACATGGCCGACGTCCGCCAGCTGCTCGCGGTGCTCGAGCGGCTCGTGGACGCCGGCAACACCGTGCTCGTCGTGGAGCACAACCTCGACGTCGTGAAGCGGGCCGACTGGGTCATCGACCTCGGCCCGGAGGGCGGCGCGGGGGGCGGGCAGATCGTGGCCGCGGGCACGCCCGAGCAGGTCGCGAAGGTGAAGGCTTCGCACACGGCCCGGGCCCTCGCGCCGATCCTGGCCGCGGGCCGCACCGGGTCGCGGCCGGCCCGCAAGCCGGCGGTGCGCCGCAAGCCCGCCGCAGACCCGGCGGCGGCGATCGATGAGATGCTCGCCACGGTGACGAAGTCGTCCCGCGATCCCGGCCCACCGGCGATCACGATTCGCGGGGCGGCGCTGCACAACCTCAAGCACGTCGATCTCGACGTGCCGCGCGGGGCGATGACGGTGTGCTGCGGGCCGAGCGGCAGCGGCAAGACCTCGCTGGCCTTCGACACGCTCTATGCCGAAGGGCAGCGGCGCTACGTGGAGAGCCTGTCCCCCTACGCCCGGCAGTTCGTCGGCCAGGTGCCCAAGCCGCTGTTCGAGAAGATCGAGGGCCTCGCGCCCGCGGTGGCGATCGAGCAGCGCGGCGGCACTGGCACGCCGCGCTCGACCGTCGGCACGCTCACCGAGATGTACGACCACTTCCGCGTGCTGGCCGCGCGACTGGGGAAGATGCACTGCCCGGATTGCGGAACGCCGGTGGGGGCGCAGAGCGTGGATCAGACGGTGGAGCGGCTCCTCGAGCACGGCACCGGCACGCGGCTGCTGCTCCTCGCGCCGACCGAGCTCCGGGTGGGGCAGACTCCCGAGGCGCTGTTCGCAGCGCTCGCGGCGGCCGGGCACGTGCGCGTGCGGATCGACGGCCGCACGGTGCGGCTCGACGACAAGCCCGTCGTCGATCGGAAGCGCAAGAGCCGGATCGAGATCGTCATCGACCGCGTCACCGCCTCCCCCGCCGACCGCAGCCGGCTGGCGCAGAGCGTCGAGGCGGCCTTCGCCGCGGGCAACGGCACGATGCTCGTCGCCCGGGCCGTGGACGGCGCCGACGAGCCCGACTGGCCGGTGGAGGTGCACAGCCGCCGGCTCGCCTGCCCGACGTGCGGCCGCGGCTTCAAGCCGCTGGAGCCGCGGCAGTTCTCGTTCAACAGCCCGCTCGGCTGGTGCCCGAGCTGCGACGGCCTCGGCACCCGCACCGGCGTGGACCGCAAGGCCCTCGTCCGCGACCCGGCGCTCTCGCTCGCCGCCGGCGCGCTCGACCTCTGGCCCACGCTGCAGGGTCCGACCGGCCGGCAGGTGGGACGCATGATGCTCGAGGCGCTGTGCCAGGCGACCGGGCTGCCGCTCGACGTGCCGCTGGCGGATCTCTCGGGCCTGCAGCAGCGGGTGCTCTTCGAGGGCACGGGCGAGAAGTGGATCGACGTGCCGCGGGCGGCTTTCTCGTTCCAGTTCCAGGGGCTGGAGGCCGCCTGCGAGGAGGCGGCCCGGCTCGTCACCGCCCTCCGTGGCAAGGTCGATGCGGTCATGGACGAGGTGCCGTGCAGCGAATGCGGCGGCAGCCGGCTGGCCGACGTCGCGGCCGCCGTCACGCTCTGGGATCGGCCGCTCGACGTCTGGTGCCGGATGCCGTTGGGGCGGCTGCAGCGCGAGCTGGCGGCGATCACGCCGGCCGCCGACGAGCGGCGGATCGCCGGCGATCTGCTCCGTGAGCTCACCAATCGGGTGGCGTTCCTCGTCGACGTCGGGCTCGACTACCTCGACCTCGCCCGGCCGGCGGGGAGCCTCTCCGGCGGCGAACTGCAGCGGATTCGCCTGGCGGCGCAGGTGGGCAGCGGCCTGACCGGCGTGCTCTATGTGCTCGACGAGCCGACGATCGGCCTGCACCCGCGCGACACGCACCGGCTCGTCGCGGCATTGGGCAAGCTCCGCGACCTCGGCAACACGGTGGTGGTGGTGGAGCACGACCGCGACGTGGTGGCGGCGGCCGACGAGGCGGTCGATTTCGGCCCCGGCAGCGGCCGCGACGGCGGCACGATCGTGGCCCACGGCCCGCCCGCCCAGCTCGCCGGCATGAAGCGGAGCGTGACGGGCCCGTATCTGACGGAGAAGAGGGCCTGCGACGCGGTGCTCGCGCGGAAGCTGGAGCGGGGCCGCCGTGAGCCCGCCGGCTGGATCGAGGTCCGCGGCATCGCCCACCGCACCCTGCGCGACCTCGACGCACGGTTTCCGCTGGGCGTGCTGGCGGCGGTCACCGGCCCCAGCGGCAGCGGCAAGACGTCGCTGGTGCTCGAGGTGCTGTGGCGGGCGGCGGCGCGGCGGCTGCACGCGGCCCGCGAGCAGCCGGGCCGCCACGAGACCGTGAAGGGGCTCGAGGCGATCGACCGGGTGATCCTCGTGGATCAGGACGCGATCGGCTCGACACCGGGCTCCACCCCGGCGACCTACACGGGGGTCTTCGACCACATCCGCCAGTTGTACGCCAAGGTGCCCGAGTCGCGGACCCGCGGGTTCACGCCGCGGACGTTCTCCTTCAACGTCGCCGGCGGCCGCTGCGAGGCCTGCGAGGGGCTCGGCCAACGGCGGGTGGAGATGCACTTCCTGCCGGACGTGTGGGTGGAGTGCGAGGCCTGCAAGGGCCGCCGCTACTCCGCCGAGACGCTGCACGCCAAGTGGCACGGCAAGAGCATCGCCGACGTGCTCGAGATGAGCGTGGCCGACGCGGCCGCGTTCTTCGCGCCGGTGCCGCCGATCGCCCGGATCCTCTCCACGCTCGTGGACGTCGGCCTCGGCTACGTGACGCTCGGCCAGCCGGCCCCGCAGCTCTCCGGCGGCGAGGCGCAGCGGGTGAAG
>JBIKND010000040.1:0-23423 GCA_044358905.1 Pirellulales bacterium | reverse complement strand
AGAGGAGACGGCCGGCAGGAGCCGGCTCACTTCGAACCGGATGTTCGCAAGCGGGAGAAGGCCAGGATGGCTTCGCCCGCGTGAAGTTAGATCCTCACGCACTTGGGCGAACCGCTCGAACCGCCGCCAGTGTCGCCCGCCCGCGGCCCGCCCACCGACTGGGGCGAGTTCGTGCAGGTCCACGATGACCGTGACGTCTTGCAATCGTCGCCCGACGAGCTGCCTGCGATCGACATCCACAGCCTCTGACCGCTGCCGGACGCGAGGGCACGACAAAGCCGCGAGGCGGCCGGACTCGGAGAGACTCCGCGCCGACACGAGAAAAACGCCACTCCAGGGGGAAGGTGGCCGATCCAGGGAGCCGCTTTCCGGGCCGAGGCAGGCTCGGGAGGCGGGAGCAATCGGCTCGAGAGTCGTTCATCAGTCGGACGACGCTTGCGGAAGTGCCATTGGCCGGGCTATCCACCGCTCGCATGCGATCTCAGGGCAGCGGCACGCTAGATTATCGGGAGTCAGCGTAGAAGGAGCCCCAACATGGCGACAGCAGACATTTATCCGCATGTGGCCATCGCGGCCGACGGGAAGGCGGCCATTTCGGGCACTCGTTACACCGTCGAGCACATAGCATCCGAGCAGTATTTTTTCGGATGGTCTGCCGAAGAGATTCTCCGCCAGCATCCCGACCTGCGGCCGGCAGAGGTCTACGCGGCCTTGGCCTACTTCCATGACCATCACGACGCGATCGTCGCCGCCATTGAAGCCGGCAAGGAAAAGGCCGAGCGGGTGCGGGGCGTGCAGCCGTTTTCTCGCGATGAACTGCTGCGGCGACGGTCTGCCGCCAGTGGCAGCGAAGGCTGACGTCGCCAATGCCATTGCCGGTTTACATGGACGTGCACGTACCGGTGGGCGTGACCGAGGGTCTGCGGCGCAAAGGCGTTGATGCGTTCACCGCACAGGATGATGCAACTGACCGATAGTCCGACGAAGAACTTCTGCAGCGGGCGACCGAGCTCGGTCGAGTGTTGCTGACGCAGGACGCGGACTTTCTCGCGATTGCGGCCCGATGGCAGGAAAACGCCAGGAACTTTGGCGGCGTGCTCTTGGCCCCGCAAGGCACGCCGATCGGCCGGATCATCGACGACGCTGAACTTTGCCTCGCGTGTTTGGGGAGCGAGGATGTGCGAGATCGCTTGCTGCACCTGCCGTTGCGGTAGGCGCGGCAGCAAGGCGTTGAAAGCCTCGCCGGTCTGCCGCATGGTGCCGGAACAGCGGGTTCGCACCTGCAGCTACAAGGTCTGCCGGATGGTGCCCGAGGAGCAGGTTCGCACCTGCACCTCGAAGGTCTGCAAGATGGTCCGCGAGGAATGCTCCCGCGAGGTGCCTTGCTGCGAGTGATCGCAGGACTGCCGATGCTTCTGGCCCGCCCCCACGCAGGGCGGTGAGAATCGACTGGGAACGGCGGCGGCCCGGGCTGAAAAGCCCGGGCCGCTTGCTTTTCAGGTCCTACGCCGGCTCGGGGGCGGCAAAAGTCGCCGCTGCGCGGTCTTACAGATTCTCGCTGTGGCCGCAACGGCCACACGCTCGTCGAGCGTTCGCCGACCCCCTCGCCTACCGCCCGCAAACTGCCTACTCGTCGCCGCGGTAAGCGAGAGGCGGTCCTACGCCGGCTCGGGCTCGATCGAGGCCCACATCGAGCCCTTGGAGCGGGCGATGAGGCGGTCCGCCCCGAAGGCGTGGATCTGTTCCTGCTTCAGTTCCGCATGCTCCTTCGTCGTCGTGAGCACGATCACGCGGCCCTGGGTGTCGACCTCCGCGGCCATCTTGAAGGCCGTGGCCTCCGGGTGGCCGAAGAGCCGCCGCAGCATGGCGATCACGTAGTCGTAGGTGTGGTCGTCGTCGTTCCAGAGGACGACGTGATAGCGCGGCTGACGGCGCGGCTTTTTGGCGGGCGCGGCGTCGCGGACGGTGACCTCGGCCACGGGGGCTTCGAGGACGGCACTGGCGGAAGCGGGCATCGTTCTGGCAGACTCCCAACCCCCGGGACCGGCACCTCCCGGGACAGGCCGATTATAGGGAGGGTGCCCCGGGCGGCCGCCAGTGCCCCCGCGTTACCGCCGCCATTTCGGAGTCTGCCGTGCTCGACCGCCGCTTCGTCGCCGACAACGTCGATCTCGTCGCCGCCAACTGCCGTGCCCGTGGCTCGGCGGCCGACGTCACCAAGTTCGCCGCCCTGGATCGGCTGCGCCGCCAGCTGCAAGCCGACATCGATCGGCTCAACCAACAGGCCGGCCTGGTGAGCAAGTCGATCGGCAAGGCGGCCGACGCGGCCGAGCGCGAGGCCAAGAAGGCGGAGGGACGGCGGCTCCGCGAGGAGGTGGCGGCTCTCGAAACGAAGGCGGCCGAGATCGTCGCCGAGAGCGACGAGATCCTGCGGGCGATCCCCAATCTCACGCACCCCGCTGCGCCGGTCGGCGGCGAGGACGCCGCCGTCGAGATCCGCCGCGGTGCGACGCCGGTGCCGAGCTTCGCCTTCAAGGCTCGCGATCACGTCGATCTGGGAGCGGCCCTCGACCTGTTCGACTTCGAGGCCGGTGCCACCGTGGCCGGCCACGGCTTCTACTTCCTCAAGAACGACGCGGTGCTCCTCGAACTCGCCCTGCAGCGGTACGCCGTCGATCTGCTGCAACGCGAGGGCTTCACGGTGATGACCACGCCCGATCTGGCCCGCGATACGATCCTCGAGGGCACCGGTTTCATGCCCCGCGGGCCGGAGACGCAGATCTACTCGATCACGGGCTCCGATCTGTCGCTCGTGGCCACGGCCGAGATCACGCTCGGCGGCGCCTTTCACGAGCGGATCTTCGAGGCCGATGAACTGCCGCTGAAGCTCTGCGGCATCAGCCACTGCTTCCGCACCGAGGCCGGCGCCCACGGCCGGGCCACCCGCGGGCTGTACCGCGTGCATCAGTTCACGAAGGTCGAGATGTTCGCCTTTACGGCGCCCGAGCAGAGCGAGGCGATGCACGACCTGTTGCTCGATCTCGAGTGCCGGCTGTTCGACGGCCTCGGCATTCCCTATCGCGTCATCGACACGGCCTCCGGCGACCTGGGCGGCCCGGCCTACCGGAAGTTCGATCTCGAGGCCTGGATGCCGGGCCGCGGGGAGGCGGGCGAGTGGGGCGAGGTGACGAGCACGTCCAACTGCACCGACTACCAGGCCCGGCGGCTCGCCCTCCGCTACCGCAAGCCGGGCGAGAAGGGGACGCAGTTCGTCCACACCCTCAACGGCACGGCGGTTGCGATCAGCCGGGCGATCATCGCGATCCTGGAAAACCACCAAAACGCCGACGGCACCGTGAACGTGCCGGAGCCGCTCGTCGCCTGGATGGGCAAGCGGACGATCGAGCCGCGGCGGTAGCGACTGAAAAACTGGTCTTTGCCGGCCTCGGCGTGCGCAGTACATACCCCCACCATGGTGGTAGTTTGTCTGGCTGCGAACCGAGGAGGAACGCCATGAGCCGCCGACCGCTCCGGGAACTCGCCCGGCGCTTCGAACGCCGCTGCCTGCGGCCCCTGCTCCAACGCAGCCCGTGGCGTCGGTGGGCAAACGGCCGCGCGGCTGCGGCCGCGCGGATCGAGTCGCGTCTCGAACAGCTCGAGCGTCTGCTTCAGGAAGTCATCGGGCTGCAGTACTTGGCTCTCTCCACGGCGGGCGAGTCGCACCACCTCGAAGAGCCGCCATGCCGGGCTCGTGCGTCCGCGCAGGACCTCGGATCGGGCGAGGCATCGAGGCGGCCGCACGACCTGCGGCTCACCACTTGAGGCCGAACTTCGCGCCCTGCGAATCGCCCCCGAGCCCGCCCTTGAGCGGGCCCGACCGTTTCTTCACGACGGGCGGGGGAGCCGGCTCTTCCGCGGCGGGCTCCTCCGGCTCCGCGGCTTCCTTTGCCGCCGGGGCCGGCGCCAGGGCCTTGATCGACAGCGACATCCGCTGCTCGTCGGGATCGACGGTGAGCACGCGGCATTCGACCGTCTCCCCTTCCTTCACCACGTCGGCCACGCTGCGAATGTGCCGCGTGGCGAGTTCGGAGATGTGGACGAGCCCCTCGACGCCCGGCTCGAGCCTCACGAACGCGCCGAACTGGGCGATGCGGCTCACCGCGCCCCGCACGGTCGCACCCACGTGATACTTGTCCGCGGCCCGCTTCCACGGGCTCTCCACGAGGTCGCGGGCGGAGAGACCGATCTTCCCGGTCTGGCGGTCGACCTTCTTGACGACGACGCGGACCTTCTGGCCCGCCTGCAGGACGTCGGCGGCGTTCGCCACCCGCTCCCATGAGAGCTCGCTGACGTGGACCAGCCCTTCGACGCCGTTGCCGATGTCGACGAAGGCGCCGAAATCCCGGACGCTCCGCACGATGCCGTCGAGCTCGTCACCGGGCTCGAGCGTTTCCAGCAGCTTCGCCTTGGCGTCGGCGGCCTGCTTCTCGATCACGGCCCGCCGCGAGAGCACGAGCCGCCTGGCTTCGGGCACGAGCTCCGTGACCAGGCTTTCGAGCGTCTGCCCCACCAGTTCCTCGAGGTTCTCGATCCGCCAGGTGCTGACCAGGCTCGCCGGCATGAAGCCGCGGAGGCCGCCCACCTCGCACTCCAGGCCGCCCTTGTTCGCGGCCTTTACGCGGGCCTCGACGATCATCCCGGCCTGCAGCTGCGACCAGTCCTCGACGGCCACGGCACGGTTCGCCGGAGCCACGTCATAGAGGCCGTCGTCCTCGTTCCGCGTGCCGACGGAGACCTCGACCGCCTCGCCGACGGCCGGCAGATCGGCGCCCGCCTCGAGGAGGCCGGCCAGCCGCATCGCCCCCTGCCGCCTGGCGCCGAGGTCGATGAATGCCGTGTCGGGCCCGACCGAGAGCACGGTGCCCACGAGCCGCGCGCCCGGCTCGAGCGGCGCGTCGGCCTTCGCGCCGGTGTCAGCGGCGAGGAGTTCCTCCACCGCCATGCCACCGAGCGCCGCTTCGAAGTCGGCCTCCAGTTCGTCGTCGAGCGCCGCCCGCAGGTTCGGCACGGCGACCCGCTTCGAGGGCGGCAGGACGTCGGCGAACGGCGACTTCGCGCCCGCGTCGCGGCGCTTGTCGCGCCGGCCGCCGCGGCCGGCCGGACGGTCTGCAGGCTGTGTCGGCGCGGCAGGTGCGGCCGCCACGGGAGCGGGGGCTTGTTCGGTCGGTGGGCTCGCCGTCGGTGCTGTCGCGGCGGGGGCCGCCGGCGTCGGCTCGGCCGCAGACCCGGTGACGTACTGAACTTTGGGCGCCAGCGTCGGCGGCTGCACGCCGGGCCGCTGCGTGCCGATCGGAATCCGCCGGGGCGGCTGCTCACCCTCGGAAGCGTCCACGGGCGAAGGGTCGGGAGTCTCGTTCATCGTGAAGAGCACCAGGGGCGGCGTGAAGATCGCGAACTTCGAGGAGGCGAACGGGTCGGCGTGAGGATCGCGAGCGTGTCAGCGAGCGAACTCATGCCGCCCGTACGCCGGCTTGGGCTGGTGCGGCCGCTTCAGTATGAAAAGTGCGGTCTCGAATGCGGGAAACAGGACTTGAACCTGCACGGTATTACTACCACCAGGCCCTCAACCTGGCGCGTCTGCCAATTCCGCCATTCCCGCGGCGATGCAAGGCATTCTCGACTGGTTCGGCCGCCAGTCAAGCCGTCGGGCTTCAACGGCCCTGCCGCGAAGCGCGGGCCGGATGCCAGCGGCGGCCGAGCGTCTCGTCGGCGATCCCGACGGCCACGATCCCGGCGAACAGCGCCACGCTCCAGCCGACGTCACCGAGCGGCCGGTAGAACGGCAGCGCCGCGACGAAACATTCGCCGAGGCCCGCCACCGTGCGCGGATAACCGCCGATGAGGACCCAGTGGGCCAGATTGGTCGTCAGGAAAAACACCAGCGAACTGGCCGCCGCGCCCCCCACCACCGCCGCCCAACGGCCGCGGTTCACGAGCCCGCCGAGCAACACCGGCCAGGCCGAGGCTGCGAAGACGACCAGGGCCATCGCCAGGCTTCCATATTCCGGCTCGACGAGATTGCCGATCGCCAGGGCTGCCAGGGGCACGCTCGCCGCCACCGCGCGACTCGGAAACAACGCCCCGGCGGCGAGGGCCACGGCCGCGAGCGGAGTCACATTCCAGAGCGGCGAACCGTTCCACTCCGGCCGCCAGATCCGCCCGACGACGGCGATGGCCACGAGCACGATCCAGGCCGCAGCCAAGACGAGGCCGTTGCGGCCGCGCAGGCTGCACCAAGCCGCCGTCGCCGCCTTCGCACCATGGGCTGTGGTCATCGTCATGGGCGGTCGACCTCCGTGTCCTCGCTCGAGACCAGATCCGGCCGTCGCGATTCCCCGCTCTGGGGAACGGCCGGGCAGCCGATACACTAGCCGTTTTCCCGTCCAGGGCAAGCGAAACCCGAGAAATCACCGTCATGCCCGCGGCATCCGCCCACCCCGCCACGCTGGCGATCGAGCACGATGACGACGGATTCGTGACGCTTTCGTTCGCGGTTCCCGACCACCGACAGAACGTGCTCACGCCGGGCGTGCTGGCCGACCTCGCCGCCGCCCTCGACGAGCTCGAGGCCCGGCCGCCGCGGCGCCGGCCGCGGGGGCTCGTGCTCCGCTCCGCCCGGGCCGGATCCTTTTTCGCCGGTGCCGACGTCGGCCGCATCGACGAGGTCAGAAATCTGCCCGAGGTGGAGATTGCCCGGCTGTGCGATGCCGGCCGGGCCCTGTTTGCCCGGCTGTCGCGGCTGCCCTGGCCCTCGGTGGCGGTCATCGATGGCGTCTGCCTGGGGGGCGGTCTGGAAATGGCCCTGGCCTGCGACCTGCGGGTGGCCACCGACGCGGAGCACACGCTGCTCGGCTTTCCCGAAGTGAAGCTCGGGCTGCTGCCGGGCTGGGGCGGAACGGTGCGGCTGCCGCGACTGATCGGCCCCGGTCCGGCCGTGGAGCTCGTCGCATCGGGCGAGAGCGTCGGCGGGGCGGCTGCGGCGCGGATGGGGCTCGTCGATGCCTGCGCGCCCGCCGAGCAGGCGATCGAGACGGCCCGCCGGCTCGTCGATGCCCATGGGCCGAGCGGATTCGTCGCCGCCCGCCGGCGGCGGCAGTCCTCCGCCGTCGCATTGGATCCGCTGGAGCGGGAGTTCCTCGAGGCGACGTCGTCGGCCGTGATCCTGGGGAGGACCGGCGGCCATTATCCCGCGCCCCCTGCCATCCTGGGAACGATCCTCGCCGGGGCGGCGGTCGACGCCGACGCGGCCGGGGCGATCGAGTCGGCGGCATTCGCGAAGCTCGCCCGCACCCCGGTGGCCGGCCAGCTGCTGCGGGTGTTTCGCAGCGGCGAGCGCAACCGCCGCGATCCGGGGATCGGCAGTGGTGATGCGGCGGCCGAGCCGCCCGCCGTCGTGCCGCTCGCCGCGCCGGCCGTGATCGGGGCGGGCATCATGGGGGCCGGGATCGCCGCGGCGCATCTTCGCGCGGGCTGTGCCGCGACGCTCGTCGACGTCTCCCCCGACGCGCTCGCAGCCGCCGTGCCGGGGCTGCTCGACGAGGCCGCCTGGGACCGGGCCACGAAGCGGACCGACCCCGCGCGGGCGCTGGCCCTCGCCGGCCGGCTCCGCACCGCCACGCAGCTCGCTGCGGTCGCCGGCGCCGACATCGTGATCGAGAGCGTCACCGAGCGGACCGACGTCAAGCAGCAGGTGCTGGCCGACATCGAGCGGCTCGTCGGCCCCGCCGCGATCATCGCCACCAACACCTCCACCAATCCGATCGCGCGGCTGGCCGCCGGCCTGTCCGACCCGGCCCGATTCTGCGGCATGCACTTCTTCAATCCCGTGCGGCGGATGACGCTCGTGGAGGTGGTCCGCGGCCCGGCGACCAGCGACGCCACCATCGCGGCGGTCGTCGCGCATGCCAAGCGGCTGGGCAAGTGCCCCGTCGTCGTCCGCGACAGCCCGGGCTTCCTCGTCAATCGCGTCCTCATGCCCTACCTCCACGAGGCCGTGGAGATGGCCCGCGAAGGCGTGGAGTGCGGGCGGATCGATCGCGTGGCCCGCGGCTTCGGCATGCCGATGGGCCCGATCGAGCTCTACGACATGATCGGCCTCGACACCGCCTTCTACGCGGGGCTGGTGTTGAGTGCGGCGTACGGCGACCGGATCGAGGCTTCGCCGGTGATCCCGGCGCTGGTCAAGTCGGGGCGGCTGGGCCGCAAGAGCGGCTGCGGCTTCTACCGCTACGCGGCGGCGGCGAGCAAGCCGCGGATGCTCGGCCCCGACGCGGGCGCCGCGGAGCTGATCCGTCGCTATGCGCTGCCGGCGCGCGAGACGAGCGACCGCACGATCGCCGACCGGCTGCTCCTCCCGATGCTGCTCGAGGCGGTCCGAGCGCTCGACGAGGGGCTCGTCCGCGACGGCCGCGACATCGACCTCGCCGTGATTCACGCCCTCGGCTTTCCCGCCTTCCGCGGCGGCCTGCTCGCCTGGGCCGACACGCTCGGCCCGGCTGAGATCGTCAGGCGGCTCGAGCCCCTGGCCGACCTCGGGCCGCGGATGGTGCCCACCGAACGCCTGCTCGCGATGGCCCGCGACGGCCTGCGGTTCACGGCCTGATGCGAGGACGAACTGCATGACACCTGGCGTCCCCCGCGATCCCGAGACCACCCCCGTCGTCGTCGCCTGCTGCCGCACGGCGATCGGCCGGTCGCATCCCGACCGCGGCATCTTTCGGCACGTGCGCGGCGACGAACTGGCGGCCGCCGTGATCGCGGCCGTCGTGGAACGCTCCGGCGTCGAGCCGGCCACGATCGAGGACGTCGTCCTCGGTGTCACGCAGCAGCGGGGCGAGCTCGGCGGCAACGCGGGGCGGTGCGCGGGGCTGATGGCGGGGCTGCCCCTGGCCGCGGCCGGCACGACGGTCAACCGGCTCTGCGGCTCGTCGCTCCAGGCGCTCGCCCAGGCCTGCCACGCGATCGCGGCCGGTGCGGAGAACGTGCAGGTGGTCGCCGGCGTGGAGCACATGCACCATTTGCCGATGGACTCCGCCGTCGACATCCATCCGCGGGTGCTCGCCCGTTCGAGCCGGGGCATGCTCTCGATGGGGCTGACGGCCGAGCAGCTCGCGGCGGCCCACGGCATCTCGCGCCGGCGGCAGGAAGCATACGCCCTCGAGAGCCACGCCCGCGCGGTGCGGGCCGGTGACGCCGGCCTGTTCGACGACGAGATCGTGCCCGTGTTCGGGCACGACGAAAGCGGCGTTGCCGCCGAGATGCTGTTCGACCAGTCGATCCGCCGCGACACGACCCTGGAGGCGATGGCGGCGCTCGAGCCCGCGTTCCTGCCGCAGCTGGGCACGATCACCGCGGCCACGAGCGCGCCGGTGAGCGACGGTGCCGCGGCGCTGCTCGTGATGTCGGAGGCGGAGGCGGCGCGGCAGCGGCTCGAGCCGTGGGCGCGGGTCGTGGCCACGGCCGTCGTCGGCGTGCCGCCGGCCGCCATGGGCACGGGGCCGATCGCGGCCACGCGAAAACTGCTCGCGCGGGTCGCGGGCCGGGGCATCGACCTCGCCGACATCGGGCTCGTGGAGCTCAACGAGGCCTTCGCCGCGCAGGCGATCCACTGCATCGACGAACTCGGCCTCGATGCCGCCCGGGTCAACGTCCGCGGCGGGGCGTTGGCGATCGGCCATCCCCTCGGCGCCTCCGGCGCGCGGATCGCGACCACGCTCCTGCACGCGATGCGCGACGAGTCGGTGCCGCTGGGTCTGGCCACGATGTGCATCGGCCTCGGCCAAGGAATCGCGGTGCTGTTCGAGCGCTGCGCATGACGGGGGAGCCGATGGCCACGGTCCTGCCACAGGGGCGAACGGCGGTGCTGCCAGCGGCTGCGTCGCCACCGGCCAGGGAGTCGCTCGTCGATCTCCTCCGTGACTGCGTCGAGACGTCGGGGACGCGTCCCGCGATCGTCGATGGACTGACTTCTGGAGCGGCGGTCTTCACCTGGGCGGAGCTGGCCGCGGCGGCGCTGGCACTGGCCGAGTCGCTCGAGGCCGCGGGCGTGCGGCGCGGGGACCGCGTGGTGCACGTCGGTCCGCACGGGCCCGAATGGATCGTGGTCGATCTCGCCTGCCTGCTGGCCGGCGTGGTGCACGTCGCGCTCCACGACGATGGCGGCGACCGGGGATCCCTTGCTTGGCTCGGGCTGCGGGGCTCCATCGTCAGCGGTGGGGCGCGGCGTCTCGCGGGCGTGGACGGCCCGTGCCTCGACGTGACGGCGGGGGCGATCGGCAACGCATGGCAGGCCCGGGCCGCCGATCGCGACACGCTGCTCGAGGCCCTCGGCCAGCGGGTGCGGGCCTGCGATCCCGACACACCCTGCACGATCGTGCTCTCCTCGGGCACGACCGGCGCGCCGCACGGCGTGCTGCATTCGCAGCGGGCCCTGGCGGCCAATGCGCTGGCCGGCGCCGACGTATTCCTCGACGACCCGCGCGACGTCCGGCTTGCCTGGCTGCCGATGAGCCATGCGCTCGCCCGCACGGGTGACCTCTACACGGCGCTCGTCCGCGGCGGCTGCCTGAACGTCGTCCGCGACCGCGCGCGGGTGCTCGACGCCTGCACGGCCCTGCCGCCCACCGTGGTGCTCGGCGTGCCGGCTTTCTTCGAGCGGCTGGAGGCGGCGACCCGGGCCGGGCGGATCGCCGACCTGCGGGCCGCCCTCGGTGGTGCGGTGCGGGTCTGCGTGTCGGGGGGCGCGCCGTTGCGGCGGCGGACGGCCGACTTCTTCGCGGCGGCGGGCGTGCCGCTGGTGGAGGGCTATGGCCTTGCCGAGGCCGGCCCGGTCGTGACGCTCTCCAATCCACGGATCGCGCGGCCGGGCACGGTGGGCCCGCCGCTGGCCGGCGTGGAACTGCGCCTCGACGATCACGCCGACGGGGAAGTGCTCGTGCGGACACCGAGCCGCGCCCTGGGGATCGTGCGGCCGCCGGCCGCCACCGCGCGGGCCACCATGCCGGCGGCGCTCGAGCCCGTGCCGGAATGGCTGCGCACGGGCGATCGCGGCGTGATCGACGAGGCCGGTCACCTGCGGATCACGGGGCGACTCTCCGAGCGGCTCGTGCTCGCGACCGGCCTCAAGGTGCCGCCCGCGGAGGTCGAGCGGGCGCTCGCCGAAGATCCGGCGGTGGCGCAGGTGTGCGTCGTGGGCGACGGCCTGCGGTGGCCCGTGGCCCTCGTGGTGCCGGAGCCGGGAATGATTCGTGCGCTGGTGCGGCGGCTGCGGCTGCCGGTGGTCAGCCGCCGTGGTGCGCTGCGGCACCCGCGGGTCGTGGCCTGGATGGCCCGCCGCATCGCCCGGCGGCAGCGGCGGCTGCCGACGGCGTGGCGGGTGCGGCGGGTCGTGCTCGTGGGTCGGCCGTTCGACGCCGGCCGCGGCGAGGCGACGCCGTCCTTCAAACTCAAGCGGGCCGCGATCGCCGCGCACTTCGCGGCGGCCATCGCGACGGCGGCGGCCGCGCGGCCGCCGCGCTGGGCCGGCGTGGTGCCGAGCGACCGCGCGACCGACGATCACGCAGCGAGGCGCGAGATGACGAAGCGATCGTGGCTGGCGGGATGCCTGTGGCTCGGTGAACAGGCCGCGGACGGCGACGGCTTCGCCCCTGCGGCCGCTGCCTCGGCCATGCCGCTGCGCGGTGCGGTGGCCGACGTGCTCGCCCGCACGACGGCGGCCCTGGAGCGACTGCGGACGGAGGGGCGGCTGTACGACGCCGTCGAAGGCGGGCCGCCGGCACCGCGGCCGCCGCTCGCCGACGCGCCCGCGCCGCCCACCGGTCGGTTTTCCAGCGCCGCCGAGGAAGCCCTGGGCACGGCTGGCCTGTGGGGGCTGGGCGTGCCGGCGCGATTCGGCGGCACGGAGGCCAGCCTCCAGGAGCTCGCGCGGGCGATCACGCATGTCGCCGCCGACTGCCCCACGGCCGCCGGCATGCTCGCGGTGCACTCGTCGATCGGCGCGGTCTCGGCCCTGGCGGCCTTCGGCAGCGAGTCGCAGCAGACGCGGCATCTGCCCGCTCTGGCCGCCGGTCTGCCGCTTTCGATCTTCGGCGGCACCGAGCCGGAGGTGGGCTGCGACCTCGGCGCGGTGCGCGCGGTGCTCGAGCGGCAGGAGAGCGGTCTCGCGCTGACGGGCACGAAGATGTTCATCACGGGCGCGCTGCACGGCCGCCTCGTGAAGGTGCTGGCGCAGCTCGACGGCCGGCCGGCCGTGGCCGTCGTCCGCCTGCCCGCCGCCGACGGGCCGACCTTCCGCCTCCGGCACTACGCGATCCACCCGCTCAAGCACGCCCACAACGCCGCGCTCGAGTTCGACCGCTTTCCCGTCGCCGCGGACGATCTCCTCGTGCCGCCGGCCGGTCGTGACGGCATGGCCATCGTCTGGCACGGGCTCAACCGCGGGCGGGTGACGCTCGCGGCGCAGGCGGCCGGCACGCTGCGTTGTCTGCTCACGCACGCCGTCGACCACGCCAGAAGCCGCACGACCTGGGGCCGACCGATCGCCGCCCGCGAACTCGTGCAGGGGCGTCTGGCACGGATCGCCGCCGGCATCGTGGCCTGCGACGCGATGGCGGCTTGGGCGGCCGCGGCGATCGACGCGGAACAGACCGGTGAGCTGGAGGCGATCGCGGCCAAGGTCGTCGCCAGCACCTGCGTGCGGGAGGGAGCGATCGACGCGCTGGGTGTACACGGCGGGCGGGCCTTCCTCGTCGGCCATCCGCTCGGCGACTCGTTCCACGACCACTTCGCCGTCACGGTGTACGAGGGGGAGAGCGACCTGCTCGGCCTGGCCCTCTTCAAGGGGCTGGCGAAGGCCCATCCGTTGGCGGCGCGGGCGGATGACTCGCCGCTGCGTCGGGCCGGCGGTTGGCTCGCGTGGCGGGCGTCACGGCTCGCGGCCGGCAGGACCACGACGCACGCCGCCATCGGCGACGAACGGCTCCGCGCCCATGCGACGGGAGCCCGGCGGCTCCTGGCCGCGGCCGCTGCCCGCATCGACCGGGCGATTCGTCGGCACGGCCGGCAGCTCGCGGATCGGCAGCTCGAGGTGGCCGCGCTGGCGGCCGAGGTGCGCGAACTGGCGAGCGTGCTCGCGGTGGCCCATCACGCCGCCGCGGCCGACGCCCGCACGGTCGCCGCGGCCGATTGTTGGTGCCGGCTGGCGACCGTCCGGGCCCGCGGCGGGCGGCTCGCGTCCGCCGATCATGCGGCCCTCGCCGCCCTGGGCCGCACCCTCGCCGCCGAGTGATCGGCTCACGTTTTCCACGACCGTCCGCGTCGGCGGTACGGTGCCCTCGAAGCCCGAAGCGCACGCTGAGGGAAAACGCGTGGCTTCACCGGAGAACGAACCGCATTCCCTCGGCTCGCGCCTCGGGCTTCCCGGCACTCGGGCACGCAGCCAATCGCACGGCATGCACCGCCTGAGCGGGCACCTCCCGGCCTGCGAGCCGCCGAGTGATCGGCTCACTCGCCGGCGACTACGAGTGCGGGCCACCAGCTGCACAGGTACCAGGCGCGGGGCGTGGTCAGCTCCGCGAAGGCCTCGAGCGTGACGCGGCCGCCCGCCCCGGCGTCGCCGCCGAGGACCTCGTCGAGCAGTCCCTTCGGCTTCGAGTATTTCACGACCCGGGCCGTCGTGTCGGTGAGCCCGGCGAGCTCGACGGCGCGGGCCACGGCGTCTTCGAGGAAGCCGATGCGATCGACGAGGCCGGCCTCCTTGGCCTGCTGCGCGGTGAAGATCTGCCCGGTGGCCACTTTGTCGACGGCCTCCGCGTCGAGCTTCGGCCGGCCCGCGCGGACGATCTCCTTGAACCGCACGAACATGTCGTCGACGAGCGCCTTGAGGAGCCGCCGCTCGCGGTCGGCCAGTTCGGGCGTGCGGTCCTTCGTGGGGCTGAGCATTTCCTTGAGGGGGCCGCTGGCGACCGAGTCGTCGCGCACGTCGAACCGCTTGAGCATCTTGGAGAGATCGAAGTGGGGAATGATCACGCCGATCGAACCCGTGAGCGTCGCCGGCTCGGCGAAGATCACGTCGTCGCGGCCGCCGTTGGCCATGGCCACGTAGTAGCCGCCGCTGGCCGCGATCCCGCCCATGCTCACCACCACGGGCAGGTCGCGCTTCGCGGCGAGCTGGCCGAGCCGGTGGTGGATCTCGTCGCTGCCGCTCACCGTGCCGCCCGGCGAATCGACCCGGAGCACGATCGCCTTCACGCTTTCGTCCTCGGCGACGTGATCCAACTGGGAGCGGATGAAGCCGTCGCCTCCCATGATGGCGCCGGCGAGTGACACGATCGCCACCTTGGCGGGCGCCGACTTCGACAGCGAGTGGTACTTCTCCACCACGCGGCCGTCGCGCTGGAAATACTGGGCGAAGGCGCCGGCGCTCCCCAGGGCCGCCACGAGCGAAACGCCCGCCACGATCCAGGCGATCCGCGTGCCCCATCGTCCCCAGGGGCTGGCGTGCTCGAGGATCACGCGGGTCGGCAGCGGCTGGCGTTCGATCTCCATCGAGACATCTCCTGCGGAGCGAAAGGAACGGGGGGCGGACGACATCAGTCTACGCCGGCGCCACGGCCGTCGCCGCGCGGTTGCCACGCCGAGCCCGCTGCGGCTACCCTGACCGGTTCGACTTTCGAAAAGAACCGCACCCGCCAGGAGTCCCGCCACGTGTTCGTCTGTGTCAGCACGGAATGTCTACCCGCCCTGCCGCTCGCCCAGGCGATGGAGCGGCTGGCGGAGCTCGAGTTCACCGCGGTGGAACTCGACGTGCACGAGCAGGGTGGGCACCTCACGCCGGCCCAGGTCGCGGCCGATCCGGATGCCGCGATCGCGGCCTGCAGCGACCTGCAGCGGCTGCGGCCCGTGGCCGTCTCCTTCGCCGCCCCCGAGTCGCCGGAACTCTACGACCACTTCCTGGCCTGCTGCCGCCTCGCCAAGGCCCTGGGGGTGGTGACGCTGGTGGTGGAGTCGTCGGAGCTCGGCACGCCGTTCAACGGCGAGATCGAACGGCTGCGAAAGATGGTGGCCATCGCCGCCGGACTCGGCGTCGTGGTGGGCGTGAAGACCGAGGCGGGGCGGATGACGCAGGACGCCGAGACGACGGCCTCGCTGTGCCGCAACGTCCCCGGATTGAACGTCACCCTCGACCCCAGCCACTTCATCTTCGGCCACAAGAAGCCGGCATCCTGGGAGTCGATTCTCAAGTACGTCTGCCACGTGCACCTGCGCGACACCAAGCCCGACGTCTTTCAGGTCCGGATCGGCCAGGGCAATGTCGAGTACGGCAAGATCGTGGCCCAGTTGGAGCGGGTCGGCTACAAGCGGGCGCTGTGTGCCCGCATGCCGCCGCTGGAGGGCGTGGACCAGGTCGCGGAACTCCGCAAGATGCGGCTGCTCCTGGAAAGCCTGCTCTGACGGCGCGGGGCTAACGGCCCGTGGACAAAGCCTGCCATGGCCTTTGTCCACTTGATCGACCGCAGGAAACGCCGAGGGTTTCCTGGTTCGATGGGCGCCGCATCCTGCGGCGGCAGGCTTGTTCCACAGTCTGCTAACCGCGCTAGCGGAGCGTGCTGCCCGAGGCTTCGGCGCGGCTGGCCATCTCGGCGTAGGTCTGCGACTGCTCGTCGTCGCCCTCCTCGGCGTACATCGTCGAGAGGTTGCCGTAGGCGACGGCCAGCGACCGCTCCTCGAGCTGGCTCTTGTCCACGGCGGTGACCATGAGATCGACGCCGCGCCGGCTCAGGGCGAGGGCGTCCTCCCGGCGGTCCACCTGCCAGTACGAAATTGCCATGCTCACGTAGGACTCGCCGAGGCGGCCGAGTTCGCCGTCGCGGGTGAAGTCGTCGTTGCCCTCCCAGAGCGGCACGGTGCGATCGAACCAGGTCACGGCGGTGGCGTGGTCGCCCCGCTGCAGGCTATGCATGATGCCGATGCGGAACATCAGTTCGCCCATCTTCTTCCGCTCGGCCGCGGTGAGTTCCCGCTGCTCGGCGCCGCGTTCGAGGTAGGCCGCCGTGAGCGTGGCGTTGTCGAGCAGGTCGGCGGCATCGCCCCGCTTCTGGGCGGCGGCAAGCGCGTCGGCGAGGCCCTGCCCCGTCTCCCAGTCGATCTGGCGGCGCCGCCAGGGGTCGGAGACGGTCTGCCCCATGCGATCGCGCAGCTCCAGCATGCGCTTCACCCAGGGAAGCGGTTCGACCGCTTCAGCCGAGCCTGCGGAGGCCGCCAAGGCGCCGCGGCAGAGCTGCAGCTCCAGCACCTGCCGTTCGGCGTCGGGGCCTTGAAACTCCGTGACGATCGTCTCGCCGCGCGAGATCCACTTGGGGATCACGCGGGCCTTCTGCTGCCAGGTGCCGCGGGCGATGGCCAGGGCGGTTCCCAGGTGGGCGTCGAGCAGGACCTCGCGGGCGGCCGTCTGCACCGCGGGGGCCCGCTTGACGAGCAAGGGCGAGGCACGGCGAATCGCCTCGGCGAAGTGCTGCACGGCCGCGTGGTGGTCGGGCGCGGGGCCGGTCAGGGCGACGCGACCGAGGAGCCGTTCGGCCTGGGCCACGACCAGCGGCGACTGGTTCTCTCGGGCCTTCACGGCCGCGAGGACGGCGCGGGCCTCCTCCGGGCGATCGACGGCCAGCAGCGCCGAGGCGTGCTTGAGCTGGGTCCAGGCGTCGGTGGGATCGAGCCGCGTGGCGGTCTCGGCGAGCTTGATCGTCTGCGTCCACTTGCCCTGCTCGCTGGTCATGCCGAGAAGCAGGCGATGGGCCCGCACGTGCCGCGGGTCGATCTGGATGGCGTACTGCAGGTCGGCGACGGCGTAGGCGGAGCAGGAGTCGATCTCGCTCTCGGCGCGGAGCACGAACGACTCGGGGTCGAGCGGTTCGATCATGATCGCGGTGGCCGCCTGCGTGCCCGGCTTCACGCTCAGGATCACGCCCCGCTCGGGATAGACCTCGCCGATCGAGACTCCCTGGTCGTCGAAGATCGTGACGGTACGGATGTCGGCGATCTCGAGCTGGCGGGCGAGCTCGGCCACGGGCACCGGGTCGGCCAGCTTGACGAGGATCGTGGCCACGGTGTCGCCATCCAGCGCGACCTCGACCCGCTCGAAGGGCTCGATCTTCCACGAGAAGCCGGTCGTTCCGTCGCCGTGATCGAGGGCCTCGCCGGCGCCCCATGACGCCAGGAGTTCCTCGCGGGTGGTCTTGCCGGGATTCACACCCCGGAAGCTGGCCGGGTCGATGGAGAGCGTCGGCATTTCGTCGGGGGTCGCGGCCACGGGTGCGGTGACATTGGCCGCGGACTCGGCGGGCGGCTGCGTCGGCTCGGCCGTCGCCGTCGGTGCGGGCTCGGCGACCGGCTTGGAAGCGAGCGCCGTCGGTTTGGGCAGCTGGGCGACGCGGTCGTTGATCCACCGCTTGAGGACGCTGGTTTCCGGACCGAGGGGCGGCTTCGGCGCGGTCGGGGCGGGTTGCCGCGTGCCCGGCGGACCGTCGGCGGCCGCGACCGGCACGAGATCGGTCCATGGCGTGGTGTCGCCCTGTCCCACGGCGTTGGTCACCGGCGCGGAATCGATGTCGGCCAGGGGCGCCGGCGCAGCGTCGCGGCCGGCCGTCGTTTCGAACGGCACCGTGCGGTCATCCGAGGAGTCGACCCAGCCCGGCAGCCGCATGAGCGTGCGCGGCGCCCGCGGTGGCTCGGCCGCGGTGGCGACGGCGGCCCAGCCGCAGGCTGTGAGCAGGAAGGCGTGCAATCCTGGCGACGTATGGCTCCGCAGCATGGCCACGACAAGTTCCTCCGTGAACGACGCACCGGGCACCCAGCCCGGTCGCGGGGGGACGGTAGGCTTCCCATGCCTCCCAGTCCAGAGCAGACTGCGGCCGCAGGAAACTTCCTTGGGTCGGGGGTGCCCCTACCACGTCTCCGGACGTTCTCTTCGGCCACGACCAATCCGCCTGCGGCGGATCGGTGCCCGGCCTCCGTTCACTGCATGTCCGCGGCGCTCCGGCATCCATGCCTACGCTTGCTTCCATAGCCCGGCGACATGGTAGGGGCACCCCCTCCCGAATCTTCTCACCCACGAGATTCCCAGAGAACCACTTTGTCAATGCCTCCCATCCTGCCTAGGTTTCGCGGCGCTCGGCCACGGTGGCGGTAAACTCTGCTGAGAATCCTTCGACCAGTCGCACCTACGCCCCCTCTCTCCTCGCAGACGACGATGCAGCACGTGGTCGTGATCGGTGGCGGCCTCGCCGGCCTCGCCGCCGCCGAGAAACTCCTCGCCGGTCCGGCGTGTCGCGTCACGGTCGTCGAATCGACCGGCCGGCCGGGGGGCGTGATCGCGACCGAGCGGCGCGACGGCTGGCTCGTGGAGCGGTCGGCCGACAACTTTCTCGCCGTCCGGCCCGAGGGCGTGGAACTCGTGCACCGACTCGGCCTCACCGATGAGCTCGTGGGCGTCGATCCGCGGGTGCGGCGGGCGCTCATCTGGCATGCGGGGCGGGCCGTGCCGGCGCCGACCGGGTTCCGCCTCCTCGCCCCTGGTCGTGCCGGCGGCATCCTCGGCACGCCCCTCCTGTCGCCGGCCAGCCGGCTGCGGCTGCTGGCGGAACGGTTCATTCCCGCACGCGACGCGTCGGCCACGGACGAGTCACTGGAGTCCTTCGCGGTGCGACGGCTGGGCAGGCAGGCGTTCGAGCGGCTCGTGCAGCCCCTCGCGGCCGGCATCTGGACGGCTGACCCGGCCCGCTTGAGCATGGCCGCGGCCTGTCCGGACTTCTTCGCGATGGAACGCACGCACGGCAGCCTGTGGGCTGGTGAGCGGGCCCGGTTGCGGCAGGCCGGCGGCGGTCCCGCGGCGGGCGCCCGCTACGGCCAGTTCGTCACGCTCGCCGGCGGCATGGAAACCCTCCCCCGCCGGCTCGCGGCCGGGCTCGCCGAGCGCGGCGTGACGTTCATTCATGCCGCCGCCGGTGCGCTCGCCCGCGACGCCTCCGGACGGTGGCAGGTCCCGCTCGTGGCCGACGGTGCGGCCGTTCCGCCACTGGAGGCCGATGCGGTCGTCGTCGCCGTGCCGGCGCCGGCGGCGGCCCGGATCATCGCCGGTGTCGACACCGCGCTGGCGGCCGACCTGGCGGCGATCGAGTACGCCGGTTCGGCGGTCGTGTCCCTCGGTTTCCCACGTGACCGCGTCGCGCACCCGCTCGATGCGGCGGGCATGGTGGTGCCGCGGGTCGCGGGCCGCCGGGCGTTGGCCGTGAGCTTTTCGAGCGCCAAGTTTCCCGGTCGGGCGCCACCCGGCTGCGTGCTCGTGCGGGTGTTCGTCGGCGGAGCGCTCGACCCGGCAACGACGCAACTGCCGGATGCCGATCTCACGACGCTGGCCCGCGAAGAGGTCGCGACCCTGATCGGCGCGACGGGCGTGCCGCTGCTGGTGCAGATCGATCGCTGGCGGGGGGCGATGCCGCAGTACCACGTCGGGCATCTCGATCGCGTGGCGCGGATCGAAGGGGCGGCTGCCGCGATCGGAACGTTCGCGTTGGCCGGCGCCGCCTACCGCGGCGTCGGCATCCCGCAGGTGATCGCCTCGGGTCAAGTGGCGGCTGCTGCGGTGCTCGCCCCACGAGCCCTCGGCTGACGACGCTGCCTGGCGGCGCTCGACTCCGACTACTTCTTCTTGGCTCCGGCGGCCGGCTTCGCCGCGGCGGCACCTTCGGCGCCTTCTTCCTTGGCCTTCTTCTTTTTCTTCATCGCCATCTTCATGACGCGAACCTTCGGCAGGCCGAGGGGGCTGCGGCCCTCCGTCCAGCGCTCCTGCTCCTTCAGCCGGGCGATCCGCTCGGCGCGGGTCAGCACGCCGCGGGCGCTCGAGGAGCCCTTCCGCACTCGCAGGCTCTTGTCCATCGTCATGGCAGGCGATCCTTCAGTGGTCAGTGGTGGCGGGGAGGTGAGCGGCGAGCAGGCCGCCGCAGGGATGCACCAAGGTACGAACGCCTCGGGCCCGGTTCAAGGGAGGCTGCCGTTCCCCCCGGCATCGGGCTTTCAGGCCGGGGCCGCCGGCACTTTCGCGATCAATGCGAGAAACCGGTCCATCGTGGGCGGTCGCTTGTCGGGGTCGGCAGCCAGGCAGGCGGTGATCGCGGTGGCGAGCGGCTCGGGAATCTCGGGCCAGTGCCCGCGGATGTCGTCGGGGGGCTGGTCGTGTGCCAGCGCCACGTTGCCGCTGGTGCCGCGAGGCCACGGCGAGTGCAGCGTGCAGATCTCGTAGGCGGTGACCCCGAACGAGAACACGTCGAGCCGTTTGTCGGCCTGGCGGCGGCGCACCACCTCCGGGGCCATGTAGTTCGGCGTCCCGATGCGGTTGCCCGGCTGGAGGAAGACCGGCTTGTCGGGCACGGTGAGCCCGAAGTCGAAGAGGATCAGGCGGCCGTCGGGCCGGAGCATGAAGTTGCGCGGGCAGATGTCGCGGTGGACGAATCCCGCGGCGTGAACGGCCGCGACCGCGGCGGCCGCCTGCCGCACGAGGTCGATCCGTTGGGCGGGCGGCAGCGGCCGCTTGGCCGAGAGCAGGGCGTGGAGCAGCGTGCCCTCGATGAACTCGGTGACGACGAACGGCTCGCCGGCGGTGGACTTTCCCCATTCGAGCGTGCGCACGATGTTCGGGCCGGTGATCTTGGAACCGATCTCGCCCTCCGTCGGCTTGCCGAGGCCCTTGTACCGTCCTTCGACGGGCGCCGCCTTGGCGTTGTCGACGATCTTCAGGCCGAGCACCGTGCCGCTGCGGATGTCCTTCACCTTGTAGAAGGCCGACATCGTGCCCGAGTAGCTCTCGCGCAGCCGCTCGAACCGCCTCCAGAGATCGACGCGCGACGAACCGCCGAACAGATTCGACAAGAAGCCCATGAATGCCGCGTGCCCCGGTTCGCAAACGACCGACCAGGTCAGCCGCCGCACGCAGCGGCGGCCGACCATGTGAAACAGGCCACGGAAGGCCTGCTCACGAACTGTTAGGATACCGTGAGCGGCGGCCGTCGCGGAATGGCGTCAGGCCTCGTAAAGCACGGGATTGAGCGGGTCGTCCATGATCTCGCCGACCCGGGTCGAGGGCGTCCACGCCTCGTGGTCGTTTCGCTGGTTGGCGCTTCGCGGCTCGGCCAGCCGCATGTCGGCGTCCATGTAGATCACGGTGTGCACCTTCCGCGGCCGATCTTCTTGAGATGGCTGCCGGGGGCGAAGGAGAGCGGACCGAGTTCCATGGGCACCGCCTGCAGCGGGAGCCAGGCCGTGACGCACAACGCGCTGGCCATCGGCCAGTACTGCTGGTCGGCGTGCCAGGGGGTGAAGCCGCCCCCCGGCTCCTTGTAGAGGGCCTGGTCGTGCCACATGCGCACGCCCCGGGTGCCGAGCAGGCCGGTGGCGATGCCCGCCAGGCGGCGGGAAAAACTGAGCCGCTTCGCCTCCGAGTTCATCGTCCACAGGTTCCCCACCTGGATGAAGGCCTTGCCGTAGGTGTCGCGCCGCTCGAGCGGCACGTCGGCCACGGGGTTGTGCTCCATCGTCAGCCGCGTGATCTCGCGGTCGAACGCGGCGCGGGTGGCCGCGTCGAAGACACCGGGCAGGCGGATGAAGCCATCCTCGCGGAAGCGGGTCGTGTGGGCGTCGGTCAGCGGATAGGGGGCGTCGAGCAGCGGCTGCGTCGTGGTGGTCACGGGCAACTCTCCGGGGAGCAGGACGAACGCCCGGGAATGGAGGCCGCCGCAGGACGGCAGTCCGCGGGTGACCGACGTCAGCCCTTCTTCAGCGCGGCGAGTTCGGCGTGGGCGGCCGCCAGCTCCTTCTCGAGTCGCGGCACATCGGCCGGATCATCGGGCTGCTGCTTCGCCCCCGCCAGCAGTTGCTGCAGTTTTCCGATCTTCTGCTGCAGCACCTCCATCCGCTTCTTTTCCTTCTTGTCCATCACCGTCCTCCCGTGCATCGCGGTCCCAGGATCGTTCCCCACGGTCGACGCGCACGCCGGCATCCACGGCGACGTTCGGCCCCGTATGCAGCTGCCGCATCCACCCCGACAGCAGAACCACGGCGAGCATGATGCCGAGGGTCACGGACAGCCACTTCGCCCGGTCGTTCCGCATCCACTGCGTGCCCGCGCCGCGGCCCACCAGGCCGCTGGCGAAATAGAAGGCCACCATCGCGAGGAGGAACTTGGCCCCGAACAGGGCGTGGTAGCTCGTCTGCCGCATCCAGCCGCCGTCGCCCCAGCCCTCGGCCTTCACACGGCCGTTGAAGAGCAGGAAGTTCGCCAGGCCGCTGGCCAAGAGCACCGTGATCGCGCCGATCACCCAGGGCAGCCAGCGGCGGCGGATGGAGTCGTGGATCCGTTCGCGCGTTCCGGCGTCGAAGTCGCCCAGCGCCGGCAGGAGGCCGAAGCGGGCGAAGACCAGGGCGCCCATGGCGACGATCGCGGCCAGGATGTGTGCCCAGCGGAGCACGAGGGTGACGGGATCCATGCGGGAGCCTCCGGAAGGGACGACGGTTGCCGCATGGTAGCCGATTTTCCGCGGGCCCCAAGCGTGGAGGATTTGTCGCGGGCGCCCGCCGCGGCCTACAGTTGTCGGCCTATGGAACTCGATGACGACGAGGACGTGCTCGACCTGCCCGGCGGGGCCCCGCACGACCGCTGGATGCGGCTGGCGCTCGAGGAGGCCCGGGCCGCGGCGGCGGAAGACGAGGTGCCGGTCGGGGCGATCGTGGTCGCCGGAGGCCGGGTCATCGCCAGCGCCCACAACCAGCGCGAGCGGCTCGCCGATCCGACGGCCCACGCCGAGATGATCGCACTGACCCAGGCGGCCGCGGCGGTCGGCTCGTGGCGGCTCGAGGGCTGCACGCTGTACGTCACGCTCGAGCCCTGCCCGATGTGCGCCGGCGCCATCCTCCAGGCCCGGGTGCCGTGGGTCGTGTGGGGTGCGGCCGATCCCAAGGCGGGCGCCGTTGAATCGCTCTACCGGCTGTTCGAGGATCCGCGGCTCAATCACCGCGTCGACCACGTGGGCCGCGTGCTGGCCGACGAGTGCGGCCGGATCCTGAGCGAGTTCTTCCGCGGGAAGCGGACGTAGAACCAAGTCATTGACTCAGGGAGGGGTTGCCCATGCCCCAGGAGCCGGCGTAGGCGGCCAGCGGAGGCATGGATGCCGGAGCGCAGACGCCTCCGAGAGAGCGAAGGCCCCGGAGGGCAATCCTGTTCGGCACGGGATTTGCGCATCGTACATGATGGCCATTGTGAAGATAGGGAACTTGCGCCCTGGTTTTGATGGCGTTATCGTGCCCGCCATGATCAGCCG
>JBIKND010000039.1:0-23458 GCA_044358905.1 Pirellulales bacterium | reverse complement strand
CTCTGCGGAGTACGCGCTGCTACGGTGTGCAGACTGCCAGTCTGCACCTTGTAGCCGCAGAGTGGCACTCTGCGGAATACGCGCTGCTACGGTGTGCAGACTGCCAGTCTGCACCTACAAGGCTCTCGCTGCGGAATGCGTGGCTTGCGGGAGCCGTGTTGGGCTGCGTCGGGTCGCTCGACCCGTAGGCCCGGTTCAGCCGTGGGCCAGCCACCGTTCGGCGTCGAGGGCCGACATGCAGCCGGTGCCGGCGGCCGAGATCGCCTGGCGGTAGTAGTCGTCGGCCACGTCGCCCGCCGCGAATACGCCCTCCACACTCGTCGCCGTGCGGAAGTGCTGCTTCCAGACGATGTACTTCTTGGCCGTGAGCTCCAGTTGGCCGTCGAGGAATGCAGTGTTGGGCGTGTGCCCGATGGCGAGGAACACGCCCGCGATGTCGAGCGTCGCCTGCTTCCCCGGCTCCGTCGTGCTCTCCAGCCGCACGCCCGTCACGCCGCCGGTGTCGTCGCCGAGCACCTCAGCCAGCGCCGTGTTGAAGTGGACCTCGATCTTCGGGTTGTCGAAGGCCCGCTGGGCCATGATCTTGCTCGCCCGGAGGGCGTCGCGGCGGTGCACGAGATGCACCCGGCTGGCGAACTTCGAGAGGTAGGTCGCCTCCTCGACGGCCGAGTCGCCGCCCCCCACGACCACCAGCGGCTTGTTTCGGAACCGTGGCAGGGCGCCGTCGCAGACGGCGCAGGCGCTCACGCCCCGGTTCTTGAACTTCTCCTCGCTCGGCAGGCCGAGCCAGTTGGCGCTGGCCCCCGTCGCCACGATCACACACTGGGCATGCACCTCGCCCCCCTCGGCTGGGAAGATCCGGAAGGGCCGCCGCGAGAAGTCGACTTTGGCGATGTCGTCGGTGACGATCCGGGTGCCGAAGTTGATCGCCTGCTGCCGCATCAGTTCCATGAGTTCGGGGCCGGTGACGCCCTGGCCCTCGTGGGGCGGCATCATCATCCGCCGCTCCTTGGGGAGGGCGGAGTCGAGAAAGCCGCCGAGGTTCCCGTGGGGAAAGCCGGCGTAGTTTTCCACCTCGCTCGTCAGCGCGAGCTGGCCCAGCGGCAGCGTGCCCGCCATCCGGTTCTTCTCGGTGATCGCCCCCTCGTAGACGAGCGGTTTGAGCTGCGCCCGGGCGGCGTAGGTGGCGGCCGACCAGCCGGCTGGCCCACTACCGATGATGACCAGGGTTTCGACGGTGGGGGACGACATCACATGGCTCCCGAGCGGTGAGGAAGGAACGCCGCGACCCCGGTCGCAGGATCGACGGGGGCCCGGTGAACAGGCATGATGGTACGAACCTGGCGGCACGGGAAAACCCGTCCACGGCAACTCCCGGTTTTGCACGCCCATGAGCCTGCTCGCGATCATCCTCCCGTCCGCCGTCTTGCTGGCGGTGGCATACCGCGTGTACGGTTCGATCCTCGCCCGACTGTTCCGTCTCGACGATGCGGCGGCCACGCCGGCCGTCACGCTCCGCGACGACGTCGACTACGAGCCGATCCCGCCGCAGCTCCTCCTCGGCCAACACTTCTCGGCGATCGCGGCCGCGGGCCCGATCGTGGGGCCGATCCTCGCGGGTGTCGCCTTCGGCTGGCTGCCGGCCCTGCTTTGGATCCTCGTCGGCAGCATCTTCGTCGGCGGCGTGCACGACTTCTCGGCGCTCGTCGCGTCCGTGCGGCACAAGGCCCGGTCGATCGCCGAGGTGGTCCGCGACCACATGAGCCGACGGAGCTACGTGCTCTTCCTGGCGTTCGTCTGGATCGCGCTCATCTACATCATCGTCGCCTTCACCGACATCACGGCCGCGAGCTTCGTCGGCCGGCAGGTGCTGGAGAACGGTGAGAGCGTGTCGGGAGGAGGGATCGCCACGTCGAGCCTGCTCTACCTCGCGCTGCCGATGATCATGGGCGCGTGCATGCGGTTCGGCCGGATGCCGCTGTGGGCGGCGACGGCGGTCTTCCTGCCGCTGGTCGGCCTCGCCATCTGGGGCGGTCAGAAGATCCCCTTCGACCTCGGCCAGACGCTGGGCACGAGCGACGCCACCGCGCAGAAGGTATGGGGGGCGTTGCTCCTGGGCTACTGTCTCGTGGCGGCCATGGTGCCGATGTGGCTTCTGCTCCAGCCGCGGGGCCACCTGGGCGGCTGCTTTCTCTACGTCGCCTTGGCCGGGGCCGCGATTGGTCTGATCGTCAGCGACCGCACGCTGGCCGGCCTGTTCGGCGGCGACGCCGTGATCCGCTACCCGGCCTTCACCGGCTGGCAGGCGCAGAACGGGCAGAGCCTCGTGCCGATGCTGTTCATCACGATCGCCTGCGGCGCCTGCTCGGGCTTCCACTCGCTGATCGCCTCGGGCACTACGAGCAAGCAGTTGCGGCGCGAGACCGACGCCCGGCCGATCGGCTACGGTACGATGCTCCTGGAGGCGATGGTGGCCATCGTCAGCCTGTGCTGCGTGATGGTGCTCGCGGCCGACAGCCCGCTGGCGAAGCAGTCGCCGAACTTCGTCTACGCCCTGGGCATGGGGGGCTTTCTCGAGATCCTCGGCGTGCCGGCCGCGATCGGGGTGTCGTTCGCCCTGATGGCGTTCACGACCTTCGTCTACGACACGCTCGACGTCTGCACCCGGCTGGGCCGCTACATCATCCAGGAACTGACCGGTCTCTCCGGCCGGGCCGGTGGCTGGCTGGGCACGGCGCTGACGGCGGGCGTGCCGCTGATCTTTCTGCTCCGGCCCAACGTCGATGCCAACGGCAACGTCGTGCCGGCCTGGAAGACGTTTTGGTCGCTGTTCGGCGCGAGCAATCAGCTGCTCGCGGCGCTCACGCTCCTGGGCGTCACCGTCTGGCTGTGGCGGACGCGGCGGGCGGCCTGGGTGTGGCTGGTCACCGGCCTGCCGACGGTTTTCATGTACGTGATGAGCACCTGGGCGCTGGCCGAGATGACGCTGCCGCGGTTCCGCTCGGACACCGGCTTGACGTTCCCCGCCGATCCCGTCCCGTGGGCGGGCCTCGTGCTCCTGGCCCTGGCGGCTGTGATGCTCGTGGAGGCGATCAGGGCGCTGGCCGCACCGCCGTCGCCCCCCGGCCGACTACCGGAGCCGACCGCATGGGCCGCCACCGGAGCCGCGTGACCTTGCCGACGAAGACCTGCGTCGCCTGCGGCCGGCCGTTCGCGTGGCGGAAGAAGTGGGAACGGTGCTGGGAGCAGGTCCGCTATTGCAGCGACCGTTGCCGCGGGCGCGGGGCGACATCGGAAACGGGGACATGAGTTCCGGTCAATACGAGGCCGCGGGTCGGGGGTGCCCGCGCCCCATCGCCGGACGTTCACTTCGGCCCTCCGGGCCTTCGCTCTCTCGGAGGCGTCTGCGCTCCGGCATCCGTGCCTCCGCTGGCCGCCTACGCCGGCTCCCGGGGCGCGGGCACCCCCTCCGAAAACCCGTCGCCTAGGCGAGTCAAGAATGGACATAAGGCATCTCACCCGCGCCGAGGTGCGCGAGATCGACCGGCGGGCGATCGAGGACTACGGTCTGCCGGGGATCGTGCTCATGGAAAACGCCGGCCGCGGGGCCGCCGAACTTCTGCATGGGCTCGCCCCACGGGCTTCGGTCGCGATCGTGTGCGGCAAGGGCAACAACGCGGGCGACGGGTTCGTGATCGCCCGTCACCTGGAGAACCTGGGCCACGCCGTGCGGCTGCTTCTGGCCTGCGATCCGGCCGCGTTGCGGGGCGACGCCGCGATCGCCTGTGGCGTGGCGGAGAAAGCGGGCATCCCGGCGACGCGGCTGGCCGCCGCCACGCCGGATGAGTGGCGGCAGGCCCTCGCCGGTTCCGATTGGATCGTCGACGCGCTGCTCGGCACCGGCGTCACGGGCGCGCCGCGGGGGGCGATCGCCACCGCGATCGAGGCGGTGAACGCCGCCCGCAGCCGCCGCGCGAAGGTGTTCGCGGTGGACCTGCCCTCGGGGCTCGACTGCGACACGGGGCAGGCCCTCGGGTCATGCGTGCGGGCCGATGTTACGGCGACGTTCGTGGCCCGCAAGGTCGGCTTCGACGCGCCAGCCGCGGCGCCGCTGATCGGGGCGGTTCACGTCGTGGGCATCGGCGCACCGCGGGCGCTCCTGGCGGCGTATGGTCTCGGGTGAACGCGCCGTCGGGGATGCCCATGCCCCGTCGCCGGACGCTGGCTTCGGTCCCCCGGGCATCCCCTGCGGAGATACTTGGAGAGCGTGCGTCGGGATTCGGTATCTTTTGGGCCGGTGGCCGGAAACTCGATGCGAGGTGGACGATGCTCGACTCGTTGCTCGACGCCCAGCGGCTCCTCATCCAGCAGGTGAAGGAGTGGTCGGAGATTCTCGTCGGCTACGAGGCTCGCAACCGCTACGAAGTGCAGGACGAGACCGGCCGCCTGGTGGCCCGCGTGGCGGAGGAGGGATCGGGGCTCGGCCGGTGGCTCGGACGGCAGTTCCTCGGCCCCTGCCGCCGGGCCACGCTTCACGTGATCGATACCGGGGGCGGCGAGATCGCACGGATCGAGAAGCCGTTCCGCTGGTACTTCCAGGAGGTCGTCCTGTGGGAGAACGGCGTGCCCGTGGGGGCGGTGGTCCGCCGCTTCGGCCTGCTCGTGGATCGGTTCGCGATCCTCACGTCGGGCGGCGACGAACTCCTCGGCATCGAACGCGGTTTCTGGGATCACTTCCGCTTCCGCGGCACGTTTCGGGCGACGCGGAACGGCGTGGAGGTGGCGCGGATTCGCAAGGAGTGGCGCGGCGTGCTGGCCGAGGCGTTCACCGACGCCGACCTGTTCGGCATCGAGTACACGATCCCGTCCCTGCCCGCAGCCGTGAAGAAGCTGCTCTTCGCGGCGACCTTTCTCATCGACTTCACCCATTTCGAGAACAACCAGCGCCGCGGCGCGGGCATCGGCATCGACCTGGGGGGCTGAGACGGGCCACGCGACCAGGGGCGGCAACGGTCAGCGGGCGATCTCCACCGAGACGACGTTGGACTCGATCCGGCGGGCTCCGATGCCGTAGTGGAAGGGTGCCTCGGCGTCGGCGTCCACTTCGTACACCGCCCGCACGCGGTAGCGGCCGGCGGCCGGAGCCCGCGGGCCGCTCGCCGTGTGGAACTCATCCAGGGTCCGCGTCCGCTCCACGGCCGCGCCATCGGGATTCCAGGCCAGCCGCTCGCCCAGCCTCCGGCCCCCAGGCAGTTCTGCGAAGCGGAAGTGCGGCGACTCGCCCGCGGGGAGGGCGACGGGCTGCTCGATCGTGAACTCTCTGCCATCCGGGCCGGTCACCTCCAGCCGGTAATACGTGTTGCCGTGGATGCTCAGCAGACTGCGGCCGTCGGCGTCGGCGGCACGGTTCATGACGACCGTGAAGGGCAGCGGCGGATCACCGGGCTTCCAGGCGGGCGTGCCGCATTCCAGCGAGAGCGCGGCGTCGCCATCGAAGGCTCCTCGGGGCACCTTGCGGTCGTTGTCAGGTTGGACCTCGAAAGCCACCTCGTTCGACTCGAGCCGGAAGGGCTTCTCGACCCACGCCGCCAGGTCCGGCCCGTCACAGCGAAAGACGCCCCGCAGCGTGAACCGTTCCCGCTTGTCGATGGCCCCCAGCTGCGCCGGGTCGAAGACCATGTTCACCCGGGCGATGCGGCCGGGGCGGATCGTCGCCCGCCGGACCGCCGTCTTGCTGCGGGGCACCGCGCGCCCGGGGATCGTCCGCTCCCGTCCGGCGGCATCGCGGACGACGAGGTCGGTGCGTTCCTCGCCGGTGAGTCCGAGCGTGACGGGAAAGTCCTTGGCGGTGGTGTTCATGATCGTGAACGTGACGTTCACGAGGTCGCGATCCTGCACGTAGACGTCGCGGTCGAGGTGGACGTGGAGTTTGAGCCCGTGCACGGGCTCGCCCCAGGCGACCAGGGCCGTCGCCGGCTGCTCGGCGGCGGCCGCGGGAAGGGTGCCGGCGAGCAGCAGGGGCGCGGCGATCGCGAGCAGGCGGAGGGCGGGCATGCGGCGTTCCTTTCTTGGGGGATGCTTTTTGGACGCGAGGAGGCCGCCACAAGTTCCCGACGGTTGCCATCGGGCCTTGAGCCCGAGGCGGCGGCCCTCAGCGCCCCCCGGATTCGCCGAGCTTCCGTTCCAGGAACGTCCAGCCGAGCGCGTCCATGAAGGCCTTCTGCCGGTTGTCGGCGGCCCCGCCGTGGCCCCCCTCGATGTTCTCGTAGGAGAGGACGTCCTTGCCCAGGCTCTCCAGCAGGGCCGTCATCTTCCTGGCATGGCCGGGATGGACGCGATCATCGCGGGTGGAGGTCGTGATCAGGATCGGCGGATGCTCGCGATCCTTGGCGACGTTGTGGTACGGGGAGAAACCGCGGATGAAGGCCCACTCCTCCGGCTTGTCGGGGTCGCCGTACTCGCCCATCCAGCTCGCGCCCGCGAGCAGCTTGTTGAACCGCCGCATGTCGAGCAGCGGCACCTGGCAGACGACGGCGCCGAAGAGATCAGGCCGCAGCGTGTACATGTTGCCCATGAGCAGGCCGCCGTTGCTGCCCCCCTTGATGCCCAGGTGCGCCGGCGACGTCACCTTGCGGGCGATCAGATCCTCGGCGACCGCGATGAAGTCTTCGTAGGCCCGCGGTCGCTTCTCCTTGAGGGCCGCCTGGTGCCAGGCCGGGCCGAACTCGCCGCCGCCGCGGATGTTGGCGATCACGAGCACGTGCCCCTTCTCCAGCCAGGCGGCGCCCGAGACCGGGTCGTAGCCGGGCACGAGCGGAATCTCGAACCCGCCGTAACCGTAGAGCAGCGTGGGCGTCGAGCCGTCGGCCGGCAGGAGCTTGCGGCCGATCTGGAAGTAGGGAATCCGCGTGCCGTCCTTGGAGACGGCCTCATGCTGCTCCACCCGCAGGCCGTTCGTTTCGAAGAACGTGGGCGACGCCTTGAGCCGCTCCGGCTCGCGGCCGTCGCCGGCGGTGCCGAGCGCGAGCGTCGAGGGCGTCAGCGGGCTCGACGTGACGAGCAGATAGTCGTCGGACTCGATGTCGTCCACGGGCGACGCGCTCGCCGTGCCCGCCTCCGGCACTCCGGGCAGCGGCTCCCGCCGCCAGGCACCGTCCCTGAACGCGAGCACCTCGATCCGGCTGCGAACGTTGTCGAGAGTCGTGAGCAGGAGATGGTTGCGTGTGCCCGCGAAGGCGACCAGCGACGTGCGCGGCGTCGGTGCGAAGAGCACGTCCAGCGTGCGGTCGCCGGCGAGGAACTTCTCGAAGTTGGCCGCCAGCAGGCTGCCGGCCGGATGCGTCGTGCCGCCGACGGTCCAGGGCGAGCGGAGTTCGACGAGCAGCCACTCGCGATGGACCGAGGCATTGGCGTCGTCGGGCTTCTCGATCTTCACGAGCTTTCCGTCGCGCCACAGGAAGAGCTCGTTCGTCCAGAACGTGATCTGCCGGGAGACGAAGTCGCGATCGAAGCCCGGCGTGGGGTCGTGGAAGGCACCGACCGCCATGTCGTCCGCCCGGCCCTCGTAGACGAGCGGCGCGGCGGCAAGGTCCGTGCCGCGATCCCACGCCCGCACTGTTCGCGGATAGCCCGAAGTCGTCAGCGATTCGGGGCCGAAGTCCGTAGCCACGAAGAGGCTGTCCCGACCACGCCAGGCAATGCGGCTCTTGGCCTCGGGGAGCGTGAAGCCCCCCGTCACGAAGGCCTTGGTCTCGAGGTCGAACTCGCGCACGACGTCGGCGTCGGCCCCGCCCCGGGAGAGCGACACCAGGCACAGCCGGTCCTCCGGTTCGAGCACGGTCGCCCCGTGCCACACCCAGTTCTCCCCCTCGGCTTTCGCCAGGGCATCGACGTCGAGCACGGTCTCCCAGGCCGGCTGCGGCTTGCGGTACTCGTCGAGCGTCGTCCGCCGCCACACGCCCTTCGGGTGCTCGCCGTCGCGCCAAAAGTTGTAGTAGCGATCGCCGATCTTCGTGACGAACGGGATTTTCTCCTTCGAGTCGAGGATCGAGAGGATTCGCGACTCCAATGTCTTGAAGTCGGGCGTTTCCCCGAGCGCCGCCACGCACCGTGAGTTCCGCTCCCGCACCCAGGCCAGCGGCTTCTCGCCGGCCACCTCCTCCAGCCAGATGTGCGGATCGAGGGGGTCGGTTTGCTCGGCGGCAGCAGGGGCGATCGACATGGACAGGGATCCAAGCAGAAAGAGACGAATGACAAATCGGTGACGATCCGCCCTCTGTAGCGGCGGTCTCCGACCGCCGAAGCGGAACCGGAAGCTCCATGCCGACAACCGACGGTCGGAGACCGCCGCTACAGAGGACACGGAATGCGCGCCTGGGGCTCGACGGTCGGAGACCGCCGCTACAGGGGATACGGATTGCCTTGCCGGGGCCCGACGGTCGGAGACCGCCGCTACAGGCAACGGCATGCGGCCGTGCGCGGGAAGGTGCGATCCGTTGGCCTCGCAATCTCTGGGCAGCCTCATCCGCGCACCTGGCCGGTTCCGGTGACGACGTATTTGTAGGTGGTGAGTTCCTTGATGCCACAGGGGCCGCGGGCGTGGAGTTTGTCGGTGGAGATGCCGATCTCCGCCCCCAGCCCCAGTTCGCCCCCGTCGTTGAACCGCGTGCTGGCGTTGACCATCACCACCGCCGTGTCCACCCGGGCGGCGAACCGCTCCGCGGCGGCCGGGTCGGCCGTGATGATGGCGTCGGTGTGTCGCGAGCCGTGGCGGTTCACGTGGTCGATGGCGGCGTCGAGCGAATCGACGACGGCGACCGAAATCTTCGGGCCGAGGTATTCGGTGACCCAATCGGCCTCGGTGGCGACGCCGGCCGTGGGCACGAGCCGCCGCGTCGCCTCGTCGCCCACGATCTCCACGCCGTGCCGGGCGAGGGCCGCCGCAATCGGAGGCAGGAACGTGTTCGCCACGGCCCGATGCACGAGCAGCGACTCGGCGGCGTTGCACACGCCCATCCGCTGGCATTTGGCGTTGACGGTCACCTGCTCGGCCATCGCCAGGTCGGCCGCCTGATCCACATACACATGGCAATTGCCCGAAAAATGCTTCATCACGGGCATCCGCGCCTCGGCGCAGACGCGGCGAATCAGGGCCTCGCCTCCGCGGGGGATGGCGATGTCGATGAGGTCGTCCATCCGCAGGAACTCGCCCACCGCCTCCCGGTCGGCGATGTCGACGAGTTGCACGCAGTCGGCCGGCAGTCCCTGTTCGGCGATCGCCACCCGCATGCTCTCCACGATCCGCCGGCTCGAGTGGGCCGCCTCCTTGCCGCCGCGGAGGATGATCGCGTTGCCGGCGGCGAGGGCCACCGCTGCGGCGTCGGCGGTGACGTTGGGCCGCGATTCGTAGATGAAAAACACCACGCCCAGCGGCACGCGAACCTTCTTCACCGCCAAGCCATTGGGACGAACCGACTCCTCGATCACCTCGCCGACCGGATCGGGAAGCGCGGCCACGGCCTCGACGCCGGCCGCGATCCCCTCGACCCGCTTGGGGTCGAGGAGGAGCCGGTCGATCGCCGCCGCCGAGAGGCCGTAGCCGGGCGCGGCGGCGACGTCGAGACGGTTGGCCTCGAGGATCGCCGCGACGTCGGCACGGATGCGGGCGGCCGCGGCCCGCAGAGAGGTCGCCTTGCGGTTGCCCGGCACGGCCGCGAGGTCGATGGCGGCGCGGCGGGCCCGCTCGGCGATCCCGCGGCAGTGGGCATGCAGGTCGGTGCGGCCGGGCTGGGTGGCGGTGGTCATGAAGGGTTTCGCGCGTGGGGCATGAGAGGCCAATATCCTACCAGGCGCAGCTTTCGCATTCCCGCCGGAGGTTCCATCAGGACCGTTCTTCGCATCGGCCGTCGCTCGTTCCTCGTAATGGCCACCGCTTCCGGCGTCGCCCTCACCTGCAACCGGTGGGCCGCCGCCAAGGCCTGATCCATCAAATCCCTGTCAGTGAAAAGCTCGCCCTCTGTCTCCAAGTTGCTGGGGGAGGCGAGCCGGCTTGGGCTCATTCGGCGTCTTCACTCAGCCCAGGGCGAGCGCCGCACGCACGACCCCGACGGCGTGCACGCGCACGACCTGAATGCCGGCCCGAGCGAGTCGGCAGGCGGCGCCGGCCGTGCCCGCGTCGCGTTCGGCCTCGGTGGCCGGCCGGCCGAGGGCCCGCTCGATCGCCTTGCCGATGAAGCCCTTGCGGGAGTGGCCCACGAGGATCGGCACGCCGAGATCGAGGAACCGGCCGGCCTCGGCGAGGAGTGTGAGGTTGTGCTCGTGGGTCTTGCCGAAACCGATGCCGGGGTCGAGGCAGATCTTGTCCAGCGGGACGCCGGCCGCCACGAGCGCGTCGCGGCGGCGGCGGAGATAGTCGTGGATCTCGGCCACGACGTCGGCGTAGCGAGGGGCGACCTGCATCGTCTGCGGCGTGCCCTGCATGTGCATGGCGCACACGCCGGCGCCCGATTCGACGGCGACGCGGACCATGTCCGGATCTCCCTCCAGGCCGGTGACGTCGTTGACGATCTCCGCGCCCGCCTCGATCGCCCGGGCCGCGACCACGGCCTTCGAGGTGTCGATCGAGACGGGCACGCCCGACTCGCGGGCGAGCCGCCGGACGACTTCGCCCACCCGTCGCCATTCCTCCTCGGCCGTGACGGGCTCCGAGAAAGGTCGCGTGCTCTCGCCGCCGACGTCGAGGATGTCGGCCCCGTCGGCGACGAGCGCCAGCCCGTGGGCCACGGCCGCCTCCACCTCGGCGTGCCGGCCGCCGTCGGAGAAGCTGTCGGGCGTGACGTTGACGATCCCCATGACGAGCAGCCGCGCGACCGCGCCGCCGGGGTGCGGAAGTTCCAGTCGTCGCGTCCGCAGATGCCAGTGGGTGGGGAGAGCAGAGGGAGTCATGGTGCGATCATCGTACCGGGCGGGGCCGGCGAGTGGGGTCGGGAACGCATTCGAAGGTCAGAGACCGCCGCTACAGCGCAGGTCGGGAAGGCATTCGACGGTCAGAGACCGCCGCTACAGCGCAGGTCGGGAAGGCATTCGACGGTCAGAGACCGCCGCTACAGCGCCAGCCCTGGAGCGAGCCGGGGCGGACGTCAACAATGCGAACGAGGTAGGCGAGGGGGTCGGCGTGAGGATGCGGAGCGTGTCGGCGCTTCGCCGCAGCGACGCAACTCATGCCGCCCGCTCGCCGGCGCCCCTCACTCGATTAGCCCCGGCGAGCGGCGCGTGCGCCTACCAGGGTTCCTCCATGAGGCCGACGATCTGCTGCGCCAGTTTCACGATCGCCTCCTGCTGCGTGCTGGCGACCGAACGGCCGTACTCCGGCACGAGCGCCGCCGCCTGGCCGACGTCCACCGTCGCCGCCGGGAGCGGCACCTCGCCCGAGGCGATCACGGCACCGCCGCGGTCGGCCCAGGTGATCAGGGCCTGATAGTTCATCTCCACCATCCGCGACTGGTCGGTCGGGCTCTCGACCACCATCCGCTTCGTGTCGGCGACCACGCGGCCGGTGAGCACGCTGTCGGCGCCGGCCGAGTCGCCGACCACCTTGAAGGGCGTCCGCTTCTCGATCTCCTTGCAGACGGCTTCCGTGAGCCGTTCGCCGATGTCGATGGCCGGCGTGGTGCGGAAGCTGTCGCACTGGAACATCGGCACGTAGATCGTGCGGACGTTCGCCGCGTAGAGCGTGTTGTTGCCGAAGCGATACCCGGCGCAGCCCAGGCACGAGGCGGCTGCCAGGAGCAGCCAGTAGCGGTTCCAGCGGGCGAGGGCGGCCATCCGTGGGGCCTCGGGGGTGTCGAGCGTCAGCGGACGGTCGGCGCGATGCCGGAGTTGTCCCCGCGGGCGATCTGGGCGTCGGCCTCCGCCATGGCGTCGAGCTCCGCCTCCTTGAGCGAGTCCGGGTTGAGAACGCGCGAGAGCAGCGGGAACGGGTCGTCGGAAACGTCCGGCCGGTCCTTGATGACCTCGAACTTTTCCCGGGCCTGCTGGGCGAGCATGGTCTTCGGGTAGTCGCGGGCGATGAGGGCGTAGTAGATCCGGGCCGACGTGTAGTGCTTGCCCTTGGCGTAGAACTCGGCCCGGTTCCAGTGCCGCAGCGCCTGCTGGGCGGCGACCTCCGCGCGGGTCTTCTCCACCCGGTCCGCGTCGTCCGGCGTGAGCTGGTCGGGAAACTGCACCAGCAGTTGATCGGCGAGAATCTCCGCCTCGCCGAGGATCCCGCCTTCGTACGCCGGCCCTTGATAGGCCCGCAGTTTCGCCTGCAGCCCGAGCATGTGGGCCTGGAGGAGGAAGTCGCTGTCGGGATACTCGCTGCGCAGCAGGCCGTAGAAGTAGTCGGCGTCGAGCCATTGGCGGTCGAGGAAGTGGGCGTTGGCCTGGGCCATGACGCTGTCGTCGGCGAGCGGGCCACGGGGGTCGTTGATGCGCACGTGGTCGTAGGCCTTCAAGGCCCGGCCCCGGGTGTCGAACAGCGGCCGGCTGCGGTCGAAGATGTTGGGGGCGATCGTCACATAGCGGTGCTTTTCGTCGAGCGCGATCCAGTACTGGGCGATGACGAACTGCCGCTGGGCGATGCGATCGAGATAACGGGTGTTGGCGTACTTCTTCACCAGTTCGTCGTACTGGTCCTCGGCCTTCGGATACTGGTCGGTGAAGAACCAGCACTCGGCGAGCTGCCACATCGCGTCTTCCTCGATCGCCGAGTCGGGCCAGCGGTCGATCGCCTGCTTGTACTTGGAAATGGCCTCGCGGTACTTGCCTTCCCGATACAACGCATCGGCCTCGGCGAGCGCCTTGCGGGCGACCGGCTCGTCCGGTCCCCGGCCGACCATCTTCTTCCAACGGCGCTTGATGTTGTCGCCCTTGAAGTAGTCCCATCCGGCGTCGCGACGCGAGGGTGCGAACTCGGACGAGATCACCTCGGAGTCGGCGTCCTCGCCGAGTTGGCCGTCGAGGCGGTCAGCCGACTCGGCGGGCTTGGCCCAGGGCCACGTGGGTGTCTTCATGGTCGCGCAGCCGGCCACGGCCAGCGCGCAGACCGCCAGGGCGGACCGCCAGAAGCGGGCCAGGTGCGGTGACGGGGCGGGGCTGGGGAGCGTCATTCGTTGCGGGCGCGTCGGGCCGCCATCCGGGGCTGAAGGAGGCGGGCGACCCGGGTCGGGCGGCCGAGCAGGTGCGACAGATAGGTCGTCATGATGGCCCTCAATTCACCCTCCACTGGCGCGGGTAGGGCCATGTCGCGCCATGCTTCGGGCTGCGCGGTGAGCAGGCGGAGGGCCGCCAGCCCGTCGGGCGATACGGAGACCACGGCCCGCTTTCCGGCTCGGCACCGGCCACACAGGCAGCCGCCGTCGAGCATGCCGAAGGGCGTGCGGCTCTTGCCCACGAGCGGCACCAGGCACTCGGCGCAGACGGCGAGAGCGGGGGCGTGACCGGTGAGCTGCAGAAAGGCGAGCTCCGCGGAGACGAGCAGGGCGGGAATACGGTCGGCAGGCTCATCGAGTCCCGATAGCTCCCGCAGGGTGGCATGGGCGCGGTCGAACAGTTCCGGCTGGGGATCGGAGTCGGCCGTGAGCGCGTCGAGCAGTTCGGCGACGTGCATGCCGCCGAGGAACGCTCTGTAGCTGCCTACGACCCGAAACCGGTTCTCCAGAAAGGCCTCGGTGAGCAGATCCAAGCCGCCCGAGGTTTTGCGGAGGACGAGTACCTGACAGGTCGAAAGCAGGTCAAGGGCGCCATCGAAGCCGCTTTTCGGTCGCCACGCCCCCTTTGCCAGAGCCCGCACCTTGCCGAACTCCCGGCAAAACAGGCTGACCACGCTGCTGGTCTCGCCGAACGGCACCGCCCGGATGACGATCGCGCGCGACTTCTCAGCGGTCATGGTGCCGCGCGGCTCCGAGTCGTTCGATCCGCACCAGGTCGATGCGCCGACGGGTCGCGGCCAGCACCTCCAGCCGGGCGTCGTGCGACTCGATTGTCTCACCGACCTCGGGGACGCGGCCGAACTGGTGAAACACGAAGCCGCCGATCGTGTCGAAATCCGCCTCGTCGGGCAGGTGCAGGCCCAGCCGCTCGTTGACCAGGGCGACCCGCACCGCCGCGACCACCTCGCAGGCGTCCGCGGACAGCATGCGGATGCCGTCGGCGAACGCCTCGTCGTGCTCGTCGGAAATCTCGCCGACGATCTCCTCGAGCGCGTCCTCGATCGTCACCAGGCCGCTGACGCCGCCGAACTCGTCGGTGACGACGGCGAGATGGGTCTTGCCCCGCTGAAACTCGCGGAGCAGTTTCTGCACGCTCATCGACTCCGGAACGAACCACGGCGGTCGCAGCAGGGGGCGGATGGCCGGTGCGTCCGCCGCGGCACCGTCGACGGTCAGTCGCGAGAGCACGTCGCGGATGTGGAGGACGCCGACGACGTCGTCCGGCGAGCGATCCCAGACGGGGAGCCGCGTGTGGCCGCTTTCCGCCGCGATGCGGATCGCCGCCTCCCACGGCGTCGCGGCCGCGATCGACACGATCTTCGTGCGGGGCGTCATGATCGCCGCCACGCGGACCGCGTCGAGGGCGATGACGCCACGAATCATGTCACGGGCGGCGCCGGGCAGGCTGCCGTCGCGATGGGCCTCGTCCACGACCAGCCGCAACTCCTCGTGGGGCCGCTCGTCCGCGGCGGTCGAACTCTTTCGGACGGTGCCGCGACCGAGCACGGCGGCGGCCCTCCCGAGCTGGTGCACGACCGGGCCGATGAGGCCGACGATCGGCCGCCAGAGCGTCCACGTCGCGACCACGATCCACGGACCACCGAATCGCGCCAGGAGGGCGGGCGCGACGACCAGCAGCAGCCAGGCGAGCCCGATCCAGCCCGCGACGGCGGAGGCCTCGACGGCCAGCGAGCGCCCGGGGGTCACGAGGCCGCCGAAGGCCAGGAGCGTGGCGCCGACGGCCGAGCAGACGACGACCGTGGCGGCGATGAAGGCGATCGTCTCGCTGGCCGCGACGATCTCCTCGTAGCGTTCGGGCCGGCCGCGGCGCCGGCAGAGGTCCTGGATGAGCTGCCGCCGGGCGCCGCGCACCGCCCGCGCCTGGATGGCCGCCAGGCTGGCCACCAGAAGGAGCGCAAGCGCCGCCTCCAGGCCGAGCGTGGAGGGGATCATCGGCGGCTCCGACTGGATGGCGGGGCGGGCAGGCCGGCCGCCTGCATCAGCACCCGCTCGCGGGCCCGCATCGCCCGGCGGTCCGCGGGATCGTGGTCGTCGTAGCCGGAGAGGTGCAGGACCCCGTGAACGACGTAATAGGCGAGTTCGTGACGGGGCTGCCAGCCGAGCTCGCGGGCCGTGCGGCGGGCCGTCTCGGCGCTCACCGCGATGTCGCCGTGCAGCACGCCGGGCCGCGCGGCGTCGGACAGATCGAAGGTGATCACGTCCGTGGGGCCGGCGATGCCCAGCCACTGCTCGTGGAGTCTGGCGATGCCCCGGTCGTCGAGCACGAGCACGCAGATCTCCGCCGACTCGACGCCCTGCCGCTCCAGCGCCCGGCGGGCGACCGTGGCCAGCCAGCGGCCGCCCACCCGCAGCACGCGCTGCCGGTCGATGACGTCGATCGACATGTCGGTCGCCGCGCCGGTCGGCGACACACGTTTTCGCGGCGAGGAACGCGGCGTCATCACGCCGTCCTCTGGTCGGGATACTTCACGCGGCCGTGATAGACGGCGGTCAGGCTCTTGACGAGGCTCTGCTCGATGATGTCGAGCTCCTCGAGCGTCAGGCCGCACTCGTCGAACTGGCCGTCGAGGAGCCGCTTCATGGCGAGGTCGTGCACGAGGCTCGCGATCCGGGCCGGTGTCGGCTCCGTGAGCGTGCGGCTGGCGCTCTCCACCGCGTCGGTGAGCATGAGGACGGCCGACTCCCGCGTGCTCGGCTTCGGGCCGGGGTAGCGGTAGGTCTGCTCGTCCACCTCCTCGCCGTGCGGGTCGGTCTGCGATCGTTCGGTGGCCCGCCGGTAGAAGTACTCGACGAGCGTCGTGCCATGGTGCTCGGCGATGAGATCGACGATCGGCTGCGGGAGGCCGTACTGGCGGGCGAGTTCCACGCCCTCCTTGACGTGGGCCACGATGATCAGCGTGCTCATCGCGGGCACGAGCGACTCGTGCCGGTTCTCCTGGCCCTGGTTCTCCACGAAGTACGACGGCTTGAGCATCTTGCCCGCGTCGTGGAAGTAGGCACCGACGCGGACGAGCAGGCCGCGGGCGCCGATCGCCTCCGCGGCCGCCTCGCCCAGGCTGGCGACGTTGATCGAGTGGTTGTAGGTGCCCGGCGCGCGGCGCACCAGCTCCTGGAGCAGCGGGTGGGCCACGTCGCCGACCTCCAGCAGGCTCAGATCGGTGAGCACGCCGAACCAGCGCTCGATGAAGGGCAGCAGGCCGGTCATGAGGAAGCCCGCCAGAACCGTCCACGCTCCGGTGCGGCCGGCCTCGGAGAGCAGTTGCACGTCGAGCGTGCCGCCGTCGAGTACGAGCGACCGGCCGGCGAGCAGGTTCGCGCCCAGGCAGGTGAGGACCGCCACGCCACCCGCCCACAGCCCCACGTAGATGAGCTTGCTGCGGCTGCGGAGCCGTCCCATCCAGAAGACCGTCGCGGCGGCCGACGCCGTGAGCGTGACATAGTCGGCCAGGCCCTGGCCCAGCGCGACGATCACCACCAGGGCCACCTCGGCCGCCAGCAGGAGGGCGAGGTCCTCGTCGTAGGCGATGGCGACGGTCATCGCGAACAACAGCAGCGGCACCACCTCGGTCTGCCAGGCCTCGCCCGCCACGAGCGTGCAGAGCGTCACGGTGGCCACCGCGAGGGCCAGCAGCGTGGCCACGTGGCCGAAATCGGCGAGCACGTCGCGGTGATGCAGGTGGATGTAGAACCCGGCCAGGGCGAACATGGCCAGAAACAGGCCCAGCATCGCCAGCGCCCGGGCCGCCGACTGGCGGACGTCCTGGAGGCGGAGAAACTCCTCGTGCTCGCGGCCGAGGAGCCGCAGGTTGTCGGTGGTGAGCGGCCGGCCGGCCTCCGCCAGGAGGTCGTCGGCGGCGTACCGCACGAACTGCTGCGGCGTCTTCTCCACCGCCTCGCGTTTGGCCCGATCGGTCGACTCGCGGTCGATCTCGAGCGATCCCGCGAGGCGGGGCTCGATCCACGCGAAGAGGCGGTCCGCGAACGGCCCCTCCCCGAGTTCCTCCTCGAACCGGTCCTTGAGACGGAGCTTGGCCTCGCGGAGCTGGACGTCGAACACCTGCACGCGGGCCATGTCGGTCGGGTTGCCCAGCGGGTGGACGTCGATCTCGGTTTGGCTGCCCTCGTCGAGCCCGTGCTGGATCTTCTCGAGCACGCCCTTGCGCTCCACCTCGGTGAAGGCGTGGTCGATCGCCTTCTCGACCTCCGTGAGCTTCTCCTTGGTGTCGATGCGGGCGCGAAACCGCTGGAATGCCTGTTCGGCCTCCGCGATCAGTTTGCGTCGGGCCGTGGCGGCCGGGTCTTCCCGGCGCTCCGCCGCATCCGCGGTCGCGGTGTCGGCAGGCGCGGCCTTGTCGTCGGGCGGCTCGGGAGCGACGGGGGGCTCCGCCGACGCCGCGGGCGGAGCGGGTGCCGGCAACGCATCCAGGGCCGCGGTGGCATCGGGGGCGAACTCCAGCCAGGCCTTTCGCGACACGCTGGCGAGGGTGTCGGCGGCGGCGATCTCCGCGACCCGCGTCTTGAGCCCGTCGCGCAGCCGCACGAGCGGGGCCTTGTCCTGCGCGTAGACCACCGGCACGAGGGCCGCGGCCCGATCCTGTGCGGTCCGCGTCCGTTCCGGGTCGGGCTTCTCGAACGGCACGCGGGCGACGATCCCGCGGGGCGGCACCATGCCGGGCCGGAACGGGAACGGCTCCGCCCAGCCGCCGACGACGACCAGCAGCAGGAACGCCGCCGCGAGGCACACGCCGAGGCGGACGAGCACGTCGGCGCGAGACATCCGCTCCCAGAGCAGGCCCCAGAAGCCGTGCGGGGTTTCGAGCGGTGATCCACGTCGGCCGCGGCGACGATAAGAGGTTGTGGAGTGAGGCATGGGTCAGCGGTCGTAGGCCTCGACGATCCGTTGCACCAACGCGTGCCGCACGATGTCGGCGCCGCCGAGAGCCACGTGGCCGCAGCCCGGCACGTCGCGGAGCCGCCGCATGGCGTCGACCAGGCCGCTCGTGCGGTCGGCCGGCAGGTCGATCTGCGTGGTGTCACCCGAAATCACCATCTTCGACCCGTGACCGAGCCGGGTGAGGAACATCTTCATCTGCGAGACGGTCGTGTTCTGGGCCTCGTCGAGGATGATGAAGGCGTTGTTGAGCGTGCGGCCGCGCATGTAGGCCAGCGGGATCATCTCCACGATGTCCTGCTCGGTGAGCCTCTTGAGCAGGTCGTAGTCCATCATTTCCCGCATCGCGTCCATCAGCGGCCGGAGGTAGGGGTTGATCTTGGCCTGCAGGTCGCCGGGCAGGTAGCCGAGGCTTTCGCCCGCCTCCACGGCGGGACGCACGAGGACGATCTTCCGCACCTGCTCGGACCGCAGCGCCGACACGGCCATCGCCACGGCGAGGAAGGTTTTGCCACTGCCCGCGGGGCCGGTGCAGAGGACGACGTCGTGGTCGCGGATCGCCTGGACGTAAGCCGCCTGGCCCGCCGACTTTGGTGTGAACTGCTTTCCCGGCCGCTGCACCTCGATCGGTTCGTGCTTGGCGAGGGGCTGCTCGCCGGTCGCCACCGCCAGGAGCCGCGACACCTGGTCGGGCTCCACCGCCCCTTGGTCGCGGGCGATCCGGTCGAGTTGCTCGAAGATCTCGGCCGCCCGGAGCACGGCCGGTTCCTCGCCCTCGATCTGGATCGAGTCGTCACGGGCCGACACGCCGACCCCGAGCGCCGAGCGGATGCGGCGGAGGTGCTGGTCTCTGGGGCCGAAGATGGCGACGAGCCGCTTCGTGTCGACGACCGCGATGGAGGTGCGGGGCATCAAAGCCCGTCGGCCGCTGGTGCCGCCGACGGTCTCGGGGGAACGAAACCTCTACACCTCAATATACATCACCCCCCGCCAGCCCCCGGAAACCAGAAAAAACCGCCCAAAACGGCTCTCCGTCCACGCGGCCGGTGCTTCGCGGAGGCCGTGCGCGGCTACCCCATCACCCACAGCAGCCACGCCACCGGCGCCGCGACGAGCAGCGAGTCGATGAGGTCGAGCACGCCGCCGAGGCCGCCGAGCGAGCGGCCCGAGTCCTTCGCGCCGAGTTCCCGCTTCACGAGCGACTCGGCCAGGTCGCCGATCATGCCGGCCACGCCGACGCAGACGCCGAACACGAGCCAACCACCCCACGGCCGCGCGACGGTGTCCCAGGAAAGCCGCTCCAGGAGGAGCCATGCCGCGGCGCAGGAGGCGGCGAGGGAGGCGGCGGCGCCCTCCCACGTCTTGCCCGGGCTCAAGAGCGGTGCCATGCGGTGCCGGCCGGCGACGGATCCCACCAGATAGGCGGCGATGTCGCCCGCCTTGACGACCGCCACGAGGCTCACCAGCGGCACCATGCCGAGCCGCTCGGCAGCCCCGTTCGAAGCGTCCGTCCGGCACATCAGCCGCAGCGCGACCAGAAACGCCAGCGGCAGGCCGAGCCCGATGGCCGTGGCCAGCCCGGCGACGACTCGGGCGAGCGCGCCCTCGTGCGGTCGATAGCGGACGATGCCGACGACGAAACATGCCGCGCACACGGCCATGCAAGCCGCGGCGACCCAGCCCAGCGCCGCGACCGGCGGAACCGGGGTCGCGCCGCCCAGCGCCGCAGCGTAGACGATTCCACATGTTCCGGCGACGACGATCGGATCGTCGATCGGCCGCCCGGCGGCGGCCGCCAGCGCGGCCAGTTCGGCCGCCCCCAGCGCCGCCAGCGTGAACGCGACCGGCAACAGCCACCAGGCGGGCCGTGCTCCCCAGAGCGCCGTCGCATCGGCCCAGGCGAGGGCCGCGAAGGTGGCCACGACCGCGGCCGCGACGGCCGCCCGCGAGCCGAAGGCACCGCGGGCTGCGTGGCGGGCCGCCGCGTGCGCATCACCGCCATCCGGTGGCGTGGGCCCGCTCACGAGCATGACAGGCCCCCGAAGCGTCGGTCACGCCGGGCGAAGGCGGCGATCGCCGTGTCGAGATCCGCCTCCATGAAATCAGGCCAGGCGACGTCGGTGACCCAGAGTTCCGCGTAGCTGATCTGCCAGAGCAGGAAGTTGCTGACCCGCATCTCGCCCGCGGTGCGCACGAGGAGGTCCGGATCGGGCATGCCCGCGGTGTCGAGCCGGGCCGCGAACGTCTCTTCGTCGATGGTCGCGGGGTCGAGCCGGCCCGCCCGCGCCTCCTCCGCGAGTTGCCTGGCGGCGGCGGCGATCTCGCCCCGCGCGCCGTAGTTGATCGCCAGGCACAGCCGCATGCCGTCGTTGGCGGCGCACATCGCGACCGTGCGGTCGATCTCCGCCAGCGTCGCGGCGGGCAGGCCTTCGCGGCGGCCGATCATCGCCATCCGGATCCGCTCGCGCATCAGCAGGCCGCGTTCCTCGATCATGTATTGCTCGAGGAGATGCATCAGGAACTGCAGTTCGGCCTCGGGCCGCCGCCAGTTTTCGCTCGACAGGCAGTAGAGCGTGAGCTGCTCGATGCCGCGGCGGGCGCAGTGCTCGGTGATCCGCCGCACGCTATCCACGCCGCGGCGATGCCCCTCGATGCGCGGCAGGCCCCGCTGCTGCGCCCACCGGCCGTTGCCGTCCATGATGATGGCGACGTGTCGGGGCAGGCCGGCGGAGCTGGCCTGCGCGCTCACGTCGTGGCCGGCGCGCGGGACTTGGGCTTGGGACATGGGGTGGAGCCGGTGCGGTCGATGAAGATCGTCTGGTCGCGGTCGGGCCCGACGGACACGATCGACACGGGCCGGCCGAGCAGCTCGCCGATCCGGTCGAGGTAGCGACGGGCGTTGGCCGGCAGCGCGGCGTAGTCGCGGACGCCCGTGAGTTCGTCGGGCCAGCCGGGCAGCGTCTCGTAGACCGGCACGGCCCGCTTCAGGTCGTCCACGTGGCTGGGGAAATGGGTGACGCGGCGGCCGTCGATCTCGTAGGCGGTGCAGACGTTGATCTCGTCGAAGCCCCCGAGAACGTCGAGGAGCATCACGGCGAGTTCGTCCACGCCCGACAGCCGGGCCGTGTACCGCGTGGCCACGGCGTCGAACCATCCGCAGCGCCGCGGACGCCGGGTGACGGTCCCATATTCGTTGCCGCGGTCGCGCAGCCGCTGCCCGGTGGCGTTGTCCTGCTCGGTGGGCAGCGGGCCACCGCCGACGCGGGTGGAGTAGGCCTTCACCACGCCGATCACGCGGTTGATCCACCGGCCCGGCACTCCGGAGCCGCTCGGCACGCCGAGGCCGGAGGAGTTGCTGCTCGTGACGTAGGGGAACGTGCCGTGGTCGATGTCGAGCATCGCGCCCTGGGCGCCCTCGAAGAGCAGCCGGCGGCCGGCTTCGACGGCGTCGAGCAGGAAGGCGGTCGTGTCGGTGACGAAGGGGCGGAGCCGTTCCGCATGTGCCGCGTAGCGGGCGTGGATGTCCGCGGCATCGAGCGGCTCGGGGCCGCCGTCGGCAGTCCGCCAGGCCGCCAGCATCCGGTTCTTGATGGCGACGATGTGGTCCACCTTGGCGCGGAAGTCGTCGCGATACAGGTCGCCGAGGCGGATCGCCAGCGCGCGGCCGACCTTGTCGCGGTAGCAGGGGCCGATGCCCCGGCCGGTGGTGCCGATCGCCTCGCCGCCGGCCACACTCGCGTTGAGCAGGCGGTCCTCGGCGACGTGCCAGGGGAAGACGACGTGGGCCCGGTCACTGATCCGCATCTTGCCGGCCACCGTGACGCCGCGCGACTCCAGGCCGTCGATCTCGCCGATCACGCTGGCCGGGTCGAGCACGACGCCGCCCGTCACCACGCAGGCCACGCCGTCTCGGAGGATGCCGCTGGGGATCAGCGACAACTTCCAGGTCTGGCCACCGGAGACCACGGTATGGCCGGCGTTCGAGCCGCCCGCGTAGCGGACGACGATTTCGTGATCCTCGGTGAGGATGTCGACGAGTTTGCCCTTGGCCTCGTCGCCCCACTGCAGACCGATGACGCATGTGCCGGGCACGGAGAGATCCTCACGGAGCCTGTGAAATCGCGGAGGCTGCGGACGTGAGACCTCCCCACAGAGTCTAAAACCGCGAAAAACCCGGTCAAGCCATGGATTTCGGCGCCGTGGCAGGCGACCATGAGTGCCGTTCCCATGAAACGCCAAGACGGCACCGTCCATCATGTCGCCGCCACCGACCGCGGGCAAACGCTCGCGGCGTTCCTCCGCGCCCACACACCCGGGGCGAGCTGGTCCCGCGTACAGAAGCTCGTCCAATCCCGGCACGTGCTCGTCCACGGCAACGTCTGCACCGACGTGGCCCGCCGGCTCAAGGAGGGGGAGGTGGTGAAGGTGCTGGAAGTGGCCGCCGCGCCGGCGCCGCGGGCCGACGACGTGCGGGTCGTGCACGTCGACGACGACGTGGTCGTGGTGGACAAGCCGACCGGCCTGACGACGACGCGGCATCACGAGGAACTCTCCTGGCCGGCCCGCCGGCGGCAGATGCAGCCGACCCTCGAGGAACTCGTGCCCGAGGCGATCGCCCGCCACCTCGCGGCCCGCGCGGCGGGCAGGCCGCGGCCCGGCGGCAAGGCTGCGCGGCGGCGGGTGCCGCCGGTGCGCGCGGTCCACCGCATCGACCGCGAGACCAGCGGGCTCGTCGTCTTCGCCCGCAACGTGCCCGCCGGCCGGATTCTGGCCGAGCAGTTTCGGCTCCACACCACCCACCGCCGCTACCTCGCGCTCGTCGTGGGCCGCATGGGGCAGGGCACGATCCGCTCGCACCTGCTTCGCGACCGCGGCGACGGCCGCCGCGGCTCGGTCGAGGGCGAGGAGGGCAAGCTCGCGGTCACGCACGTCTCACCGGTCGAGCATTTCGGCGACGCCTACACGCTGATGGAGTGCCGCCTGGAAACGGGCCGCACGCACCAGATCCGCATCCACATGACCGAGAGCGGCCACATGCTCTGCGGCGAGCGGGTCTACACGCAGACCCGCGGCGGCCCGATGGTCGACGACTCGCGGGCCCCGCGGGTCATGCTGCACGCGGCGGAACTCGGCTTCGTGCACCCGGTCACCGGAGAGGAACTGCGGTTCACGAGCCCGCTGCCGGCCGACATGAAGAAGGTGCTGGCGGCGCTCCGCAAGGCGCACGCGCCGTAGCCGCTACGGCAGCGCGAGGGCCTCGCCGCCGGCCCGCGTGGCGGCGGCCTTCCAGACGGCC
>JBIKND010000038.1:0-23468 GCA_044358905.1 Pirellulales bacterium | reverse complement strand
TCCCGAACGGCGGTGGGCAGGCCGGCCGCGGCGGCCGGTTCCGGCGCGACGACGGTCATTCCTTCTCCTCCGCGTCGGCCGCCCTCACCATGGCGTCCTCGGTGAGCCGACCGCGGGCGAACTTGGCCCACTTGCTCTCGGGAAAGTCCCAGGTGACCTTCTTGAAGGCGCGGTAGGCGTCCTTCGGCTTCTTCGTCTGCAGGCAGATGTCGCCCGCCCAATACATGGCCTCGGCCGCGAGATCCTTGTCGGACTGCGGATCCTTGGCGATGCCCTCGAAGACCGCGAGCGACCGCTCGTAGTCCTTGGACCGGAGGTAGCACTGGGCGGAGAGCATCTTCGTCTTGTTCGCCAGGGCGTGCTGCGGGAACCGCTCGCTGAGCCGGCCGAACACCTCGGCCGCCGTCGTGAACATCTCGCGGCCCTTGATCGCCACCTTCTCCCGCTCGACCGGGTCGGTCTGGGCCGCGGCCTCCTCGTCGAGCTTCTTGCCCTTGCCGAGGAAGTATTGGCCGAGCCGGGCGATCGTCTCCGCCACCAGCTCGTTGTCCGGGTAGCGGTAGGAGAGCTTGACGTACTCCTCGCAGGCCTGGTCGATCTCGCCGAGCGTCTCGAGCACGAGCGCCTTCTTGTACTGGCTCTTGGGCGCGTATTCGCTCTCCGGGTGGCTGGCCACGATGTCGCTGAACCGGGCCACCGCGTCGAGGGCGTGCTGGCGGGCGGTCTGCTCGTCGGCGGCCTCCTTCGAGAACTCGTAGGAGAGATTGGCGAGCAGGTAGTCGGCCTGGGCGCGGGCGTCGGTGTCGGGGTAGTCGCGGATCGCCTCCTCGAGGAGCTTCTTACCCTGGGCGATCTCGCGGCGGGCCAGGCTCTCCTGGCCGAGTTCGCGGTGCCGCTTGGCGAGTTCGAACCAGGCCTCCGCCACGGTGAACTGCGTCTGCACGGCGATGGTCGGGTCGTTGAACCGCTTGGTGAACGGCACGACGCTGGCATCGCCCCCCTTGAAGATCGCCACCTTCCGCTCGATGGGGTCGCCGGTCGGCGGCGCGTAGGTGATCTTCACGGACTCCCCGTAGGCGACCGGCAGCGTGCGTCCGTCGGCCGCGGCGGCGGCGTCGCGGTACGCGAGCTTTGCCGAACCCTTGAAGATGCCCGAATGGCCGAAGGTCTCGGTGAGGGCGAGGTCGAGTTCGCCGCCGCCGGAGGCGACGAGTTTCACGGTCGCCACGTCCTTGTCGTCGGAGATGTCGAGCACGGGGCTGATGAGCCGCACGTGGAGGGCGTCGCCCACGAACGTGCCCTCGATCTCCTCCCGGTACCGCTCGTCCATGACGTCGAACAGCACGTCGCCGGTGAGGTTCACGCTCTGGACGGCCCACCGCTCCGCGCCGGAGCCGGTCGCGAACTTGTGACCGACGAAGATCGTGTCGTTGCCACGGATCTGCAGGACGGGCGGCTCGGGGTCGCCTGCCACCGGGTCCACCTCCGCCAGCGAGGCGGCGGGAACGGGACCGAGCTCCTTGGCGACGAGGAACATGAACCGCCCCTCGGCGAGCGGCTCGGCCGCGAACCGGTTGCCGCGGACGACCACGCCGCTCGCGCCCGGCGGCGCGATGATCCCGCCCGCGTCACCGGGCCGCCGCACGAGGCGGATCGTGCCGGGCGCGTCGAGCGGGAACTCGTTGGCGGCGATCTCGCGGCCGAGCTTCTCGCGCCCGGCGGCGGTCTGCACGTAGATCACCGCCTCGCTCTCGGCGCTCTTGGCGATCGCCGGCGCGAGCAGCTCGACGAGCAGCGGCCCGTCGACGACGATCGAGGCCGGGCGGTCCGGTGCCGCCGGCTGCTCCGGCCGCACGGCGACCAGCTCCCGCGTGACCGGCACCTTCTCCTCGAACCGCCGGCCCACTTGCTGCTTGGCGGCGACGGCCGCGCGTTCCTTGCCGTCGAGCGGACGGCTGGCGACGTCGTACACGCGGAGCTGCGGCACGCCCGCTCCCGACTGCTCGACGAGGCTCGTCCGCTCCCAGGAGATGCCGGGGTCGGTGTTCTCCCGGTCGAGGTAGGCGACGAGCAGATCGTCATCCGGCGCGACCTTGATCTCCGCGGGTCGGGCCGGCTCGCCCGCCACCGGGAACACCGTGCCGATGAACACGCCCGAGTGGGGTTCGGTCTCCAGGGCCTCGACCTGGATCGGCTTGTCGCGACCGGCCCGGACCGTGAACGGCACGCGGTCAGGCTCGGCGGAGACGTCCATGTCGGGGTCGCCGATGAACACCTTCACCGTGTCACCGGGGGCGAAGCGGCGCATGGGTATGTAGCGGGTCTGCCTCTCGCCCCCCTGCTCCTTGAACTCGACGAAGGCGGCCGAGACCTCGGCGTTGGTGAATGTCGCCGTGAGGAACTTCTCCTGGGACTTCCGCTCGGGCGTGATCACCGCCGGATCCTCGTAGAGCACGGTGATCTTGTCGCCCGGGATGATCTCCAGCCGGTCGTTCTTGGTGAGATCGAGGAAGCTCTGTTCGGTCGGCAGCACCTTCTTGCCGCCGGCGTCGAGCAGAGCCACGGCGTTGATCGCCGGGGCGTCGGTCTCATAGTCGGCGATCAGGAGCCGCACCACCCGGGCTCGGGCCCCCGCGGCGAAGGCCACGTCGAGCACCGAGCCGTCGGCGTTGGCCGTGATCTTCGCCGGTGCGACGGCGAACGCATCGGCGATCGCGGGATGCTTCTCGACGCTGAACTCCTCCTTGGGGATCGAGGCGGTGAACGGGGGCTCGGGGGCGTCGATGAGGACCTCGAAGTTCAGGCCCGCGTTTTGGTTGGCAAACGCATAGACGTCGATCCGATGCGCGCCCTTGGAGAGCAGTCGCTTGATCTCGAGGGGCTTCGTGCGGTCCTGCGACATTTGTCCGTCGACGGCGAACACGTAGGAGATGTTCTGCATCTTGCCCTTGGGGGCGAGCGTCAGCGTCCGCGTCTGCGGCTTGGCGACCTCGAAGCCGGTCACCCAGTGGCCGACGTACCATCCGGTGTTCATGCCCATCAGCCCGGCATGGCCGCCAAGGTTGCCGTCGAGAGGCCCCACGGCGAGCGCGTCGATTTTCGCCACCACCAGCGGCGATCCCGCAGCGTGGCGACCCTCGTCTAGGTAGGCCGCGAACGCGGCGGGGGTCGCGGGTGGCGGGGACTGTGCGCCCGGTGCGGGGGCCCGCACGAGTTCCATCCGCGGGCCGCCGTCCCAGGGCACGAACGATGCCTTGCCGTCGGCCCGCCACTGGCCCACCGTGCGGAAGTCGCGACCGTTGAGCGACGTCTGCATGTACACGTCCTTGAGCTTGCGGCCCGGGACGTTGGCGGTGACGGTCAGCTTGCCGAGGGCGACGTTGTCGTTGAGATCCACGGCGAAGAACTTCGGCCGCTTGCTGTCGGCAAGGCCGACCCACGGTGTCTCGCCCGCGGGGCCGATGGCGTTGTTCGGGTCGGTGCCTTCGGTGGAATCGGAGGCATAGGCGGTGGCCTGGCCCGAGCGGGTCGGCACCGATCCCTCGAAGACGCCGGAGAACGGGGCGGTCTCGACGAGCTTGGCGACCAGGGTGTCGCCGCTGGCGGTGGTGGCCCGGACCTCGATGGTATCGGCGGCGGACGTGGTGCTCCGGTCGGGGTCGACGACACGCACGTTGACCGCGTTGCCGGGCTTGATCTGGTCGTCGCTCCGCCGGGCGGACAGGGCGACCTCCTCCGCGCTGCCGGCGTCGAGCGCGAGCTTCTGACGGATCATGCGCTCGAGGGCCAGGCTTTCCTGCTCCTCCTTCGAGAGGATGCGTCCGCTGGAAGCGAAGAGTTCGCCGTCGCTGACGACCGTCATCGCGGCCGGCTCCTCCATCGCCCCCTTGCCCGCCGTGAACGACTCGGAGAACGTGTAGCGGACGGTGTCGCCGCCGGCCACCTGGAGCACGTGGTCGCCTTTCGTCGGGACCCCGAGCTGCGTGGGGATCTGGCCGGTGAACCGGGTCTTCGAGTCGCCGAACGGGAAGAGGTTGAACCGCTCCTCGTCGCCGCCGGCCGTCCAGGCGCGGATCTCGATCTGCGAAGCCTTGCCGACCACCGCCAGGTTGCGGTCCTCGAGGTCGACCTCCAGCGGCTTGCCGGGGATGAGGAACTTCTTGTCGCCGAGCACGCCGAGCTTCACTTTCGAGGCCACGTCGTACTTGCGGCGAAGGAGATTGAGCTTCCCCTCGAGGATTCGACCGCCCACGTGGTTCGGAACCCGCGTGAACAGGTCCTCGAGACAGCCGGCGGCCTCCTCGATCTCCTCACGGTCGGTCTTGAGCAGGGCGAGCTGGTAGAAGGCCTCGGCCTGCACGCCACGGTCGGCGCGGCGCGTGAGCCGCTGGAGGGCCTCCTGGGCCTTGTCGAACTGCCGCGTCAGCCGGTCGACCTCGGCGACGCGAAGTTCGGCGTCGCGCTTGCCGTCGGTGCCGTCGAACTCCTTGGCCGCCGCGATCCGCTCGTAGAGCGCCCGGGCCTGGGCGTACTCGCGGCGGGCCAACGCGATGTCGGCGTAGGCCAGGAGCAGCCCCGCCTGGGCCTCGGGCGTGAGGGCGCCGGGGCTCGAATCGCTCCACGCGAGCAGCAACTGGCCGAGTTCACGGGCCTGGTCGAAGCGGCCGGTGGCGGTGTTCTCACGAATCAGCCAGGCGGTGAACGCCGGGTCGAGTTCCTTGTAGGCCTGCGCCACGACCGCGGCATTGGGCAGGTAGAGCTCCCAGGCGCTCTGCGGCTTGCCGGCCGCGAGCTGGATCTGCGCCTCGAAGATCGGCCAGCGCGGATCGTTCCGCGGCACCGGGTTGCCGCCGCCGAGCGACAGCAGGGCGTCGGTGCGGATGGCGGCCAGTTGCGCGCGAGGGACTTCGGGCATCGTTTGGCCGACCACCTGCAGGCCGCTCTCGGCGATCGCGGCCGCCACGCCGGGCTTGCCCGCCTTGGCCACGCCGGTGGCCAAGGCCGCCAACTGGGTCGAGAAGCCGCCGTTGCCTGTGTCTCTGGCAACCCGCCAGAGTTCCGGGGCGATCCGAAGCGCCTCGGCATCGCGGCCTGCGGCCAGGAGAGCCTGGACCAGCGAGAGCCCCGCCTGTTCATAACCACTTCCACCGGGCCAGGCCGGCGGCGTCGGCTCGCTGAAGGCCGCCAACAGGGTCGCCGTTTCATCGGGCGTCAAGGAATTGGCCGGAATCTGCGAGATCGCCAGAGACGGCGTGCCGATCCGCGACGGATAGCCTTTCCGTAGATCGAGAATCGCGTTGACCTGCTTGAAAAAATCCCCGCGTGCCTGCGGCTGGGCGATCGCCGCCGGATCGGTAGGCAGCGATGCGTATCCCATGGCGACGGTATCGAAGCGCGTCTTGCCCCAGCCTGCCTCGGCCGCCTCGATGAACTTCGCCCGTTGGGCGGCTGGAGCGGAGGCTGCGCGGCCGTACCAGTTCCTCACATCCACCGGTCCCCAGGTGGCCGGCCGCGTGGCCACGTCCCGTCGATCGCCCGCGACGAGCGTCTGCGGCAGCCGGTCGTAGTCCATCGGGGCGTTCGGCCCGGCAGCGAGACCGGCCCGGCTCGCGAACAACTCGGCCGCCGCGCCGGCGGCCTTCTGCTTCTCGTCGCGGCTGTAATTCAGGAAGGACCCGTCGAGCCAGCCGGAAGCCTTCGCCTCCTCGACGAACAGGTCGTCGAAATACGATTCCGGCGGATACTGCTTGGCCAGGCTCTGGAACTCGTGGCGGACGAGGAACTGGTAGTACGCCGCGGCGCTGGGCATGCCCTGCTTGTGGACGAGGAACGCCTTGGTCTCGATCAGCCTGCCGAGCACGTCCTTGCCCGCCTCCTGATCCACCCAGCCCTGGCCCATCTTCGTGTGGCGGAACCGGGCGAAGAGGTCGGGCTCGAAACGGTTCTTCGCGAGTTGATCGAGGATTCCCTTGCCGATCACGGCGTTGAGCTTCACGGCCTCGGCGCGACGATTCTCCGGCACGTTGGTGTACGCGCCGTTCGGCCGGCCGCTGGCGAGCGCCGCGTCGATCGCGAGCAACGCCGACGTCGGCTTGCCAGGCTCCCAGCCGGCGATTTGGTCGGCGATCACCTCGGCCTGGAAGGCCGCGATGTCGATTTCGCCGGGCTTGTTGCCGAGGAGCCACCGGAGCGCCGCCTGGCCGTAGGGCGTCTTGTCCGCGGCACACGACCGGACGAGCTTGTAGGCCTCGCGGCCGCTCGCAACGTAGGCGTCGACCTTCTTCTCGCGGGCGGCCTGTACGCAGCGGCCGAGGTGCATGGCGAGGGGGTCGGCGAGCTTCGACCAGTCAACCGTGGCCGGCACGTTCGCGGCGAACGCCTTCTTGAACTCCTCCTCGAGCAACGCGATCTGGGCGGCGGCTTTCTCCCACCGCGCCGCCTCGTCGGCCTTGGCCTTGTCGCCGGCCGCGGCCTTGGCGGCCGCCTGGGTGGTCCCGACCTGCCTGCGGACGAGCTCCGCCCACTGCTTGAAGGTGTCGTGGGCCGGTTTGACGACCGCGCCGCGGGCGTTCGCATCCCAGGGCACCCAATCGAGCCGCCGCAGGTCGGCGGTGAAGGCCGACTTGTCGGCCTGATCGGCGGCCGAGAATGCGTTCGTCAGCCAGCCGGCGGCCGCATCGGGATGGAAGAGAGCCAGCGGCGTCCGGGCGACGGCCTCGCGGCCCCAGGCGGTGACGGCCGCCGAAATGTCGGCCTGCGACGCGGCCGGCTGCCGGGGGAAGTTTCGCCAGGTCTGCACGAGCTGCCCGGACGCCGGCCAGACGACACCGAAGTCGCCATACCAGGTCTCGTTTTTCCCGAGGTGCTCGAGGCCGGCGCGCAGGTCGGTGCCCCGGGTGGCGTTGATGGAGTTGACCAGCCGGGCGGTCTCCGAGGGCACGCCCTGCAGGAAGGGCGCCATGGCCGCGAACACGGCGGGGTCGGGCTTGTTGGTGAGCAGCGGCAGGGACCGCGCGCCCTGCGAAGCCTGGAACACCGCCGGGAACTTCGTGGCCAGCTCCAGCCACTGCTCGTTCGTGGCCTGCTGCTGCCACCAGTTGTTCCAGCTGATCGCCTTCGCCTTCTCGTCGTCCGGCAGCTTCACGAACGATGCCGTCCACCAGCCGCGGATCGGCCCGCCGAGCGTCTGCCACGCGGCGGGGCTCTGCGTGCCGCAATAGAGAATGTTCTGCACGTCGGCGAGGGTCGCGGCCGTGGGCACGGCGTCGACGTAGGCGGTGGCGGCGGCGGCGACCGGGGCGAAGGCGGCGGCTTGGGCCGCCGCGTCCTTCCCGGCGGCGGCCGCCTGGAACTCGAGCCAGGCGGTGATCACGCCGTAGCGGGCCGCGCGGTGCGGGCTCTCCCGCACGAGGCCCACGACCTGCCGCGCGGCGGGGGCGGCGGCATGGCGGTCGGGAGTGGCCCGCGCGAGCTCGCCCATGGCCCAGTCGAGGTGGTCCCAGAAGAGGTTTCTCTCCAGTTCCAGCGGCAGCTTCTCGGCCATCACTGCGGCGAGAATCCGCGCGGCCGTGACCGCATCCTTGCGGGCCCGTGCCTGTTCGAGAAACCAGCCGTCGAACCGCCGCGCCTCGGGCGACTGCCGCAGATCGAGGCCGCTGCGGGCGAAGAATGAATAGGCGTCGTCGTTGCTCTGCAGTTGGCCGATCAGGATCGCGTAGAGCCGGGCCGCCACCTTGCTCCGCGCCTCGTCGGCGGGCGCGGCCGCGATGAACCGCTTGTAGATCGCCGCCGCCGCCTGCAGGTCGCCGGCGACGCGGGCGGTGTCGGCGGCGGCGAGCAGCACCGCTGGCGACGGCGAGGGATGCCGCGACAGCCATGCCTTGGTGGCGAGGTGGGCCGCGTAGGCGTCGCCGCCGTCGCCGACCTTGCCGAGCAGTTCCAGGACCTGCGGCTCGGCGGCGTCGGGGGACAGCTTCGGCAGATCGGCGGCGCCGGCCGACGCCGCCGCGAGGTAGGCAAACAGCCCCAACAAGCCCCGGGCGGAAGCCCGGGGACTCCGCGTCCTCGCGGAGGCGGTCGTCCACGCTGCGTGGAAGCCGGGAGCCCGGTTCGCGCGGTGTCCCCCGGCTTCCGCCGGGGGCTTCGTGTCCGACTGGCAACCGTCATCCACAACAAGCCCCGGGCGGGAGCCCGGGGACACAACGCGCTTCATGTCCGGCGGGCAATCGTGATCCACAACAAGCCCCGGGCGGGAGACCGGGGACACAACGAGTTTCATGTCGGTCATCGTCAGCGAACTCCCTGTCGGGGTCGGGTCGTGCTCAATTCGCGTCCGTCGCCTCGCCGCCGCCGGCGGGCTTCAGCCGCTGCTCGATCTTGGGAAGGATCGCCCGGCCGCGTTCGGCGTAGGCGCTCGATGGATACTCGAAGATCAGTTGCGTGCACTTCTCGTGGGCCTTGGCGACGTCGCCCATGCGGAAGGCGACCATCACCCACTTGAGCAGCATCTGGTCGAGGAACTGGGCGTCGGGATAGTCGCGAAACACCTGGTCGAGGAGGTCGTTGGCCGCGGTGTAGTCCTTGTTCTCGATGTGGTAGTCGACGAGCTTGCCGAGGGATTCGCCCGCGAACAGGCTGTCCGGATACCGCTCGGCGCAGTGCTTGTATTCCACGATCGCCCGCTCCGCCGCTCCGGTTGCCTTCTTTCCGTCGGCCGTCGTCTCGTTCTCGAGCGTCTGGGCGATCCGGTACTGGGCTTCCGCCTTGATCTGCGACGTCTTGAGGCCGAGGATCCGCCGGTAGACGGCGATCGCCTCCTGCGGCTTCTTCCGCTCCTGCTTGATCTGGCCGATCTGCAGCAGGGCCCGGTCGACGAAGGGGCTTTCGGGGTAGAGCTTGTTGAACAGTTCGCAGGTGCGGATCGCCGACTCGTAGTCGCCGGCCGTGATGTGGAGGTCCCACTTCGTGCGGAAGGCCTCCTCGGTGATCGCCGGCGGGACCGCCCCCGACTGGCGGATGATCGGCTCGATCCGGGTCAGGCCCTCGGCCACCTTCTCGCCCGCCCCCTTGGAGAGGCCCATCGACTTGAAGATCCGACCGAGTTCGAGAAAGGCCTGGGCCTCGACGAGCCCCTTCTTCGCAGCCACGACCGGATCGCCGACCTCGTACTGCACGGCCCGCGGCTTGCTGTCGATCTCGCTGGCGACGGTGAGCGTGGCGGTGGCGGTCCGCGGCGCGACGCCGCCGATGTGCCGCTCATCGACGAAGCTGGCCACGATCTCGTCGCCGACCGCGACGGTGAGCAGCGGATCCGACCGGTCCACCGGCTGGTCCTCCACGAACCGGGCCAGGTCGAACTGGCCGCGGAACCGGCCGGAGTGGACCGTCGCCCCAGCCGCCTCGGCGAACTCCGTGAGCGGCACGGTGATCTCGTCGCGGGTCCGCCACCGGTCCTCCTCGCTCTGCAGCAGCTTCTCGAGGTCGACGCCCGTGGCGGCCGCGCCGTCCTCGTCCGACTCCTCCTTGAACCGCGACAGGACGCGGACCTGGGCGGTGTCGGCGGCCGTCGAGACGTCGAGGTCGGCGTCGGAGAGCGTGACGAACACGGGCTGGCCAGGGAACGCCGCCACGGCGGGCGACTCGAAGTCGCCGCGGCTGAAGGCCACCGCCGCCGTACCCACCACCTTCACCTCGCGGGAGCGTGGCACGTCCTTCTGGCCCTCGCGGGTGTTGCCGTCGGTGTAGCTCGTGCGGATCGTGTCGCCGCCGATCACCTGCAGGACGTCGTCGCCGGGGACGGGCGTGCCGAGCGCCGTGGCCACCGAGCCGAGCGACGCCATGCCGTCGCCCGGCAGTGGCACGAGCGGCACGGTCACCGTGTCGCCGCTGGCCGAGGCGATCGTCACCTTCACCTCGTCGCCGAGCTTCTCGAGCACGGGCAGGTCGGTGTCGCGAATCTTGACGTAGAACCGGCGGCCCGCCTCGGCGAACTCCAGTTCGTCGCCGGCCTCGCTCACGAACGTGCCCACCAGGCCGAGAGCTTCGATCGCCTTGTTCCAGTTGCCCTGGGCGAAGTGGCACATGCCGATGTAGTAGTACGACTGGTTGGCCCACACCGTGTTGGGGAAGTCGGTGGTGATCCGCCGCAGGAGCGGGAAGGCCTGGGCGTATTGCCGGGTCTGGAAGTAGGCCACGCCCTGGAGGTAGAGCGATTCGAGGAACAGGTCCTTCGTCTCGTCGTCCATCTCCTTGCCCGGCTGCTCGAGGGCCTTCAGGTTCCGCAGGTAGTTGATCGCGTCCATCTGCTGGCTGCGGGAGAGCGCGTGCTTGCCGAGGGCGAGGTAGGCCCGGAAGCGGATCGGGTCGGCCGGATACTGCTCGACGATCGTCTCCAGGATCTTCGTGCCGCGGTCGTGCTCGCCGGCGTCGAGCAACTCCTGGCCCTTACGGAGGAGCTGAAAGGCGGCGTAGTTGCCCCCCTCGCCGCGGGTGGCGGCCGGTGCGCCGGCGTCGGCCGCGGGGGCATCCGGGGCGGGCTCGGCGTTCGCGGCGGGAGCGGCGGGCTTGCGGTTCCGCTTCGGCCGCTGCGCCGCGGCGACTTCCGGCCACGCGACGAGCACCGCAAGGGCGAGGATGGCGAGGCCGCGCGACAGGCGGGTCCCGGTGAGCGTGACGCCGGTGTTTGAAATCATCGTCTCATTCCTCCGCATCGACGCCGCCTCCGATCGGGAGCCCCATCTCCTCGAGCCGCTGGTGGGCCTGGCTCGACTCGCCGCTCTTCGGGTATTTCTTGAGCACGCCGCGCAGCGACCGCACGTACTTGTCCTTGACGCCGGCGTCGCGATACACGTAGGCGACGGCCAGCGCCGCCTGCGGGGCCTGGTCCTTGAAGAAGTTCTCCACCTCGCGGAGCTGCCCCACGGCCGACTCGAGCTTTCCGAGCTTGGCGAGGCACTCGGCCGTCCAGAACAGCGTGTCCGGCGGGCTGTCGGCCTGCTGGTAGGCCTTGATGGCCTCCTCCGGCTTGCCCGACCACTGCAGGAGGTTGCCGCCGATCGAGAAGGCCTCCTTGGCGACCGCCGGAATCGTCTGCAGGTCTGCCGCCAGCGCGATCCCGTCGGTGAAGTCCGCGGGCGTGCGAATATGCCCGTACCGGCACCGCCAGTGGTAGTAGCGGAGTGCGGCGAGCCTGCCCTGCGTGGCGTCGTTGAAGCCGAGGCAGGCGCGAACCGCGATGTCCCGGCTGCCGGGATACTTGTGGTGGCTCCGCATCCGGTCGCAGATCGACTGCTTCTCGGCGTCCTTCATCTCGGCCAGCCGCAGCTTCTCGAACGTGTTGACGGCCAAGCCCGGCTCGGCCTCCTTCTCGACGAGCGCGTAGACGAGCGCCAGGATGTCGGCGTTGGACATCTTCGCGAAGTCGAGTTTTCGGTAGTACTCCTCGGCCTTCGCGGGATTGCCGCCGCCGATGAAGGTCCCGATCCAGAGGACGATGCGGGCGAAGTCGCCGTCCTTCTGATGGGCGGTGAACTGCCTGTCGAGCCGGGCGACCCAGGCCGCGTCGTCGCGGTCGGCGGCCCGAGTGTAGTCCGCCAGGGCGATCTGCTGGTCGTCGTCGCTTGGCAGAGCCGCCTGCAGTTGCCCGGCCCAGTATCGATAGAAGGCTTCGCGCTCCCCCTTCTGCGCCTCGGTGAACGAGTCGTTCTCGCCGACGGCCTTCCGCACCGCGCGCCAGAACGCCGCGTCGGTGGCAAGGTCGGCGGCCGGATCGCGGGGATTGTGCTCGAACGTCCGCGCCGCTACGTAGAAGTCGCGGAGCCGCTTCAGGTCGGGCTTGCCGCGAACGTGATGGGGAACGACGCGGGCGATCGCCGCCCGGGCGGCGGCGCCGTTGGCGGTGCGGAACTCGACGGCCACCTGCTCGAACCGCTTGATGCCCTCGTCCGCCTTGCCCTGGCGGATGAGGTTCTCGGCAAGCCCGTTGAGCGCCTGGGCGCCGACCGGCTGCTTGACGTAGTCCTGGTCCTCGGAGAGATCGAACCAGGCCTTCATCGCCTTCGCGACGTCGCCGTTCTGGGCGTGGCTCTCGCCGATGCGGAACAGGGCCGCCGCGGCGTACTTCACGTCGTCGGGAAAGAAGTCGAGAACTTCCTGGTAGACCTTGATCGCCTCGAACCGCTTCTGCATCTCCTGCAGGCAGCGGCCCTTGCGGAGGATGGCGTACGGCGTGACCTTCGAGTCGGGGAACTGCACGATGAAGGCGTCGTACTCGGCGACGGCCCGGGGCCAGTCCTTGTCCGAAAAGATCTTGTCGGCCTTGTCGATCGACACCCCCTCGAAGGTGTCGAGTTTGGCCCGCTCCTCACCGGTGAGCGAGGTCTCCTGGGGCGCCGCTGCGGCACATCTCCCCGCGGCGACCATCACGAGGATGGCGGTCACGAGGGGGGCGAGCGGGATTCGAAGCAGGTGGGGGAAACTGGACATAGGCGAATATCCTAATTCAACTATGACCGTCCCGCATCAAACGTTACGCGGACGTGTCAGCGAACGCGGCCGGCGGCCTGGAGGGCCGGAGCGAAAGTCCGGCGAAGCGGCACGGGCGGCCCCGAGCCGGTGCGACACCATGGATTTGGCGTCGGCACGATGTGGCGGAGGATTCGGCGGTCAGAGACCGCCGCTACGGGGGCCGCCGTAGGTCACCGCACCACGCGCGATCCGCTGCCGGGAAGCCCGAAGCGGAAGCTGAGGGAATCCGCGTCGCATCACCGGAAACCTGTCCGTATTCCCTCGGCTCGCGCCTCGGGCTTCAAGGGCACGCGCGGTCCGGAGTCGGCGGTCAGAGACCGCCGCTACAGGGGCCGCCTGGCGTCATCTCACCACCCGCGCTCCGCCACCTTTGATCTGCTTTGCGGCTTTCGCGCCGCCGAGCCATCCCTGGCCTCGGCGGCTTACGAGGCGGCCTTCGTGGCCGCCGTAGGTCACCGCACCACCCGCGCTCCGCCACCTTTGATCTGCTTCTCCACCTCCGCCCGGGTGGCCATGGAGGTGTCGCCGGGGGTCGTGCTCGCCAGCGCGCCGTGGGCGGCGCCGTACTCGACGGCCTTCTGCGGGCAGTTGAACTCCAGGAACCCGAAGGCCAGGCCGCTGGCGAAGCTGTCGCCGCCGCCGACGCGGTCGAGGATCTCGAGCTCCGGATACTTCCGGCTGTCGTAGAACTTGCCGTCGTGCCAGCAGATCGCGCTCCAGTCGTTCTTCGTCGCCGTGATCACCCGGCGGAGCGTCGTGGCCGCCACCTTGAAGTTCGGGAACTCCTTCACCGCCGTCTCGATCATCCGCTTGAAGGCGCCGGTCTCGATCTCGCTGATCGCGTGATCCACCCCTTCGACCTCGAAGCCGAGCGACGCGGTGAAGTCCTCCTCGTTGCCGATCATCACGTCCACGTGGCGGGCGATCTCCCGGTTGACCTCGCGGGCCTTCGCCTGCCCGCCGATGCTCTTCCACAGGCTGGGCCGGTAGTTGAGGTCGTACGACACGATCGTGCCGTGCTTCTTGGCGGCCTGCACCGCCTCGATGGTCAGGGCGGCCGTCGTCTCGGAGAGAGCCGCGAAGATGCCACCGGTGTGGAACCAGCGCACGCCCAGCGTGCCGAACAGATGGTTCCAGTCCACGTCACCGGGCTTCATCTGGCTGGCCGCCGTATTGCCGCGGTCGGGCACCCCCACCGCACCGCGAATCCCGAAGCCCCGCTCCGTGAAGTTCAAGCCGTTGCGGACCGTGCGCCCGATGCCGTCGTCGGGCCGCCACTGGATGAAGTCCGTGCCCACCCCGCCCTGCATGATGAAGTCCTCGACGAGGTGTCCCACCTCGTTGTCCACGAAGGCGGTCACCACGGCGGTCTTCAGGCCGAAGCACTTCCGCAGGCCGCGGGCCACGTTGTACTCGCCGCCTCCCTCCCACACCTGGAACTGCCGTGCCGTGCGGATCCGGCCCTCGCCCGGGTCGAGCCGGAGCATGATTTCGCCGAGCGAAACCTGGTCGAAGGTGCAGGAGTCCTGGGGCTTGATGGGCAGTGACATGGGCAGATCCTTATTGGGCTTTGAAACACCTGTTCATGTGCTGCCGTCGCAACGCGACGGCGAAATGCGGGCTCCAACCGTGGAATGGACATTTCACGCATCAAGAGGCGGTCTTGAGGGTGGAGATGTCGAGGGGCGGTACGCCGGCCTCATGGGCGATCTCGTTGAGGGCGGCCACCTCGGCCGTCGAGAACAGCAGGCCGCCGGCCTGGGCACTTCGCTGCGCCGCCTGGGCCTCGAGCTGCCCCGGGAGCATGCACGTCTCGTTGCCGTGGCCGAGGATGTCGGCGAGCACGGCCTTGACGTTGGCGGCCTGGGACCGGCCGGCCGCGAACGCGCCGCCACTGACGGCCTCGGGGTGGATGACCTGGAAGTAGAAGGCGCAGGTCTGCTTTTCACCGGCCACGGGAGCCCGGTTGCGGATCGTGGGCAGCGACCCGCCGATGAAGCCGGCCACGATCTCGTTGATCAGCGAGAGGCCGTAGCCCTTGTGGTCGCCGAACGGAAGCAACGACACGGCCGCCGCGGGGTCGGTCGTGGGTTTGCCGTCCTTGTCCACGGCGGCGTTCGGCGGGAGCGGCTTGCCCTCGCGCTTGAGCTGCTGCACGCGGCCCATGGCGATCACGCTGGTCGCCCAGTCGATCACGATCGGGAACCCCACCGCCTCGGTCGTGGGAAAGCCCCAGGAGTGCGGATTCGTGCCCAGCGTGGGGAACACGCCCTTGAATGGCACCACCTCGGCCAGGGCCGCCGTGCAATTGGTGTAGGCGATGTAGCCCCGCTTGGCGGCCTCCATCACGTAGCCGCCGCCCCACAGGTAGTGGAAGGCGTTGTCGACGCTCACCGTGCCGCAGCCGTGCCGGTCGGCGAGGCGGATGCAGGTGTCGATCGCCTCCCAGGCGACCGCCTGGCCGAGCTTCTTGTGGGCGTCCCACACCTCGCAGGCGTCGAACCGCGACGGCAGCTTCGTGATCGCCGCCCGGGGCACGCAGCCGTGGGCCTTGGAGCCGAAGTGCTCGTCGAGGTGCAACGCCTTGATGGCGTTGTGCGTGCGGATGCCGTGCCGCGTGGCGGCGGTGGCGAGTTTGGCCGCATGCTCGGCCTCGGCGGCGTCGAAGCCACGGTGCAGGTAGGCGGCACGGACGATCGCCTCGTGGGCCGCGACGGGAACGACGTGGAAGACTTCAGACATTGGTGGCGAGTTCCTAGACGACTTTCGTGATCGGCACCTCGGGATTGATCTGCGCGAGGGGCTGCTCCCCGCGCATCGCCCGAATCAGGTTCGTGACGGCCGCCATTGCCTGCCGCTGCACGCTCTCGTGCGTCCGCGAGCCCACGTGCGGCGTCACCAGGCAGTTGGGCAGCTTCGTGAGCGGGTGATCGGCCGGCGGCGGCTCGGCGTCGAGCACGTCCGTGCCGTAGCCGCGCACGCGGCCGCTCTGCAGCGCCGCGGCCATGTCGGCCGTGTTCACGATCTCGCCGCGGGCGCAGTTGATCACGATCACGCCCGGCTTCATCTTCGCGATCGTCTCCGCCCGCACGAGGTCGCGGGTCTCGGGCGTGAGGTTGGAATGCAGCGACACGTAGTCGGCGGCCGCGAACAGGTCGTCGAGCGACGCCGCCCGCGCGATCCCCTGCTGCGCCGCGAAGGCCTCGTCCCAGAAGACGTCGTAGCCGATCGGCCGCATCCCGAAGGCCTTGGCCCGCAGGGCGACCTCCTTGCCGATCCGCCCCATCCCCACGATGCCGATCGTCTTGTCGAGCAGTTCGTGCCCCGTCTGCCGCTTCCAACCACCGCCGCGGACGGAGTCGGTGTGGAAGAGCAGGTTCTTTTCCAATGCGAGCAGCAGCAGGAAGGCATGCTCCGCCACCGTCGTGTGGTTCACGCCGGGCGTGAACAGGAGCGGGATGCCGAACTCCGTGCAACTCTTGACGTCGATCTTGTCCACGCCGATGCCGTACTTCGACAGCACCTTGAGACGCGGCCGGGCCTTCTCCAGCACCGTCCGCGTGATCGCGTCGTCGCCGCAGATGTAGCCGTCGATTTCGCCCACGGCCGCGAGGGTATCGGCCTCGTTGAGCGGCCCGCGGGCGGTGACCACCTCCCAGCCCGTGGCGGCCAGGGCGTCATGGTGCGGGCCGGGCGTGTCTTGAAACGACGTGGTCGTGAGCAGGATGCGGCGCTTCATGCGGGCTTCCGAGCGGTGGGTTGGCGGAATCCGAGAACGTATCGCCGGCCCGGAAAAACCTCAATCAGTGGCCGTCGTGCCGCCGCTGCTCCGGGGCGAAATACGACACGCCGCCTTCGCGGACGAACGCCTGCAGCAGCGCGGCCTGTCGTCCGGTCCACCGCCAGAGGTGGCAGTCGCGGCGGTCGGCCGCTCCGGCGCCGGCCGTCCCCGTGCGGTGCAGCCAGTACGACTCGCCCGGGCCGAGCGGATATCGGGCGAACTCCCCCTGCCGTTGCGGTGGCACGCGGGTCTTGATCCAGCTCCAATGATTGATGTGCCGGCGGTGGTCGTCGTCCGAATTGCGGATGCACCACAGGCGGTATTCGAGCTCGGTCACGGCCACGATCCGCCCGGCTTCGGCGGCCGCGACCGGATGCCCCCCCGCGAGCAACGCCTCGGCCGCCTCGATGCCGACGGCCGACGTCGTCAGCACCACGACCGGATCAGGGTCGCGGCCCGCCCCCGGCTCCTCGGCGACCAAACAGCGTCGGGCCTCCATGAGCGCCGACCAGTCGTCGAGCCAGGACACCAGGTGCGCCGCGAGGATCGCTCGCTCGGCGGCCGCTGCCGCGGGCGATTCCGCCTGCCGCACCGGATGCGCGCGGCGGCGTTCGCCCGCGATCGCGGCCAAGCCCTCGACCCAGTCGCGCGTCTCAGGTTGCATGCGCCGTCTCGTCCTCGCCGCGATTGTAGCGGCGGTCTCTGACCGTCGTGCCTTGCTGGAGCGGCGGTCTCTGACCGTCGTTGGTATGCCTGTCAAACACCGGGCCATGTCGGCGGTCGGAGACCGCCGCTACAGAAGCGGGGCAAATCGAATTGCGCGGGTCGGCGGTCGGAGACCGCCGCTCCAGGGGGCGAGACTTTCGGCGGTATCATGGTGGCATGTCCGATGTCGCCTCCCAACCCGACCCTCACCCCGCCCGGCCGCGTGCGGTGGTCGTGATGGGGGTCAGCGGTGCGGGCAAGACGGAAGTCGGAAGACGCCTGGCTGCCGCTCTCGGCTCGACGTTCCGCGATGCCGACGACTTCCACCCGGCCGCCAACGTCGCCAAGATGCGGTCCGGCGTGCCGCTCACCGACGAGGACCGCCGGCCGTGGCTGGACGCTCTGGCCGTGGCCCTTCGCGAAGCGGTCGATGGCGGGGGCGACGTCGTGCTCGCCTGCTCCGCCCTGGCTCGTCGCTACCGTGACCGGCTCGGTCTGCCGCACCCGCTGATCCGCCTCGTGCACCTCGACGACCCGAGCGGCGTCGTCAAAAAGCGAGTCGAGCAGCGGGCCGGCCACTTCATGCCGGCCACGCTGCTCGACAGCCAATTGGCGTTGTTGGAGAAACCCGCTCCGGATGAGCGGCCGATCGTCGTCGACGTGGCCGCGGATCCGGACGCCATCGTCCGCTCGATCCTCGCGCGGCTGTGACGAGATCGACGCGGACTACCGGTTGAGGAACTTCTCGCGGAGCCACTCGTTCTTGCGACGCTCGAGTTCGACGAGCTTGGCGACCGGACCCTTGCGGGCGGCCTGCACCTGCTGGCCGTTACGGATCTGGTTGGCGGACGCGGCACCACCGATGAACAGGGTCGACACGACGGCGATCACGAAGACGATGCGACTCATGGGAAGGACTCCTCGGGAAAAGGCACTCGGGCTCAGGCGGGCGACGGCACACTGCCGACGGGGGCTCACCCAGGGAGGGTTGATCGTCGGGGCTTGCCCCGGGGCTTGATCCGCCGGGAGGCCCGCCGCAGCCACGGCAGATTCGACATCGCGTGCATGGACGGCGCGTCGCGAGCGTCCGGTGCAGCCGGAAGCTCGCGGGGATTCGAGCGGGGAAAAATGCCCGCCGGAGGGTTGACCGGTCAGGTTTTGCGCGCTGCGACCGCTCGGGGATCGTCGGGCCACGCGTGCTTGGGGTACCGCCGCCGAAGCTCCTGGCGGACCTTGGGGTAGGTGTTGGCCCAGAAGCCGGCCAGATCGGCCGTGACCTGCTGCGGCCGGTGGTTCGGGCCCAACAGATGGAGCAGCACCGGCACGCGTCCGCCCGCGATCCGCGGCGTTTCGCCGACGCCGAACAGTTCCTGGATCCGGACGGCGAGGATGGGCGGCCCGGCGCCGTCGTAGACCAGCCGATGCCGCTTGCCGGTGGGCAGTTCGAGCTGCGGCGGCGCCAACGTCTCGATGTCGCGCAGGCGGTCGAAGCCGACGACGCCCTGCAGGCGCGAGAGCCAGTCCGCCGTGCGCACCTCCTCGAGCGTCCGCAGGCCGCCGCAGACGTCGGGCAGCATGGCTTTGAGGGTCGAGTCGTCGAGCGTTGGCAGATCGAGGTCCGGCATCGTCGTCGCGAGCCAGCGAATGCGGGCGAGAAATCCGCCCGCGGCCGTGTCGGCGGCGGGGGCGACGCGGTCCCACTGCGTGGCGGCCTCGCGGGCGAGCACGGCAGCCGCGGCATCGGCGTCGGCGATCGCGATCGGCGTCTCGTCGAGCACGAGGTCCATCCACGCCGTCCGCCGGCGGGCCTCGACCTGACGTCGTGATGGATGGAAGACGATCTCGTCGCCCACGCGGAGGTTCGCCGCCGCCAAGCCCCCCTCGTCGAGCCAGCTCCGCTCGATGGCCGACGCCTGCCGCGCGCCGGCCTCGCCCGCGGCGTCGTCGATGTCGATCGCGAGGAACAGCGGCTCGCCGCGGACGCGCGACCCGGCGTCGAGCCGCACGCCGCGGCCGCCCACCATGGTGCCGCGGTCCTGGGCACCCGGCCGCAGTCGCGTGACGCGGTCCGGAAACGCCTCCAACAGCGCCCGCATCAGGCTCGTCTGCGGATCGGCGGCCCGCGGCGAGCAAGGCTCGACGATGCGATACAACTGCTCGGCCACGCGAAGCACGTTGCCGCCGCCGCCGGGATGCACTTCGAGGTTTGGGTCGCCGGAATCGAGGCCGGCGTGAAACGCCTGCAAGGCCGCCACCCGGTCGACGACGTCGGATCGTGTCCGCACGGTGATCCGGTCCCGCGGGCCGCCCGTGTGCCGTGCCGGCCGAAACGGATCCCGCTCGGAAAGCAACGCGGCCGCAATCGCCGTCTCGCGGAGCACGCCCCGGGCGGCCCCGGCGAGGAGGAGTCGCCCGAGCCGCGGATGGGCGGGCACCCGCGACAGTTCGCGCCCCAGCGGCGTGACGCGATCCGCCCCGCCATCCGTCTCCAGCGCCCCGAGTTGTCGCAGCAGTCGCGAGGCTGCATCGAGAGCCTCCGGGGGCGGCGCATCGAGCCAGGGAAAGTCCGCCGCCTCTCCGATCGTGAGGAGCTGGAGCAGAGGTCCGGCGAGATCGCCACGGACGGCTTCGGGTGGCTCGGAGTCGCGGCGGTGGTGGTGGGCCGCCTCGTCCCACAGCCGCCAGCAGATGCCGGCAGCGGTGCGGCCGGCGCGGCCCGCCCGCTGATCCGCGGCGGCCTTCGAAATGGGCACGAGTTCCAAGCGGGGCAGCCCCGTGGCATGCGTCACCCGCAGCTGCCGCGCGAGCCCCGAGTCGACCACCGCGGTCACGCCGGGAATCGTGAGCGACGTCTCGGCGACATTCGTCGCCAGAATCACCTTGCGACGCCCCGTCTCCTCGAGCACACGATCCTGCTGCTCGGGAGGCAGGTCTCCGAACAGCGTCATCACGGAGTGCCCCTGTCGCTCCAGGGCCGGCGCCAGTTCCCGTTCGCAGCGCATGATCTCGCCCACGCCGGGGAGAAAGACGAGCACGTGTCCGGTGGTGCCCCGCACGGCCTCGGGAACGGCTGTGGCCACGAGCTCGACGAGATCGCGCCGGTCGCCGTGCTTGAGATAGCGGGTTTCGACGGGAAACATCCGCCCCGTCGCCGACACGATCGGGCAGGCGTTGCCGCCCGTGCCCAGCATCCTCGCCACCGGCTCCGCGGCCAGCGTGGCGCTCATGACCGCGATCCGCAGGTCGGGCCGCACCGTCTGTCGGAGCCGCACGAGCAGCCCGAGCACCAGGTCCATTTCGACGGTCCGCTCGTGAAACTCGTCGAGAACCACCGCCCCGATGCCCTCGAGCGCGATGTCGTCGAGCAGCCGTCGCAGCATGATGCCGGTCGTCTCCACGATCAGCCGAGTGTCGCGTCCCACGCGGGCGTCGAACCGCACCTGGTAGCCCACCTCGCCACCGAGGGTGGCGCCCCGCAGCCGGGCGATCTGCGCAGCAACGGCGCGGGCGGCCAGACGCCGCGGCTGGAGCAGCACCACTCGGAACGGCGGGGGCAGGTCGTCGAGGAGCGCCGCGGGCACGAGCATCGTCTTGCCCGAGCCCGGAGGGGCCGTCACGACGACGGCCCCGTGCCGCGCCGCGGCCACCGCGCGGTCGAGCACGGCGGCGACGGGCAGATCGTTGGGCAGGCGGCTGGGAGTCGTCATGAAAGCCAGGGGCGGCGGCGCGGGGTGCCGATCGATGATACCGGCAGCATCACGGCGGCGAGCCCTGCCCGGCGGGCGTCGCTGCGTTGAGGTCGTCCCAGCGGATCGTCCGCCGGGCGAAGCCGCGCACCCTGGCGATCCACCGCGGGTCTTCGATCTCCAGCCACTCGCCGGGTCGCCCGATGCCCCGAAAGAACGGCCCGTAGAGGCGGTGTGCCGGGGGCAACACCACGCCGAGCCGCAGGCAGGTGCGCTCCAGGTCGGTGCGGGAGAAAGGCGTGCAGACGTAGGCCTTGGGGCGGTTGTCGGCGTAGACGCAGTGGGCGAGGAAGGCATCGACGACGCCCAGCCAGTAGCCGGCCGGCATGAGGAGAAGCACGGCGGCGGCGATGCGGGCCGGCCTGCCCGCCAGAGTCCATTCGCCGCCCAGCCCGAGCCCGCGCCACGGCATCACCAAGCCCGGCCCGGCGGCCGCCAGCGCGAGGTTCCACGGCCAGACCGGCGCATCCCACTGCAGCCGAAACGCGAGCACCGCGAACGTCGCCAGATGAAACACGACCGCGACCGTGGCGACCGTCTTCCGCAGTCGCGGCGCGAAGCAGCCCAGCCCGAGGAACACCTCGCTGACGGCGACGGCCGCGGCCAGGGTGGGGCCGAGCCATGCGGGCCCGTCGGGCCACACGGCCCGCAGCAGCCACGCGCCGCTCAACGTGTAATAGGCTGGCGACGTCAGTTTGTGGATGCCGGCAAACGTCCAGAGCGACGCGAGGCCCGCACGGGCGACCACCAGGCCGCCGGGCCGTCCGGTGGTGCCCCAGAGGAGCGTCGCCAGCGAGATGACGTGGGGCTGCATCCGCGACTGGTCCGCGACGATCGCGATCGCGAGCACGAGCGAGTGCAGCGGCACGCCGACGCGTGGCCAACCGAGGGCCACGGCCAGGCTCGCCAGCATCGGCCAGCCCGCGTGCACAGCGGGCAGGTCGAGCAACGGCAGCATGGGGGGATGCGACCGCGGCTCCCATATTCGCCATGTCAGCAGCACCGTGGCGACCTGGGTGGCGACGAGAACTCCCCGCAGGAGGAAATCGATCCGGAAAGACGGGCCGGCGCGGGCGTCGTCAGGCTGGTGTGACTCGCGTTCCTGATCGAAGTTTGCTCGCTCCGCCGGCCTCATAGCCGGATGGTACAGCGTCGCCGTCCAGCGGGCGCAAGCCGCTGAAAACCGGCCCCGAGACTTGTGCTGGAAGAAAAATGCCCCTACCCTGCGAATATTCATTCGCTCCAATTTTTGCCCGCCCGTCGCCTGTTTCGAATGGTCTTTCATAAAGTTCTGCCCCGCCTCGGCTGCTGGCTCCTCGTGGGTGCCTTCCCGGCGACCTGCGTGGCCCTCCAGACGGGGCCTCCGACGCTGGAAAATCTGCTCAATCCGACGACGGAGGATCTCGAGAACGCGGCGCCGACTCCGTTCGATAAACCGGCGAAGCCGGACGCTCGGCCAGAGGACAATCGCTCGGAGGAGAAGCAGCCGCAGCCGGCTCCGCCCGGTCCACCTGCGAAACGGCTGGCCGTGCCGGACCAGTCCGCCGTGGACGAGGCCTTGGAACTGATCAACCAGGCCTACGAGGAAACGATCACTTCGGCGGGCGCGCGTCCCGAGGCGGCCATCCGCACGTTCCGCGACACGGCCGACAAGACCACCGACCCGGCCCGCAAGTTCGCGCTCTTGGTGCTGGCGGAGAGGCTGGCGCTCGAGGCCCGTTCGACGACCGCGGCGCTCGACATCGTCGCCCGGCGGGCTGCGATCTTCGACGTGGACGCCCTCGCATCGAGGCACGCGCTTCTCTCCCGCGTGGCCCGTGCCGAAGACGTCCGCCCCGACGCACTCCTCTTCGAGCACGTCATCGAGACGGCCCGCCGCGCCGTCGCCGCGGACCGCTTCGATCTTGCCGCCGCCGCCGCGGACCTTTCCGAGTCGATCGCCAAGTCGATCGAGAAAGACGAGAAGATCCGCGCGGCGGAGAGCCGCCGGAAACGCGAGCCCCCACCCACGCTCGTCGCCGCAAAACTCCAGGCCGAGGCCACCACCCTCCAAAAAGCCGTCCGCGAGCGGCGGCGACAGGCCTTCGAGTACACCACCGCACGGGACAAACTGGCCGCCTTCCCGGACGACGCCGAGGCCGCCGAAATCGTGGGCCGCTATCTGTGCTTCGTGAAACGCGAATGGCCGGCCGGGCTGGCCATGCTCGCCCGGGGCCGCGACGAGAGCCTGCGAAACCTCGCCACGCGGGAGGTCGCGCTGGCCAAGGAGCCCCGGGTCGCAGCGACCGACCGCCTCAAACTGGCCAACGAGTGGTGGAAGCTGTCCGAGGCTGCAGACGCGTTCCCCGCTGAGCAGGCCGAGGCGCTGCAGGCCCATGCGTCGGGCATCTACAGGGACATCGCCGGCAGACTCACCGACCCCATCGACGCGGCACTGGCACGCAAGCGGTCGAAGACCACGAATGCCGAGGTCGCGCCGTCGGCGGACGCCGTGCCGGTGCAGGCAAAGCCCGCCCTGCCGACGCTCGACTCCGTGTTTCAGGGCGACGACCGTTGAGCAACGGCCCACCGTTACAGCGCATTTCGTTTTGCGGAAGCGACGAGTTTGCGGTTTGCGACGGGTAGGCAAAGGGGTCGGCGAACGCTCGACGAGCGTGTGGCCGCCGCGGCCACAGCGAGGAGACTTTTGCCGCCCCTGAGCCGGTGCTACA